>CALMDO010000193.1 GCA_937862805.1 uncultured Bacteroidota bacterium
GCGTACCGGATCTTTTTCAGGAGGTTCAGGGCATTCATCCGGGTTTCGAATTCAAAGACCGGCCCCGAATATCCAATTAACTCTGTTAAGCAGGCTTTACGGAGGGCCGTGTCAGGATGGTAAAGCATCGCCATTTCCAGCCACTTCATCCGGATGTTCTTTCCACGCCAACCCTCCATGTCGGCAGTTTGTTGTAAATAATACGGCGCACTTTCCGGAAAGGAAGTGCACAGACCATTCAACGCCAACTCAATGTTCAAAAAACTCGAATCGTTCAGCATCTCTTCTACTGTACCACGTAAAAGGTCCGGTAGTCTTTTCAACTGGGTCAGCGCTGCTTTGCGAACCTCGCCATCCGGATCTTTTAGCGCTTCCCTGAAAAGTTCCATTGCTTCGGGTGAAGTGTCGGTGGCGAACTGGTTAAGGATCTCCGTGCGAATCAGATGAAACCGTTCCTTTCTGAAAGATTTGGCCAACAAAAGGCTTTTTTGGTCAATCGGAGTGTCGCGCAAGGCCAGCAAGGCATCGTACCGGTCGATCATTTGCCGGGCGCCGGTCAGTTGAGCCTCCAGTTCACTGTAACTTCTCGGAAAGTCCACTTTCTTGAGTATCTTTCGTCCTGGATCGAACAAAACATAACTGACCCGTTTCCCGAATTTGTTGGGAAGTCTGATTTCGGTGTACTGATCTTCAACCCAGGCCCGTGTACTGTCATAGCTTCCATCGGTATAACGGACCTCAAATCCTACCGGCATCCGGAACAGTCCGTTCAGTGGGGAGATCTGTTGCATTTGCCAAATGTGAATCCGCGTCGACCGATGACGGAGCGTATCGTCCGTCACCTCCCAACTAACCTTGTATTCGGGTTCACCACCCCGCAGTATCCATTGATCGAAAAACCAATTGTACGGTGAACCGGTTGCATCGTAAACACACCGTATAAAATCACTGGTCTCAGCGTACCCCCATCCATATTTCTGCAGGTAATCCTTCACGGCATCCCTGAAATCCTTTTCTCCCATCACATCCCGAAGCATATCCAACACCAGAGAACCTTTTTGGTAGATCCGTTGCACGCCGCTATGCAAGCTGATGATCGGGTAATCATTCTTTTTTGCGGCATCAAACGCCTGCAAAAACTCATCATTCCGTAACTTTTGATAATATTCTTCGCCGTAAATGTGTCTTTCGAAAAGTTTAGCGTAATAGGTTCCAAAACTCTCCGTCAGCCAGACGTCACGTCCGGTGAGGTGCGCCACATAATTGCCAAACCATTGGTGCGCCAGTTCATGGGCATTGACATTGACATAATTGCGCTGCCACCATGACCTGGGAGTGATCAGCATATAATCTCCAAAAACCGTGCTGGTGGTGGTCTCCATGGCACCGTACATGTAATCGATCACCGGAGCTTCGCGATAAACGGGGTAAGGATAGTTCACACCCAACTCCCTTTCGAAGAAGGAAAACATCTCTTCCGTGTATTTATAAGTGGTTGGCACACGATCCTCAGTTCCACGGTAATACCAATATTCAAGAGGGATTCCACGGGATGTGACGGAAGTTTTGTACTGATAATCGCCGATCACCAATGCGGTTGAAAAAAACGGGTGGTTGTCTTTTATCGCATAATGCCAGGTAAGGGTCGAATCTGTGTTCTCCGTGATCTCCATCCGTTCACCGTTGGAAAAGACAGTAAACCGTTTGTCAAAAGTGACGAAAAGATCCGTTGTAATCCTGGAGTCGACATAGGGCAACCAACCCATGGGCCGGTGCGCCCAGATTGCCTGCCGTTTGCCCTTCTCTTCGGGCCGCCAACCAATAAAATAAATGTGCCCCTTTAACGGAGTGGCCGTATAAACAATCTGCAGAGAACAGGTGTCTCCTTTAGTGAAAAGCGTGGACCGGGAACCAGAGACGCGATGATCTCCCTTTGCAGGAGGAGGAACGGGCTTTGCGCCGATGACCAGGTTGTTCCCCGACTGATAATAAGGTATGGGAGCGTTATCTAAAAGCACAGAATGTATCTGGAAATCAGGAGTAAAGAATACGATAGAATCCACGAAAGTTCGAAGGGGAGTGAGGGTAAAAGTCGCTGTTGCCATTACCTGGTTTTTTTCAGGGACAAAACTGACACGGGCTTCCAGATGTAGCAGGTTGACCGGCTTATCGGCCGGCGGGTTAGCCACTTCCGCGTACCAGGTGACCGTTTTATCCTGGGCCGGCACAACCTTCGATTGTGCCAGGAAAACGACAAAAAGGAGTATAACCGCACGAGAAATGGCGATTTTGTACAGATCCCTCATTTTAGCTAAGACCATCCCTGAGAATTTTAGTAAGTTTGTTCCCGGATTGACCGGGAATCCGGGAAGGGCTAAAAGTACAAAAAAAAC
>CALMDO010000194.1 GCA_937862805.1 uncultured Bacteroidota bacterium
TTCGGGAATAGTGGCCGACCGAACCATGATCCAGTTCAGAATGTTGAACAGATCTAAAGGCCCCGCCATGTGGAGCCCCCGTGCACAAAATGACAGAACCAGGTATTCACTGGAGTGGAGAAAAGTGTTGGAAAGGATTCCAACCCTCGACTTCTGGCAGGATACAGTCAACGAAATTGTCACCCTCGAGGGTAAGATAACGGGAATAAGGACCGCTTTAGGTATGACCTTTCACTGTAATGCCCTGATTCTTGCCAATGGAACTTTTCTTAACGGTTCTATTCATATCGGGGAAAAAAGTTTTTCCGGAGGACGTATCGGAGAGCGCGCAGTACATGACCTGACAGCCAATTTGATGGACCTTGGTTTTACTGCAAAACGCATGAAGACAGGTACTCCGGTTAGAGTAGATGGTCGCTCATTGGATTTTAACGCAATGGAAGAACAACCAGGCGATGAAATTCCTGGTAAATTCTCTTTTACAAACACCCCTGAATTAAGGGAACAAAAGAGTTGTTATCTTACCTGGACAAATCCGGAAGTTCACGCGATCCTGAGAAAGGGATTTGACCGTTCCCCGATGTTTACGGGCAGGATCAAAGGGAGAGGCCCTCGTTATTGTCCATCTGTAGAGGATAAAATCGACCGTTTTTCCACAAAGGATCGCCACCAATTATTTATTGAACCTGAGGGATGGGATACCATTGAGTATTATGTGAACGGATTTTCCTCTTCCTTACCGGAAGAGATTCAATTTGAAGCCCTGCGAAAAGTACCGGGTTTCCATCAGGTAAAATTTTTCAGGCCGGGTTATGCCATCGAATATGATTATTTTCCTCCGCAGCAATTGAAACTTACTTTAGAAACAAAAAGAATAGAGAACCTTTATTTTGCCGGACAAATCAATGGCACAACCGGGTATGAGGAGGCAGCAGCCCAGGGTTTGATGGCGGGAGTGAATGCCCACCAAAAATTAAATGAGAATCAACCATTGATATTGAAAAGGTCGGAAGCTTACATCGGTGTCCTTATTGATGATCTGGTTACAAAGGGAACGGAAGAGCCTTACCGTATGTTTACCTCGAGGGCTGAATACAGGATTTTACTCAGGCAGGATAATGCGGATGAAAGGTTGACACCCAAGGCTTTTGAACTGGGTTTGGCCTCTTCAGACAGAATGGAAAAAGTAAATGAAAAGTATCAAAAGGTCAAAACGTTGATCCATTACCTGAAAAGTAGCCAGGCCATGCCGGAAGAGGTGAATCAATTGCTGGAAGATTCCGGGACTCAAAAAATTAAGCAAAAACAAAAAATGGGAGACCTGTTGCTCCGTCCGCAAATTGGCCTGAATCGCCTGGTTGAAGCGGTGACTTCATTACAGAATGTAATGGCCGAACAAGCCTGGAATGAGCCCGAAGTAATGGATGAAGCAGAGATCCTGATAAAATACGAAAATTATATTGAAAAAGAGCGCGAGGTTGCTGACAAACTAACCACCCTGGAAGCTATCCCACTGAAAGAGGATCTCGATTATGAAAAAATCACTGCGCTTTCCTTTGAAGCAAGAGAGAAGTTAAAAAAAATCAAACCACGCACCCTGGGTCAGGCCTCCCGGATCAGTGGCGTTTCGCCTGCTGATATTGCAGTACTTATCGTTGTCATTGGCCACTGATGTTCCACGTGAAACAGACCAATATGGAATACTTGAAAGGTTGTCCCGTATGCGAAACCGAAAAATCGTCACCCTTCCTTGAGGTAAAGGATCATTTTTTAACAGGGGAGCTTTTTACCCTCCGAAAGTGTGAACAGTGCGGATTCAAATACCTGAATCCCAGGCCATCTGCGACTGAAATCGGGAAATATTATGAGTCGCAGGCATACATTTCGCACAACGCACGGAAAAAAGACCTTTTCTCTTACGCTTACCGATTGGCAAGAAATTACATGATCGGCAAAAAATACAAGGTGCTTCATCAATTTGCACACCCTCAAACCCTCCTTGATATTGGTTGCGGGACCGGAGAATTTTTGCAATACTGCCGTTCAAAAAAGATGGAGGTCTTCGGACAGGAACCAAGTGCTGCAGCGAGGTTGTTTGCTCAAACAACACACCACCTGAACGTGAAAGAGTCCCTCGATGAATACAGGGACAGAAAAAATTATTTCGATGCAATAACCCTGTGGCACGTCCTGGAACATATCCATGAACTCAACCCCACACTTGAAAAAATCAAATCGATGCTCAAGCCCGGAGGACTCATACTGATCGCGGTTCCCAATACCGATTCTTGGGACGCCCGCCTGTTCGGGTCATTCTGGGCAGCTTATGATGTACCCCGACACCTTTATCACTTTTCACCCGGCTCATTGAAAGACCTGATCGAAAAGCACGGATTCCGTCTCTTGGCAACTTTACCCCAATCCTTAGACGCCTTTTATATTTCCTTGCTCAGCGAAAAATACCGTACCGGGAAATCATCCTGGCTGACTTCATTTTTCCAGGGATTACAATCGAACCGGATAGCAAAAAGGACAGGTTGCGGTCATTCAAGCATGATCTACCTGATGACTGCAGAAAATCGTTAATTTTAAGCCCTGGAAGACACGCAAGGGCTCACTGGGGGTCGGGTTCAACCCGGGCGGGAAATGCGTTTAAAAATGCCCCCAGGTCCTTTTTTGTATGTTGCACAAAATCAGGAACTTGATGAACATTTCTTCGTTTTTGCGAAAAAATTCCGATATTTTCCTGTTCCTCTTGTCGGGATTCTGTTTTATCGCGATTTTTCTACTTGGATCCATCAGCAATAAAGAAGAACCCCTGGATCGAACAGCTGAAAAATTAAGTTCAGCGATACAGAAAACCGAAAAGATCCTGAACCAGGATCTAACCCGCTTCGTCTCAGGGGTGGATACCCTCACCGGTGATCCGGCACCGGTGAAAGAAAATTTTAAAGCCATCAATCCGGACCGGGGTGATTTCTTTTACATGGTGTTCAGCAAGAATGACCTGTTGTATTGGAATACCAATGAAATTGTGGTGACCCGCGAAACCTTACAAGGTTTGGCCGACAAGGAGCAGTTTCACGTGATAAGGCTTCAAAATGGCTGGTATGGCGTTAAAATGCAGAAAACCGGGAAACTTAGCTGCCTTGGCGGGTTTTTAATAAAACGGGACTATCCGATTCAGAATGACTACATTAGCAACCGTTTTGCCGACCCTTTCCATCTCGACGAATCCCTCAGGATTACCGACCGGACAACGACAACGCCTGTTGTTACGGCCGAAAAAAAAATCCTGTTTTATCTTGAAAATTCTCCATCCGCGACGCCACCGGTAAATCTCACTTTCCTACTCCTTTCTCTTTTCCTGGCAGGCATCTGCTTTTTGTTTTTTTCCCTTTACCAGGCTTACCACCGGGTAACTCTTTTAAAAGATAAAGAGGGCTGGCTGCTCCTCTGTTTCACCTTCGATATTGCCCTGTTGCGTTTTTTGCAATATTCTTTTCGTTTTCCACAGCCGCTTTATTCGCGGGAGCTTTTTGGACCGGGATTTTATGCCTCCTCGCTGGTGATGAACTCTTTGGGCGATTATATGGTAATGGTTGTGCTGCTCGCTCTTCTGGCTTACCTCTTTTTCTGTTATGCAAATATAATCAGCCCCGTGCTTATAAAGCACAGCATCTTTAGAATGCCGTTCAGGATCATCTCCTTCCTTTTAGTCATACTGGCTTTTCAACTGATTGTATATTTAACTGAAAACCTGGTTATTAATTCGAGTTTTTCGCTGAATCTGCAAAACATAGCAGCGCTCACAACCCTCAGCGGTTACGGGTTATTCATTATCTGCTGTCTGTTCCTTGCTTTCTGGTTTTTTTCCTCCGGGATCATTCAATACAACAGCTCTTTTAATGAAAAAAAGAGCATGCTGCTGTTGTCGCTGATCGTAGCACTGGTTTTGAATCTTCTGATTTATCAAACAGCGGGTTGGGAGTGGAAGGTCTTACCTGTAATCTGCGGACTTTCATACGGTTTCATAGTTTTCGTTATAAACAAGAAAGGGCATGGGAATTTCTCCTTACAAAATTTATTGCTACAGGTCGTCCTGTTGGCCGCCTGTGCCACCCTGGTCCTCAATGATGCGAACAGGCGAAAAGAACAGGAAAAAAGGAAAATCTATGCCATGAAACTGGCATCCCGACGCAACCCGGTGACCGAAACATTGTACGAATCTTTATGGCGTAAAATGAAAAGCGATACCCTCCTGTCAAAGATAACGGAACAGGGAGATCCGGCGCCGGAAGAGACTTCGGATACTTTATCGGAATATCTTTCAGCAAACTGTTTTACAGATTATTGGAGCCGGTTCAATGTACAGGTAACACGTTGTAATTCAAACAAGAACCTCAGGATCCAACCCCAGGGCATCCTGATCAATTGTCACGACTACTTTCAGGAACTGATCCATGATTACGGAGAGTCGACCCCGTATCCTGACCTTTATTTTCTCGATTATGGTTTTGGAGTAGAAAACTACCTGGTCGTTCTCTCTAAGGGACCTGCCCACGCGACCATGGACACGCCCGCCCGGATATTCATTGAATTGAGCAGGAAGACCGCTTTCCGCGATCAGGGATATCCCGAATTGTTGCTTGACCGGCGGCATAAGGGAAACGAAGAATACCCTGATTATTCTTACGGTTTATACCAGGGCGACCGGCTGGTATATGGAATGGGGGATTATGCTTATAAAACCGATCTCCGGCAATACCTGAAAGTTGCTGCTACCTGGCCGTTTTTCGTTAATGACGGGATGGAACATTATTATTACCGGATCAACGGAAAGACGACATTGCTTATCAGTAAAACGAAGTCCGGCTGGATCGATTTCATTGCCCCCTTCTCTTACTTCTTTCTTCTCTTTTCCATCACTTCATTGTTGGTTTTTACCATACTGAAAATAAATCGGATGCGCCAACTGGTCTCACCCAAAACGCTGCGCGATCGGTTGTTGATTGCTTTTACAGGGATTCTGATCATCATCTTCCTCATAATCGGGATTGTGCTGATCACCAACCTCATTAAAATCAATCACCAGAAGAACGAGGCCACCCTTCAGGAAAAAGCATTATCAGTGATGACAGAAATGCAGCATCGCTATTCGGAAACAGAAGCATGGCAACCCGCCACCCAAAACGAGCTCAACGATTTCCTGGTCAAATTATCCAATATTTTCTTTACAGATATCAATTTCTATGATCTATCGGGGCAGTTGCTGGCCACCAGCCGGCCACAGATTTTTGACGAAGGATTGTTGTCGCGGACCATCAATCCTGAAGCCTGGCAGTCGGTTTATGTGCAGAAAAAGTCACTCTTTATCCACAAGGAGGCGATCGGCGGGATGCAGTACAGCTCGGCATATATTCCATTTTTCAATTCCAGGAATGAAATGATCGGAAGTGTGAACCTTCCCTATTTTTCACAGCACGATGTGATGAAAAAAGAAATTTCGGAGGTTCTGGTCACTTTTACCAACATTTATATCCTTTTAATCCTCTTCAGTGTTTTTATCACGTTATTGATTTCCAATCACATTACCTATCCACTGACGTTATTGGCAAAAACCATGTCGGGGTTAAAGCTGGGTCATAACAACGAAAAGATCAACTGGACACAGTCGGATGAGATTGGGCAATTGGTGCAGGACTATAACCGGATGGTTGGAGAATTGAATGAAAGTGCGGCGCTTCTTGCCAGGTCGGAGCGTGAAAGCGCCTGGCGTGAAATGGCAAGGCAGGTGGCTCACGAGATCAAGAATCCGTTGACGCCCATGAAGTTGAATGTTCAGTACCTTGAGAAAGCGTGGAAAGAAAAAGCACCTGACTGGGATCAACGGTTGGAGCGGTTTACCCGTGTTTTGACAGAGCAAATCGATACCTTGTCAGTCATCGCGTCAGGTTTTTCTGATTTTGCGCGGATGCCGCCTGAAAACAGGGAGCGCCTCGATCTGGCTGAGCTCATCAGGGATGTCATGGGCCTCTATAAAGACACCACTCCTGTAGGATTCGAACTTACCTGCAGGGCAACCAATTCCATGGTCAGAGGTGACAGGAAACAGTTGTTCAGAGTCTTTACCAATCTGATCAACAACGCAATACAATCAATTTCAGTGCCTTCTTCCGGGAAGATTACCATTCTTCTTGAAAACAAAGACGATTATCTGATAATCAGGATTATTGATAACGGCAGCGGGATCCCTGCCGACAGGCAGCAGTTTATCTTTCGACCGGAATTTACCACCAAATCAGGTGGGATGGGATTGGGCCTTGCAATTGTAAAAGGTGTTGTAGAGAACCTTGAAGGAACGATTTCTTTCACCTCGGTTGAGAATGTCGGGACAGAATTTCTAATCAAACTTCCCAATGATACAAACGAAAATGAAAAAAAATAAATTTCATTCTTTCTTTTGGCTGGCTTTATCGATAGTATGGGCGCTGACGGGCATTTCCTGTGGAAGGGATAAAGTAATAGAATCGTACCACCCTTTTCCGGGAGGAATCTGGCAACGCTATGACATTGTGAAGTTTGAAATCCCTTTGGCGAAAACATCGAAGCCGGTCAATGTCATCTTTTTTGTCCGCACGGGGCCTCAGTTTTCACAAGATCACCTTCCATTCAACATGGTCATGAATACCCCTTCGGGGGAGGAGCGGATCATGGAGTATGATTTGGAGATAACGCCGGGGAAAGAGGCGTTGAAAGCAGGGGGGCAGCAGGATACGGAAAGAACGATGGTGCTGAAGCGGGGACTTTTAATAACAGGAGGAGGGAAGCTGCAGTTAGAGATTGAAAACCTTGTCCCCAGGATGAAACTGGAGGGGATTTCAGGGATCGGGATCAGGATAGTTGCAGGAACTGAATAGAGCGAGAGCACGTTCTTTATCCAATTTGATCTGTTCTTTCAGCGCGGCCAATCCGGAAAATTGTTTTTCATCCCGAAGGCGGTCCAGGAAACAAGCACGAAGGTTCATTCCATAGATGTCGCGGTCAAAATCAAACAGGTGTACCTCAATTTTCACTGTGGTTCCATCCACGGTCGGTCGGTTTCCAACGTTGGCTATTCCCCGGAAGATTTCTGAACCGATCCGGGCTTTAACAAGATAAACCCCAAGACATATTAAAAGAGGTTGGTTTTCAGGTAGTTCAATGTTAGCGGTCGGGAAACCCAGCGTCTTGCCTAATTGATTGCCATGGACAACGATTCCTTCAATGGAATAGGGTTTGGAGCTCAATTCATTGGCTTTCCGGATGTTTCCTATAATGAGCGCGCTTCTGACGGATCCTGATGTTTCCTGAAGATTCATAAGAAAGCAAAGGTACGATCAATGGGATTCATGGTACCCGTCGATCATACTTTTAAAATTGCTGACCGAAGTTTTGCCGATGGTACAGAAATAGATGTGGATACACAGAAAGACTGTGATAAGGAATCCGGCTGTAATATGCAGCAAATCGGTCAGGTTCAATCCACTGGTTCCCAAAAGGCTGTTGACTGTGATTTGCGGGTAAAGCAGCCCGATCCCTGATAAAATCGCCAATGGAACCAGGACATACATAAGGATCACGTAGGAGAATTGTTGCAGCGGGTTAAATTTTTGTTCCATCGTCACAGGAAAGGGGGGTGTTTCTTTGCGGAAGATGCCGATGGTATAGTAGCGGAACTGTTTCATTAACCGTGTGATAAACCCTTTAACCTCAAAGATGTAATATTTCCCGTTCACTGTAAAAAGGTTTCCCAGAAAAAAAACAACGTAGCTGAGGGTCAGCAGAACTCCTGCAATGTTATGGATTGCAACGGCAACTTTGAACTGGAGCACCACCGAGGGGTTGGAAAATTGAATGCTCAGGCCGGTTACAATGAGTACGAGGCAGAGTATGGCATTGGTTAGATGCCAGAGCCGGATCCATACCGGGTAGAGGTAAAGACGTTCTGAATTGCTCATGGATTATTTGTTTTTAAAACGTAATGCCGCATGACCAGCGATTACCAGGAGCAGCAACCCGATGATGATGAAACTAATGATGTTCAGGGCATTGTTTTTATCGGGGCCGACTGTAGAAGCACCGTTGAGTAAAAGCCCTTTAAACAAGCCCTCTTTCTGAATGGCTTCTTTTACCTGGTATTTATAAAGTGAGGCTGTAAGGATAGAGTTCTTGGCGTGGCAATCTTCACATTTTCTGACAGCCATTTTTTTTGGTACGATATAGTGGGAGACAATCAGGGTATCTTCGTTGCGAGAATGACATTCAATACAGCGAACCTTTGTAAAATGCGACTCCTGGTTGGGAAGCCATTCATGTTTCTTGATGATATCGGGTTTTTGTTTATCGGTAAGTAACCGGTAGCGGTCGGCATCGTCGTGGCAGTTGAGGCAGATCGTGTTGTCGTAGGAAATGGTTTCGGTAAGGTTTTCGGTGGTACGGGCATTGATTTTGTAGGTATGCGGATCATGGCACATCCAACAGGTAAATTCATCACTATGTTTTTGAAAATGAACACTTTTCATAAAAGCAGTATCGATCTTCTCAAATTGAAATTTGGCATAGTGTTCATCTCCCCCGTGACAGTCAATACAATTGGCAATGGTTTCCATCCGCAGGTTTCCGGGATGTGGAAAGGCGCTATAGTCTTCTGAGTGGCAATCGGTACATTTGAATTCGCGGTGGTTGGAAACGTAGAATTCTTCACGATGAATAATGGTTTCTGCGTACATCCGCCGGGTGGTCAGTTTCTGTGATTCCGCGTTGACATATTGATATTTAGACTGTCCGTGGCATTTCAGGCAATTTTCGTTTTCTTCAGCGTTTTTAAAGCGGGAATAAAGAACCCTGGTATTTTCCCCGGATCCTTTTCGGGGAGTGCCGGTGGATCCCTGATCGTCGGTTTGAGCCAGTGAAAGTACCAGGGTAAATGCCAGTAGCAGCAACAGGACTACCCATGCCGGCCGGATGTTGGCTTTTTGTATCATTATTTTTTCATTGTACGCATGTAGGCAACCAAAGCCCAGCGGTCGTTGGCTTCGGGGATTTTCTTTTCATACCCGGGCATTTCGTTACGCCCTTTGTTGGTACGGTAGAAGAGTTCACCGTCGGTTGAGGACTGAAAGGCAGCGGAGGAGAAGTCGCCGGCGAAAGTTTTCATGCTGGCAGCTTTTGGGCCATCGCCCAGGCCTTTGCTTCCGTGGCAGGATTTGCAATGTTTGGCCCACAGTTCTTTGCCGGTGGCAATAACCCCCGCGTCAGTCAGCTTAACGGCGGGTTTCAAAGCTTTATCCTTATCGGGTACCGGCCAGGGTGCGGGTTTGGCTTGTTGTGCGGAGGCGGTCAGGCCCAGGAAGAATACGGCGACGATCGCCGTCAGAAGGAAGGTGGCCAATTTTTGTGTTGTTTTCATGGTATTTGGTTTTAAGTGTAAGCGTTCAGTTAAAAACTCCAGAGCCTCGTAATGTTCAGGCCCAATAGAATGTATCCGTTAAAAGCGTTGTTGGGATTATGCATCACGATTTCAGAGGGGACGATCCCGGGGGCAGCTGAGAGGAAAAGTTGGAAAGCGTGGGTACTGGTACAGATTTCCCAACCCAATCCGAAATTCGGATAAGGTGATTTGGAGGGATTCAGGTAAGCGTCGATCCAGCGGTTTGGGTACCGTACAATGAAAGCCGGATCGTAATTGAGAATGAAGGGTTGCTGATAGGTAACCATAATGGATGATTGGGGGCTCACTTTAAATCGCAACAGCAAAGCGAGGGCGAGTGCATCGTGCATGGAGAGAGAGTCCACCTTGTTAAAGTGGGTGTAACTGAGCCCCAGTTGGGCTGAGAAATAATTACAGAAGCGGCGGGAGAACATGAATTCGTGGTACCATGCCAGGCGGTCGACAAATTTATAATCAGTTCCATAAATTTCCCGCCCGGAGGCGTTGAGGGAGAGATCGCCATAATAACCAATGGTCAGGGGGAATCCTTTTTCCCTTTGGCGCAGGAAGATATATTTGACCTGAAGATCCTGCAGCATGTTGTTTTTGGTTGTTCCCAGCCCGACCAGCAGGTTTTTTGTAATGGTGAAATTCAAACCAAGCCGGATGTTGGAGGCTCCCCAGAGCCCTGCCAGGTCTTTCCAACCGTTTTGGATAGTTCCGAAACGGTGTTGAAGGACAAATTCAAGGGTTTTGGTTGGTGGAAGAGCGACGGTTTGGTTATCGATGAAGATGCCGCTTTCAAAAGCTGCCCGTGATAAGGGTTTTTGCGTGTTTTCGGGGGCTGTGACGGAATCCTGGGCAAAGATAAAACCAAATCCCGACAGGAAGAAAAGCAGGCTGAGTAAAGTTCTTTTTGTATCCATTGATAAAGATTTTTATGATTGATACTTCATTTTCTTGCCGGATTAATTATTCCTGGCTCCTTCTTCGATCCAGTAACGGATGGTCGCATTATCGGTTGGATTGCCATAGGATGCCATGATCCCGCCGGAAAGCAAACAGGTATAGAGGATGCTCTCATTGGGTTTATATGGGATTACCATTGAATTGTCCATCAGGCTCTGGAAGGATCTTCCTGCCCTCAGATCGGGGGCAACAGCGCCGCTGTGGCACATGGCACGGGCACAGCCCAGTTCATCGAAGATGGGTTGTACTTTCAGTGAAAAGCTGGTCGAGTCACCCGGAGGAGGAGGGGTGGGAGTATCGGGCGTGATGGTGGCATATTCACAGGAAGTAAAGAGAAAAACACCCATAAAAAAGAAAATGACAGGGAGAAGATGTTTCTTTTGCATAGCGATGGGATTTAGAAGACATTGAAAAATTAAAGGACGATTATTTTTTTTGTCACACTTTGCGAATCCGTTGTCAATTGAACAAAATAGATGCCGGGGATTACAATTCCCCGTAACCGGAAAGTTTGGGTATGGTCACCGGTAGTCTCTTCTTCGGCAAAAAGCTGACGGACTTTCTGCCCGGACACTGTCAGCAGATCGATACGGGTAAAAGCGCGCTGATCATAGGAATAGCTTATGGAAAGTGCCTCGGATACAGGATTCGGGTACACGGAGAAGGCTTGTTGTTCCTGATCGGGAACAGCCGTGTTAACGTTTTCGGGGATTTCGAGGGTAGAGAGTTTGGTAACCGGTTTATTGATTGTAAAAGCACCGTAGAAGGTGACAGTTCCGGTACCAGCGGCTGGTGCGGTCCAGGTGAAATTCCAGACAGCCGGGTTGGTATTTACGCCGCTTGTCTGGGTGATGTATTTGGGGTTGCTGGAGGCAAATTTGCTTCCCGTCCCCGGGGTCAGTGTCCCAAGAAGTGTTCCGGTAAGGCTTTGCGGGGAGACCTCAAAACCTTTTTTCCCTGTTCCGGTGACGGTGACGGTGATGGTATAACTTGCCCCGGGGGTATAACCGGCGGCGGGAACGTTGGAGGTGATCCATCCTGTAACATTTCCGACGCTGCCCCCATGACATCCGACACAATTCTGACCGTCGGCAGGTGATCCTGTGTACCCTGCGGGAGAACCTCCGGGGTATTTCAGATCAGAGCCGCTGAAACCATAAGTAAGAACAATCACTGAGAGCAAAAAGGAAAAGCGTATAAGCTGTTTCATAGGATAAATTTTGTGTTTGGTTTTGTTTTGTGGAATAGCCGGATGTTTTTATTCGAAAGAAGAGATTTAGTTTACTGTCTGAAAATTGAAAAAAGGCTTCAGGGAAACATTCCCTGAAGCCTTTTTATTGATCCTGAAAGCTATTAATTGCCAAGTTTGGAAAAATAATCAAGGCCAGACTGGAGCATGTCGTGGGTGTACATGTAGTTATGGACACCAAGGCTACGGTCTTCAACAATCATCAGATAATTCCAGAACACGGCTAATTGTTTCTGGGGGTATTTCTTTCCTGTTTTGAGAAGCATTGTGTTGGTGTCAAGCATATTAGCCACGGCCAATTTCACTTTCAACGTTTGCAGCATGCCGGCGATCTCCGTCTGGCGTCCGCCCACGTCAAAACTTGTGGCACTGGTGTGACAGTTTTTGCACGCGGCAACGTTCTGAATGTTTTCTTCTTCATTCCTCATTTTGAGTGAGTGACCACCTACCAGGTCACCCTGTGCCAATGCCTGGTGGCAGGAGGAGCAGGCAAGGCTGGATTTATGGTCAGTTTGTCCGAAGGGGACGGCTCCGATTTCAAAAGCTCCCTTGCCTGATAAGATCAAACCCTGTGTGCCATGGTGCGGCCCCCAGCGGTTGCTGGTCGGCTTCAGCGAGTCGGTAATACTGGTTGGGTTGGTCAGCCATGGAGAGGTTTTTCGGGCCTGGTGACAACGGGCGCAAAGGTTGGATGAACCACCTTCAGCGGCCAGGTCTATGGTGATCGTTTTGTCATACATGGGCTGGAAACCCGTTGTGATAGTAAGGGCCCAATCAGCGTTGGTGTAGGTTTTATGAATTTTGTGGCAGGTACGGCAATTGATCGGAGCTGCATCATACACGGCTTCTGCGGTGGTATCCGCATTGGTAACGATGTTTTCAAGATACCCCTGGCTGGTATGGCAAACGGCACATGCCTTACGGGTTCCTTCAAAGGTAGTGGAACCGGTGGCGTGCTGAGAGGCATCGTACTGAAAGATCTTGGTAACCAATGAATCACTCCAGTTGTGGCACTGCACACAATTGGAATTAGCATCCGTCCCGTTCGTGCCATCTTTACCGGCCGGACCTGCAGGTCCCTGCGGGCCTTCCTTGGTACATGAAGTGAAAAGCATAGCCGCAACGGATACCATCATTCCGGCTGAGATAATAAACCTGAAAACTTTTTTCATGTTCTTCCAGTTTTTGCTAATAATTTTTTGATCGCAACTGACAACTTGTGTGCATAGGTTGAAAACAAAAATAGAAAGAATCCTCCCGCTGTGGCTGAAAAACCGGTGAGATTTGTTAATAACCCAACTGATATTTCTCAAAGCCCTGTTGATATATATCAATATCCATATTGATCTATGTGCTTTTTTGTAAAACACCTCAGAAGGCGTTTACCTCCCGAAATCAAATATCCTAAAAAACTCTTTGAAGAAGAAGGAAAAGCTTTCAGCCTGTTTCGCTGATTTGTCGTAGCTGCTTGATGTTCAGAATTTCCAGCGTGTTCCCCTGAAGAGAAAGGATTCCCTCTTCCCTGAACTCTTTCAGAATACGAATGGCGCTTTCTTTCGACATACCTGAAAGGTCAGCCAGGTCCTGGCGGCTGATGGTCATGACAAAAGGATTCTGGCAATAGATTTTTTCAGCTAAATAAAAGATGACATCGGCAATACGCCCGTGCATCTGTTTCTGGGTCAGACTAATAACCTGGTCGAAGTTAAAAATGGATTGAAGGGACACCCGTTTTATGAATTCATCCGCAAAATCCGGGTTTTCACGGATCAGTTTTTTGAAGATATTGACGTCAACCAGACAGGCGGAGGAATCTTCCACTGCTGATGCAGAGTAATAATGGCGGTTATCAACGTAAATTCCCGGTCCGAAAATGTAATCGACCGGTTTAACCAGGGCTAAAATCAGGTTTTTACCATACCCTTCGATATAGATTTTCGCTAACCCCGAAGTCACACATACAAAATGTGGAGAAGGTGTTCCCTGTTTGAAAATGATCTCACCGGCTTTGTAGTTTACCTGAACCCTGGCCTGATTGATCAGTTCAAGTTCAAAAGGATGAAGGCTTTTGAAAATAGATGTTTTACAATTACAATCCCCACAATTTGTGGAATGTTGTATTTTGTTGATCATTAGGAGATTACGGCCGCATAAAAGCAAGTCATCCGCAAATATACAATTAAATTGATATAAAACAACAAATGGGTTTGTTTTAATCAATAGGATCGTTGATAAAAATCAATTTTTTTGCAGCCATTCGGCGATCTGGACAGCATTGGTGGCGGCCCCTTTCCGGAGATTATCAGCCACAATAAAAAGATTCAGTGCTTTAGGGCAGGATTCATCGCGCCGGATACGACCCACGAAAACATCATCTTTTCCTCGGGCTTCAAGGGGCATAGGGTAAATGTTCCGGCCGGGATCGTCGCGGAGGGTGACCCCGGGCATCGTTTCAAGGAGCCGGCGAACCTCCGTCAGGTCAAAGTCCTCTTCAAATTCAAGGTTCACAGCCTCCGAATGACCTCCCAAAACCGGGACACGGACGATGGTTGAGGTGATCCTCAGATTCGGTTCATGTAAAATTTTTCGCGATTCGTTGACCAGTTTCATCTCCTCAGTGGTGTAACCGTTGTCGAGGAAATCACCCCCGTGTGGGAAAAGGTTAAGGTCGATGGGATAAGGATAAGCCCTTTCTCCTTCAATTCCGTGCCGCTCGTTCTCAAGTTGTCTGACTGCACGGGCACCGGTTCCGGTAACACTTTGGTAGGTGGAGACGACCATCCTTTTGATCCGGTACCTTTTATGAAGCGGAGCGACAGCTAAAACCAGCTGAATGGTCGAACAATTCGGATTGGCGATGATGCGGCGGTGACCGATCAGGTCCGATGCGTTGATTTCAGGGACAACCAACGGAACATCCTGATCCATCCGCCAGGCTGATGAATTGTCAATGACAGTACAGCCGGCTGCGGCATAGCGGGGCGCCCAATCTCTTGAAACTTTCCCACCGGCTGAAAAAATGGCCATATCAGGTTGCAGAGAGATAGCCTTTTCGTGATCGAGAATCGTGTATTCCCTGTCGCGGAAAACCATCTTTTTACCCTTTGACAGGGGAGAAGCAACCGGGATCAGCATTGACATCGTAAACCGGTGCTCATCAAGCACCTTCACGATTTCTCTCCCTACCAAACCTGTAATTCCGACAACTGCCAGTTTCATGTGATAAGATTTATTTTTTGGGTCAAATGGAATATCCAGTGCGCTCCTTTGGATATTTCATGGAATCGAAAATTTTTGCAAAAGTATGGATTTTGGTCTCAGACCGTATGACCTTTCCTCAGTTTTCGGATTAAGGAAGAAAAAATGCAAAAAGTCATTCTTTTCCTGGCGTTTCTGGTCTCCTTAACCGGGTACTGCCAATTCAACGATGATTTTTCCGACGGAGATTTCACCGAAAACCCTGCCTGGATTGGCGACCTGTCGCATTTTGAGGTGAATTCTTCCGGACAGTTGCACCTTCATTCGACCGGTAGCGACACCTCCTATCTCTTTACCCGGAGTGAGACAGCAACCAATACGGAATGGGATTTCTGGATAAAATTGTCGTTCAACACCTCCGCCAACAATTATGCCCGCATTTATCTATGCCTCGATACCCTTGATCTGCTGAGTGCCAACAGCTATTATTTACAGGCCGGAGGTGCTGACGACAGTCTTTGCATCTTCCGGCAGGAAGGGGAGGTCCATACGCGGCTTTACGCTTTCCGGAGTTACCGGATGACACATTCTACCAATATTCTGAGAATCAGGATTATTCGTGAACTGCAGGGGACATGGCAGGTCTTCACCGACACGACCGGGGGGCATGCTTTGTTCCCAGACGGAACTTTTAATGACAATGGATCCTCCGTGGCTCGGTGGTTTGGTCTGAGTTGCCGGTATACCTCCAGCAATTCAACGAAATATTATTTCGATGATTTTTATATCGGACCGATCCTTCGTGATACCCTTTCTCCAGCCATCTCAAACGCGGAAATTGTCGATGGAAACAGGATCCGGCTCTCCTTTACCGAGGGCATTCCCCCCGGCCTCGCGGAGGAAAAAAACCATTACCGGCTGATCGCAAGTGACCGGTCTCCCGATTCAGCCAGGATGGATCCCGGGTCACAGGGAATGGTCAGTTTATACTTTAGCGGTGGTTTCCCCAATGAACAGTGGGACACCCTGCTGGTGACAGGAATTGAAGATCAGGCGGGGAACCGGATGCCGGATACCCTTCTTCCGGTGGTTTATTACAGGGCCAAACCGTTCGACCTCCTTATTCACGAAATAATGGCAGATCCCGATCCTGTGCAGGGTTTGCCCGACGGAGAGTTTGTAGAACTCTACAATCGTTCTCCCTTTCCTGTAAACCTTAACCGATGGAGCTTTAGCTATGGAGGCACTGTTAAACACCTTCCCCCGGTTGTCGTTCAGCCGGATCACTACCTGCTGCTGGCAAAAGATCCCGCTTACCTGAGCTATGGGCCGGGTATTCTCCTGTTTTCTTCTTCATCTTCGTTGGCGAACGATGGTTCTGAATTGGTGCTGAGAGACCAGGGGCAGCAGGTGATCCATGCTGTCGAATATGATATCAACTGGTACCGCGGTTCATTTAAGGACGAAGGAGGGTGGTCGCTGGAGATGATCGATCCGTCCAATCCTTGTGGATGTTACGACAATTGGAATGCCTCCTGTCATCCCATGGGAGGGACTCCCGGGAAACCCAATTCGGTAAAGAATTCCAATCCCGATGCCACCCCTCCCTTATTAACCAGGGCCCTGATTTCCGACACAGCCGGTCTGCTTCTGTTTTTCTCGGAAGCCATCGATACAATGAATTTGAAATCAGATTGTTGGTCTGTCTGGCCGGATGATATTTCTCCCGATAGCATCGTGTTCAGCAGTGCCGGGCACCAGATGGCCAGTCTGTATTTCAGCGAACCCTTTCAACAGGGAATCATCTACCGCCTTCAATCGGGTTGTTTATTGAAAGATTGTGCCGGGAATCCGATTGATACAAGCCGTGCAGTACGCTTTGCAAAGCCCGATACTGCTTCACTTTATGATGTGGTGATCAATGAAATATTAGCCGATCCCTTC
>CALMDO010000195.1 GCA_937862805.1 uncultured Bacteroidota bacterium
CCGAGCTGGTTATCGACGCGGTTTTTGGAAGCGGGCTCAGCCGCCCGGTGACCGGGTTTCATGCGAAGTTGATACGCCACATCAACCGGAGCGGCGCGTTGGTGATTGCCATTGATGTACCCTCGGGTTTTTCATCCGACACCACCAATTTCACCGAAAATGATCCGGTGGTGGTCAGGGCTGACTACACCCTTACTTTTTCACCTCCCAAACTGGGTTTCTTTTTTCCGGAGAATGACATTTTTGTCGGGAAATGGATTCTTTTAGATATAGGGATTTCTGAAACCTTCATCGCCGGCTGCGATGTGTCAAACTTCATGGCAGAACACAATGAAATTCAGCCCTTATTGCGTAAACGAAACAAATTCGACCACAAAGGGCGCTTCGGTCACGCGTTGTTGCTTTGCGGGTCGGAAGGGAAAATGGGCGCTGCAGTGCTGGCTGCAGGCGGTTGCCTCCGCTCAGGGGCAGGGCTCGTGACGCTGCATCTTCCTGGTTGCGGGGTGCCAATCGTTCAGACGGCTGTACCTGAAGTGATGGTAAGTGCCGATCCGGCTTTCGGAACGATCACAACGCTTCCCGACCTCACGCCTTACACTGCCATCGGGACAGGGCCTGGCTTGGGAAAGGCGCCACAAACAGCCAATGTTTTAAAATTGCTGATACAACAAGCGACCCTTCCCATAGTTTTCGATGCCGACGCCATCAATCTCCTGTCGGAAAATAAGACCTGGCTCGGTTTCCTCCCTCCCGGATCGGTTTTTACCCCCCATCCGAAAGAATTCGAACGGATCGCGGGAAAAACAAGTAACGATTTTGATCGTAACAAGTTACAGAAAGAATTCTCTTTCAGGTATCAATGTTGGGTTGTACTGAAAGGAGCTCACACTGCGATCACTTCCCCCGACGGCCGGTGCTGGTTCAATTCTACCGGCAATCCGGGTATGGCGACAGGAGGGTGTGGCGATGTGCTTACAGGAATCATCACCGGCCTCCTGGCCCAGGGTTATCCAACGCGGGAAGCTGTGTTGCTGGGTGTTTATGTGCATGGGCTGGCCGGAGATCTGGCTTTATCTTCAAATGGTTACGAAGCATTGATTGCGTCGGACCTGATCAATAACCTGGGAAAATCTTTTCAATCACTTTATGGAAAATTTTGAAAAAGAACGCCTGGTCAACATGGTACTGGCGCCATATATTCAGAAAGCCACCGCTTTAAGGGGTATCCGAAGGTACGTTGGCGGAAATCAATTCCGGCATGCACTGGGGACCTTCGCCATTTTGATAGACTATCATTATGTCGATCCTGTTTTACTGAAAGGCTCTGTGATTCATGACCTCTTTGAAGATGCAAAGTGCACAAGCTATGATGAGATCCGGTCATTGGATGAGGATGGCAGGGAGGTGCTGGCTTTGGTCATGGAAGAGACACGTAAAAAGACGGAATCGAAGGATGATTACCTGAAACGCCTGCTGGACGAAGGTTCAGAACGGGCTAAAATCCTGAAATGTGCCGACCGGATCAGCAATCTTACCGATCTTCACCCGGATATCTTCGATAAAGAATTTATCAAAAATTATATCAACGAGACCAAGAAATGGGTTATTCCGATGGCCAGGCAAGTGAATAAGGACATGCTCTTTGAACTTGAAGACCTTATCAAACGCAGGGAAACCAACATGAAATTTTCCTCTTCCATCTGGCCCCTGAAGCGGAAAGAAAGCGATTAGAGAAATTCAGATGGTTCGAGAACATCGGCTTCAACCCGAAGGTTGTCGATGATGAAATTTTGCCTTTCAGGGGTATTTTTCCCCATGTAAAATGTCAGTACCTCCCCTATCGAAGATTCACGGGTCAGGATGACCGGATCGAGCCGGATGTCCTTGGAAATAAAATGGGAAAACTCATCCGGTGAAATTTCTCCTAATCCTTTGAAGCGGGTAATCTCAGGGTGAGCACCCAATTGCGTTATGGCCTCCCGTTTTTCCTCTTCCGAATAGCAATAGATGGTGCGTTGTTTGTTCCTGACCCTGAAAAGCGGGGTCTGGAGGATGTAAAGATGGCCGCTGCGGACCAGTTCCGGATAAAACTGAAGAAAAAAAGTGAGCAGCAGTAAACGGATGTGCATTCCGTCCACGTCGGCATCTGTAGCGATCACAACATAATTATACCGGAGTTCTTCAACGCCTTCTTCCACGTTAAGGGCTGACTGCAGCAGGTTGAACTCCTCGTTTTCATAAACAACCCTTTTGCTCAGTCCGAAACAGTTAAGAGGTTTGCCTTTCAGACTGAAAACCGCCTGGGTATTGACGTCCCTGGCCTTGGTGATGGAACCGCTGGCAGAATCACCTTCCGTGATAAAGATGGTCGACTCATAGCGCCGGTCATCGTGGTTATTATAATGGATACGGCAATCGCGCAATTTTTTGTTGTGAAGGCTGACCTTTTTAACGCTCTCCTTGGTGATTTTCCGGATGTTGGCCCACTCTTTGCGTTCCTTCTCGCTCTGCATGATCTTCCTGAGCAATGCCTCGGCGGTTTCCGGATTCATGTGGAGGTAGTTATCCAGGTGCTTTTTCACAATATCCATCACATAATTGCGGATCGTGACACCGTCAGGCTCCACATGAAGGGATCCCAGTTTGGTTTTGGTCTGGGATTCGAAGACCGGATCCTGCACTTTGATACTCAATGCGGCAACCAGTGAAGCTCTGATATCATTGGTATCAAAATCCTTCTTGTAAAATTCACGGATGGTCTTTACCAGTGCCTCTCTGAAAGCGGCCTGATGGGTACCGCCCTGTGTCGTATGCTGACCGTTCACAAAGGAATAATACTCTTCGCCATAAACTTCGCAATGGGCAAATGCACATTCGAAATCTCCATCGCGCAGGTGAATGATCGGGTAGAGGACCGGGGTGTCAATGTAGCTGTTCAGCAGATCGAGCAAACCGTTCTGTGAATGAAACCGTTCCCCGTTAAAAATGAGTGTGAGTCCATTATTGAGAAATACATAATTCCAAAGCATTTTCTGAACATACTCCGGTATGAAGTGATATTTTCCGAATATTTCCTCATCGGGGATAAAAGTGACAATGGTACCTGATCTGAGGTCGCATTGTTTTTCCGGTTCATCCGATGAAATTTCACCCTGCCGGAACTCTACCGTGCGGGACATCCCATCCCTGATTGATTGCACCCTGAAATAAGAAGAGAGGGCGTTGACCGCTTTGGATCCGACACCGTTGAGGCCCACCGCCTTCTTGAATACTTTTGAATCGTATTTTGCCCCTGTGTTGATCTTTGATACACATTCAATCACCTTGCCCAGCGGGATGCCCCGGCCATAATCTCTTACGACTACCTGTTGTTCTTTGATCGTCACCTCGATGGTTTTACCAAAGCCCATCACGAATTCATCGATGGAATTGTCAAGTATCTCTTTGATTTGCACATAGATACCATCATCCGGTGAGGAACCGTCTCCCAGTTTGCCAATGTACATTCCTGGTCGCAAACGGATGTGTTCGCGCCACTCCAAAGATTTTATACTCTCCTCATTATAAGCCTGTTCCGTCTCCATTCTGCAATATAATAAAAACGAGGCAAAGATAGTTGAAACCTTTCAGTGATTTTCTTCGCTGTCTTTTTTTTGTTACTTTGCACGCTCAAACAAGTAACAATTTAACACATGACTTTTGTAAAAACAGAGCTCAGGGAGCAAATAGGGTGGATCACCATGGATCACGATGCAAAAAGAAATGCTTTGAGTTTTGCCTTACTAACTGAACTTTTAGCGGCCTTCAAAGTGATGAAAGAAGCAAAAGCCCGTGTCATCATCCTCCGGGCCAATAAGGGGGCGAAAGTCTGGTCATCCGGTTTTTTTATTGACGAACTCCCCCGTGACGGAAGCGACCCATTGGCTTACGACAATCCTTTGCAGAAGGTAATCCGTACCATACAAAGTACTCCTGTACCGGTCATTTGCCTGGCTGAAGGCAGCATTTGGGGCGGTGCCTGCAATATCGCTTTCGTCTGTGACATCGTGATCGGTACCAAAGATACCTGCCTTGCCATAACTCCTGCGAAAATCGGTGTCCCCTACAACACCTCCGGCATCCTTCAATTCCTGGATATCATCGGTTCCCATATTGTAAAGGAGATGTTTTTCACCGCGTCACCCATCTCAGCGGAGAAGGCACTGGACCTGGGTATCATCAACCACCTGGTGGCACCGGAAGAGATGGAGGAGTTTACCATTGCCATGGCCAGGAAAATCATCGCCAATTCCCCGCTGAGCATCCAGGTCATCAAGGAGCAGTTGACAATCCTGGGTAACGCCCTGCCCAT
>CALMDO010000196.1 GCA_937862805.1 uncultured Bacteroidota bacterium
TTGCCGTCACTTCTAAATACGGCAATGGCGCTATGGCTGGTCTTGCCATCGGGGTAACACTCATGTTGATCCATCTGGTGGCAATCCCTGTGACGGGAACATCTGTCAATCCCGCTCGCAGTTTGGGCCCTGCTCTATTTGCAGGCGGTAAAGCATTGACCCAACTCTGGTTGTTTATTGTGGCCCCGGTCCTCGGCGCTATCCTGGCCGCGTTCGCCTGGAAATGGCTTTTCGAAAAAGAATAGCACACAGGACGGATGCATTGTGATTTTTTTAAGGATTTAAAACGTCGCGA
This sequence comes from uncultured Bacteroidota bacterium, assembly GCA_937862805.1. Classification (GTDB taxonomy): domain Bacteria; phylum Bacteroidota; class Bacteroidia; order Bacteroidales; family FEN-979; genus CAIVAT01. The sequence continues at coordinate 296 of CALMDO010000196.1, forward strand.
CCACAAACCCCGGTTTGGCGGGCTCGATATCCTGAAATATATCGGGCCCGGATTGCTGGTAACGGTGGGTTTTATCGATCCCGGGAACTGGGCGTCCAACCTGGCGGCAGGTAGCAACTTCGGCTATGAACTGCTTTGGATGGTAACCTTGTCGACCCTCATGCTGATCATCCTTCAGCACAATGTGGCCCATTTGGGCATTGCTTCCGGTTTGTGCCTGTCGGAGGCGGCCACGTTGCATACACCCTGCTGGATCTCAAGAACCGTTTTGATTTCTGCCATGGGAGCTTCAGTCTCCACATCCCTTGCAGAAATCCTGGGCGCTTCCATCGCACTTAACATGCTCTTCAACATTCCCATCCCGGCAGGGGCTTTGCTGTCGTTTCTCTTTGTGATCATCCTGCTTTTCACCAACTCTTATCCAAAGGTCGAAAAATACATCATCGCCTTTGTCTCAGTCATCGGGCTCTCCTTCCTTTACGAACTGAGCCTGGTCGATATCAACTGGGCCGCTGCCGGGATCGGATGGGTAAAACCTTCTATCCCCGAAGGCTCCATGCTTATCGTGATGAGCGTGCTGGGGGCTGTGGTGATGCCCCACAACCTTTTTCTCCATTCAGAAGTGATCCAAAGCCGGCAATGGAACCTTGAGGACGATAAGGTGATCAAAAAGCAATTGGATTATGAGTTGTTTGATACCCTTTTTTCGATGATCATCGGGTGGGCCATCAACAGTGCCATGATCCTCCTCGCTGCAGCGACTTTTTTTTCGAAAACAGTTTCCCTCACCGAACTTCAACAGGCCAAAGAGATTCTGCAACCCCTGTTAGGAAACAATGCCGGCGTGATCTTCGCAGTGGCGCTGCTCATGGCGGGACTGGCCTCCACGATCACTTCCGGAATGGCAGGAGGAAGCATCTTCGCCGGTTTGTTCGGGGAACCTTACGATATACGCGACAGCCACTCCCGGCTGGGCGTCATCCTCTCTCTGACCCTCGCGCTGCTGATCCTTTTCCTCATCCGGAATCCTTTCAGAGGTTTGCTTATCTCCCAGATGGTACTGAGCATCCAACTCCCTTTCACCATCTTCCTGCAAATCTGGCTGACCTCTTCAGCCAAAGTAATGGGGAAATACGTGAACAGCAAGACCACAACCGGTATCCTGTTGGTCATTGGCCTTATTGTTTCCCTGCTGAATATTAAATTATTGTTCACGCTTTTTTAAAAACAGCCGGTCAGGAGTTCTCCGCCTGTAATTGTTGGTCGCCAATTGAAAAATCTCCGTTACCTTTGTGCCAGTAACAAAGGTATTTTCCATCTACTGATAAAACAATCAGATGGATGCACCTGTACAACATGGGACGAAAGATACTCAAAGCCTTCGGTTGGTTCATCCTCCTGCTTCTGGTGGTTGAGCTGGTGCTTTATTTCCTGGCGCCGGTTTACGATTTTCCTTCACCAAAGCCTTTTACCGGTGACCGGTTTTATAATCCCTATCAGGGAATGGACAGCAGCCAATGGAAGAAAGCCAATTTTCACTTTCACACCAAAGCCTGGGGTGGACTTACCAGTGGCCGGCACAATACCCATGAAGCGTTTTATCAGACTTACAAAGCATTAGGGTATGATGCTCCGCAAATCTCCAATTATCAATCGATTGATAAAACCTTTGCCGATTCCTCGTTTTATATCCCTGTCTATGAACACGGTTTCGGTGTCAGAAAAAAGCACCAGATCCTGATCGGTGCACGGAAAATTTTGTGGCTCGATTATTCCCTTGTTCAGAACATTCATCATAAACAACACATTATCAATCGGTTGAGGCCTGGTAATGAAATCGTTGCTATTGCACATCCCGATTGGGAAAGGGGATATTCCTTTGATGATATGGCCCGGTTGACCAATTACGACCTCGTGGAAGCGCTGGATGCCAACTGGCGTTCGATTCCTCACTGGGATGCCGCATTATCGGCCGGTCGTCCGGTTTTCCTGCTGGCTGACGATGATGCCCACGATATTGCCGATCCCTATGAGATTCAACGGATCTGCACTTATATCAACGCGAAGGAAAACAAGGGCGACCAGTTGGTCAAAGCGTTGAAGGAGGGGAAAGCGTTCGGCGCAGAAATATACATGGGGGAAGAGGAGACCTTCGCGCAGAAGGCAAGCCATGCGAAAGAGATCCCGGTGGTCGAATCGGTGGAGATGCGTTGCGATACCCTGCATGTAGCGGTCAGTGAAAGACCCCTGAAGATCACTTTTATCGGTCAAAATGGTGAGATCCGGAAGGTTGTCAGATTACAGGACCAGGCATGGTACAAGTTTGCTCCGGAGGATACTTATATCCGTACCGAAATACAGTTCCTGAAGTATCATCAGTATCCTCACGTAGGTCCTGGAACGCTTTTTTACCTCAACCCGGTGTTCCGTTATGACGGCGAAAAACCGCACAATACTCTTCAGGCAGAGATCAACCTGCCCCGAACCTGGATCCAGCGGATCTTAGGGCTGGGAAGCCTTATCGCGCTGACGGCCGCCCTGTTCTTCCTGAAAAGGACAAAAACGCAAAAAACACCTGATTCCAAAGTTTGAGTTTCCGTGCCTTCGAATAAAAGAATCCATATTGCCCTGATCGTGTTGCTGGTGGTTTCCGCGCTGGTAAGGGGTTTTGTCGCCGGTTTTATCGAGCTTGGCAATGATGAAGTCTATTACTGGACCTACGCCTGTTTTCCGGCATTGAGCCATTTTGATCATCCACCGATGGTCGGGGTTGTGATTCAGTTATTTACATGGAATCTTTCCCTGGAAAATGAGTTTTTCCTGCGCCTGGCGGCCATCTTTTTCGGAACCCTGAGTACGCTCCTGATGTTTTTCATCGGGAAACAGATCAAGAGTCCGCTGACCGGTTTGTATGCGGCTTTTCTTTTTACAGCTTCCTTTTACGGATTCATCCTTTCGGGAACCTTTATCCTTCC
>CALMDO010000197.1 GCA_937862805.1 uncultured Bacteroidota bacterium
TCCGGAAACAATAAATGAAAAGGGTGCCAATTGGTTCGATATCTCCACGTCCAATTGATTCTGATTGATCAGTATTTCTATATCCTTGCGGTCCAGTCCGATGATGGCTCCCATTCCGCAATGGATTCCGAGGGTACCCTCTTTCAGGGAGTCAAAGGCCATCCGGATCAGTTCGAGAGCGGCTCTGACAGAAACAGCACCGGAATCAACCATGGCGGCATAAATACCCATGCTGAAACCGACCGACATTTGCGGTATGACAAATTTTTCTCGCAACAGGGAGCTTACAGCACAACTGTACAGGCAGGTGATGAACTGGTTTCTCAATTCATCCTGAAGGAAGTTATTGATTTGAAAATCAAAACTTTGCAAATGAGGATCGATGGCGAATGCAGCTTCTTCCACCAATGACCGGAACCTTTCCATTAAACCCGGAAAGATCTGACCGGGATGAGCAGAATAGTCGTCGGTAAAAGCCGGGAAAACATATATCTTGATGGAGTGCATCAAGAAGGGATCAGTTTTTATTATCGAGATCCAGTAACCGGTTTTCATGTTCAATGATCAGCATCTGCATGTCGATCAATTGTCCGATGGTAGTCACGGGGTGTTTTACCGCGTATTTTCCGATTACTTTCAATTCGATATCGAGGTTGTATTTTTTTTTGAAAATTTCGATCAATTCAAGGAACATTAAGGAATCTCCGTCAAGATCCTTAATGATGTTGGTCGTGTCATCGATCCTGGATTTATCAACTTCACATTCTTCTGCAAAAAAGTCGCGGACGATTGCTGCCACCTCCTCGCGGGTATTTTCGGTAATCTTAGCCATTGAAACTGTAATTTTCTGCAAAAATATTATTTTTTTAGGACAATGGTTGCGTTGTGTCCCCCGAAGCCGAAGGAGTTGGAGAGGGCGCACCGGATTGTCGCCTGTCGACTGACATTGGGAACATAATCAAGATCGAGGTCCGGGTCGGGACAACGATAGTTTATGGTAGGAGGGATGACGCCGCGGTCGAGTGCCAGGGCCGTAATGATCGCCTCCACGGCACCTGCAGCCCCTATGGTATGCCCGATCATCGATTTGGAGGAGGAGACAGGAATCCGGTAAGCCCGCTCTCCAAATATTTTTTTAATGGCCATGGTCTCGTACCGGTCGTTCAATTCAGTGGAAGTACCGTGGGCGTTTATGTAATCTATATTCTCAGGAGCCAGTCCTGCATTTTTGATAGCAAGGTGCATGGTCCTGGCCATCCCTTCACCATCGGTGAGGGGAGCCATGATGTTGTATCCTTCGCTGGTAAGTGCATAACCGGCTACCTCCGCGTAAATTTTTGCACCGCGGAGCAGCGCATTGCTTTTTTCCTCCAAAACAAGCATCCCTGAGCCTTCGCCAATCACAAACCCGTCGCGGTCTTTGGAAAATGGTTTACTGGCTTGTTCCGGAACTTCATTGGCTGTTGAAAGGGCGTACAATGCGTTAAATCCCCTTATTTCTTCAGGATTGATGATCGAATCAGCTCCGCCGACCAAAGCCACATCAGCCTGGCCCGTCCGGATCATTTCAAGACCGAGGGAGAGTGCATAAGCGGAGGAAGCACACGCCGTGTTTACCGCAAAACTGGGGCCTGTCAGCTGGTACTCCAGGGATATCCATGCCGGCATGGAGTTGGACATGCTCTTAAAAACGGTATTTTGAAGGGTGGTTCCCTGTTCAACAGAAGAGTTGCCCGTGTTGACCACCCCGATGATTACGCAACAACGCGAACGATCCACTTTATCAAAATCAATGGCAGCATCCTCGACAGCCATTTTGGCTGATGTGACACACATGCGGGCAACACGTGTCATCTGCCCTGCAGCCCTCTTCCGGATGTATTTACGCGATAATTCTTCGAAGTTCTCCGGAACCCGGGCAGCAATCCGCGTGACACATTCACTTACATCAAAACTGGTAATACGGGTGACACCGCTTTTCCCTTCACAAAGATTTTTCCAGTTCTCTTCCAAGGATAATCCCAGGGATGTGATCATTCCCATCCCGGTGACAACAACTTCTCTGGGCATACTAAAAACCTACTTTTTAACCGTAGCTGCCCATTGGCATACCTTTTCAATATCCCTGGCAGTCGGTGTCATTTCCGGATTGCTTTTTAACCAACCTTTTTTAGGCATGGAACCACTTTTGACCTCCTCACAAATATCCTTTGCCTTGTCCTGCTTCTTTTCAATGGAATAGCTGTCCCATCTGGAAAAATTCAGTTTCCCTTTTGCCAGCCCCGAACCATCATCAGAATGACAATCCATGCAGGTGTTCCTGAAAAAGGTCATCACACTGTCAGGAATGGTCTCTCCGGGAGCTCCACGTGGTGACGGCCGGGATTGCAGAACATAACTGAAATTAAGGAAAAAGAGCGCAGCGGCAATGATTCCTGTAAAAAGGAGGGTCGATCGATGGGTGTGCATCTTTATTGGGTTTTAGAAAAACAAAGATAACACGTTTTTTACGAAATAAAAGAGGCTTTAAACAGCAGAAAAAGGGCCTTGTTTCACACCAAAATATTCACAAAGCGCATGATTCATTACATCTAAAGGGATGTGCGCCAGGGCAGCATAACGGCGCGACGAAGCAATCCAGGTTTGCCGCAGATGATCTTCCAGCACATCCGCCTCAGGGATTTTAGCAACCGGTTCTTCCTCCTGCGGATAAATATAAAAGCCCTTGCCTGCATTTTTACCTGTGGCCCCCCGTTGTATAAGCTGTTCGAGCTTGATTATCAGTGACATGTGCCATGAAATTCCAGGTTGCCCTGCAGTATAATTTCGTACAGAGGCCAGCATGGTTTCAATACCCACCTGGTCCATAAAATCAAAAATCCCAAAATCGAAAAGGCGATTTTTGACCAGTTCATCCATTTGCCGGTAACTGCAAAGGTTTTCCACCACAAGGCGATAGGCTTCAACCTGGACATCCAAAAAAATCCTGTTGAGGATAAAGCTGTTCTTTTCGTCAAGCGGAAGCGTTAGTTTCCCGGCTTTTTCAAGGAATTTTTCCAAACCATTGACGGTGTATGGGGTCGCTTCAGCAGGAAGGATCAGTTCAACAATGTTTTTCAACACTACAGGATAGAAAAAATGGAGACCTGCAAATTGACCCTTTCGCCCGGTGGCTGACGATATCAGGGAGGGATTGATGGAAGAGGAGTTGGAAGCAAAGATACAGGATGGTTTCACGAACCCATCCAACCGGGCGAAGAGTTCCCTTTTCATTGGCAGGTTTTCCGGGATCGCCTCTATCAGTAAATCGCAATCGGCTAAAATCGAAAGATCCTGACTGATGATGGTTTGTTCAAGAAGGTGGTATTTTTCGGTATCAATGAGTCCTGCACCCAACCACCGTGAGAGCTTTTTCTCAAATTGTTTTCTGATTTTCTCCACATCGGCCGCTTCGCTGCAATTCCAGACCAGTGTGAAATCCCTTTCCAGCAAATAATTGAAAATCCCGCTCCCCATTTTTCCTTCACCGATGATCCCGATTCGTTCCATTATCCCCTGGTTATTTTTTCGATAATCATTTCCTGAGGTTGCCACGGGCCCTTGTCCTGGTTCAGGACCAATTTACGGTAGGCCTCCATGTCCTTGAAATGTTGCCGGATGTGACGGTGGTAACCCAGCATGGAGAGAAGGAATCCTAACCCTTTGTCGATCGCTATGCGTTTTGATCTGATCAACCCAAGGATGAAAACAAGCAATTTTCTCCTTTCTGGATCGCGGGTGAGAACAAACTCGTTGAAAACAATCCAGACCAGGCGGGCTTTGGTCCAGGGTGGAAGGTGGCCGCCAGGACGAATGAAAGCTCCTTTGGTAAACAAAGCTTCTCCCTTTTTGCGGATTGTTTCAAAAGAATAGAGCCGGGCAATCGTCGCCATATATTTGTCAAAAATCTCAATCTGCGACATGTTTTTATACTGAATGGTAGGGAAATGGCCGACGCCCATTTGCGGGTCGCAGGATAGCAGACGTCCCTCTTCCTTGTACTTTTTGTAGGTTTCTGTTCCCGGAGGGGCATTCAACAAGTGGAGATTGACATTGGGGAGATGGTGTTCCATGGTGAAATCGAAGATCCGGTCGAATTCTTCCGTTGTATCGTGATCGAAACCAACTACGAAACTGGCATTGATATGGATGCCTGCTGCATGGATCCGGTCGATGGCTTCTTTGTAAATTGTGCCTCCGCGGTTATGATCTTTGTGTGATTCATCCAGGCTGGCAGGGTTCAGGGATTCGAAACCGATCAGGATGTTGAAACAGCCTGCCTCTGCCATCAAATGGAGCAATTCCTCATCGTTGGCCACATCCAGGCTGCACATACAGCCCCAGGAAATCTTCAGCGGCAGGAGAGCCTTCATCAATGCTTTGGCGTAAGTCTTGTTGATGGTCAGGTTATCATCCACAAAAAAGAAGTAAGATGCATGCGAGGATCGGATCTCTTCCACCACATTGTCGATATCGCGGTACCGCATTTTTCTTCCAAAAGTTTTTGAAACCAGGCAGAAATCGCAGTTGAAAGGACATCCCCGGGAAACCTGCACTGCCAATTGGAAGATCTTTTTTCGATTGACAAGGTCCCATCGGGGAGGTTTTTGGGTTTTATAGGGAACAAACCCGTCAGCAGTGTAAACCGGCTTTAGTCGACCCTGTTCAAAATCATCAAGACATCTTTCCCATTTGCCTTCTGCTTCTCCAATCACTACGCTGTCGCCGTGTTTCAGGGCCTCTTCCTGCATATAGGAAGCATAAGGGCCGCCGAATACGACTTTTGAGCCCATCGATCTGAAATGATCTCCCAGAGCGAAAGCGCGCGTTGAAGTAGCTGCCAGGGTGGTAATTCCGACAATATCCGGAACAATATTTTG
>CALMDO010000198.1 GCA_937862805.1 uncultured Bacteroidota bacterium
GCTACTTCTCCATCGGCTCCCACAGGAAACTGGCTGGCAAAAGTGGAAGTCGGAGGGATCGAATTCCGCAAGATGATCCGCATTGAAACGATTAAACCAAACCGGCTGAAGATACTGTTAGATTTCAAAACCGACCGGCTGATCAAAGACAAAATTCCCGTGGCCATGCTGGAAGCATCATGGCTTACCGGCGCAACTGCCAGAGATCTGAAAGCCCATGTCGCAATGACCCTTTCAAAATCAGTGACTGCCTTTCCGGCTTTTCCCGGGTATGTTTTTGATAACCCGACTGCCGGTTTTGCTGCTGAAAACATCACGGTGTTCGATGGCCGGCTCGACAGGAATGGCAGGACCCTTATCACGCCCCGGATCCATGTAACCCATGTGGCTCCGGGTGCACTGAAAGCTACTTTTGAAACGATGGTTTTCGAAGAGAGTGGTGATTTCAGCATCGACCGGTTCACCCTGCCCTATTTCCCTTTTGCCTCTTATGCAGGCATTTCCTTTACCGGTAAAGGAGCCACCGAAAAGCTACTGAACACCGGTCAACAGTACAATGTCAACCTGGTCAATGTGGATGCGAGGGGAACCCTGATCGGAAACAATACGCTCAAAGTGGAGGTTTATAAACTCGATTGGCGCTGGTGGTGGGATGATTCAGAGGAGGGTTCGGCCGATTTCATCTCGACGGCTTACCTTAAGCCGGTCGATTCCGGGGTATTTAGGACGACAGGGGGCAAAGCCATTTATCCGTTCAGGGTCAGTGATGAAGATTGGGGAAGGTACCTGATTAAAGTAACTGACAAGGCTTCCGGCCATACCGCAGGAAAAGTGGTTTATGTTGATTGGCCGGGGTATTTCAGAATGCCCGGTGGTGAGAAACAAGCTGCGGCGATGCTGTCGTTGGCTACAGATAAAGCGCTGTATAAAACCGGAGAAAAAATCCGGTTGACAATCCCCTCAGCTCCCGATGGAAGAGCCCTGATTTCCATCGAAAACGGCTCAAAAGTCCTGAAGGCCTTTTGGGTTCAGACAGCTAAAGGAGCCACGGAAATTGCGATTGATGCCACCGAAGAGATGGCCCCCAACAGTTATCTCTTCGTGACCCTGATCCAACCCCATGCCCAATCGAAAAATGATCTGCCGGTCAGGCTTTACGGTGTTGTGCCGGTGAAAGTCGAAAACCCCGGCACCCATCTCTATCCGAAACTCTCTCTTCCTTCTGAATTCGTGCCGGGCAAAAAAGCAACCATTGCGGTCAGTGAACGGACCGGCCGCCCCATGACCTATACGTTGGCAGTGGTCGATGAGGGGCTGCTCGACCTGACGCGCTTCAAAACCCCTGATGCCTGGAGTGTCTTTTATGCAAGAGAGGCCTTGGGCGTGAGGACCTGGGATCTTTATGACCAGGTGATTGGCGCCTATAGTGGTGAATTACAACGGATTCTGAGCATAGGCGGAGATCAGGAAGGAACAATCAAAGGCAGCTTAAAAGCCAACCGTTTTGTTCCGATGGTGAAATTTTTAGGACCGTTTGAACTGAAAAGAGGCGAAACCAGGAACCATTCATTTGTTATGCCAGCCTACATCGGAAGTGTCAGGGTTATGGTAGTGGCCGGAAAGGAGGGGGCTTACGGACAGGAGGAAAAAACTGTTAAAGTCAAAAAACCCCTGATGGTACTGGGTACTTTGCCCAGGGTAGCCGCTCCAGGTGAAAAACTGACCCTGCCTGTCAGCGTTTTTGCCATGGATCGAACCATCCGAAAGGTGACCGTTGAGGTAGAAGTCAACCCGATGTTCACGGTGAACGGGAGCAACACCCGTCAACTTACTTTTACTGAAACCGGCGACCAACTGGTCACCTTTGATCTGGCGGTACGGGAGACTACCGGAACGGGGAAGGTGAAAATTGTGGCCCATGGAGGAAATTCGACTGCCGATCATGAAATAGAGATTGGGGTACGGAATCCCAATCAAAGGATTACCAATGTGCAGACAAAGGTCATACCGGCTGGCGGGAGTTGGAATGCCCTGGTGACGGCACCCGGAATGCCCGGCACCAACAACGGAGCGCTGGAGTTGTCATCCATTTCCGGACTGGCGCTTGAGTCGCGGCTCGACTTTTTGAGAAAATATCCTTACGGATGTCTGGAGCAAACCGTTTCTGCCGTTTTCCCGTTACTATACCTGGATCAGTTTAGAGAAAGGAGTGATGAAAAAAAGCAGGAGACCGCGGCAGAAATAACAGCCCTGATCCAACGGATCAGAACCTTTCAGCTACCCAATGGCGGATTGTCGTATTGGTCGGGAGGAACCTATGCCGACGATTGGGCTACCAGTTACGCAGGACATTTCATGATGGAAGCAGAAGGGAAGGGGTATCCACTGCCAGTGAACTTCCTCACTGCCTGGAAAGATTTTCAAAGACAGAAAGCCATTTCATGGAGTGTAAACGAAAGTTATTTCAACGATGATCTGGTTCAGGCTTACCGCTTGTTTACCCTTGCCCTGGCCCGGGAACCCGAACCGGGATCGATGAACCGGTTGCTGGAGAAAAAGGATCTCTCGACAGCGGCCCGCTGGCAATTAGCTGCAGCGTATGCTGCAGCAGGAAAAAACGAAATAGCCGGGCAGATTATCAGCAAAACTTCGCAGGAAGTACGACCTTATCAGGAGATGGCTGGTACTTTTGGTTCCGCGTTGCGTGACAAGGCCCTGATCGTGAATACCCTTTGCATGATGAACCTTCGGACCCGGGCTGCATCGCTGGTGTTGGAGATTTCCAGGGAACTGGAAAGCGAAACGTGGTACAACACGCAAGCCACCGCTTTCGGGATCATGGCGGTTGCTACCTATACAGGCAAGACCACCGGCAAAGGCATCACAGCTGCTTTCCGTCAGGACACAGAACCTACTGTGGAAATCAAGACTTCGGATCCTGTTACTACCCTTCCCGTGGAGGTAAGGCCCGGAAAAACAGGGGTTGTCAATGTGGTCAATAAAGGCAAAAACCTCCTCTATGCCCGTTTGACGGTCAGCGGCCTGCCCGGTACCGATCCTCTGAAAGCCGCAGCCAATGGATTGATCATCGACGTTCAATACAAAACGCCGGAGGGAAAAACCATTCAACCCTGGAAAATAAAGCAAGGAACGCGGTTTGTGGCCGTAGTGACAGTAAAAAATCCGGGACTGAGGGGTAATTTCCAACAACTTGTTTTAAATGAAGTATTTCCGTCTGGTTGGGAAATTCTTCGAACCGGTGAAGATAATGTTGTTTCGGGAAATACAGCCAATGCTTTCAATTATCAGGAGGTGCGCGATGACAGGGTTTACACCCATTTTGACCTGGGGGCATCCCGCTCTAAAACATTCAGGGTGGTATTGATGGCTGCTTATTCGGGGAAATTTTTCCTGCCGGCTGTCACTTGTGAAGCGATGTACGATCAAACGGTCAATGCACGTTTTCCGGGTGGTTGGACAGAAGTGATCCGCGAAGAAAAATGATGGTTGTCGACCGGTTTACGGGATGGTGGAAAAAGGAGGCGACCACCAGGCAAAAAACCTTTTGGATTTCCTTGATCCTGATCCTCTTTGTGACAGGAGTTTTATATTGGCGATGGTTACCTGATCCCCTTTTCAGGGATCCTTCTTCAACGGTGATCACTGACCGGGAAGGTCGGTTATTGGGAGCTCGACTGGCAACAGATCAACAATGGCGTTTTCCTGAATCGAAGGTAGTTCCGGAGAAATTCCGGATTGCGCTGATGCACTACGAAGACCGTTATTTCAACTTACATCCTGGTTTCAACCCGGTCTCCCTGATCAGGGCAGCCATGTTGAATTTCAGAAACCACCGCGTTGTCAGCGGCGGAAGCACCCTTACCATGCAGGTCATCCGGCTGTCCCGGAAAAACCGGCAAAGAACCTATGGAGAAAAATTTAAAGAAATCCTTTTGGCTTTCAGGCTTGAGTTGGGAGCCGGCAAGCGGGAGATACTCAGGCTTTATGCTTCCCATGCCCCTTTCGGTGGTAATGTGATCGGGCTGGAGGCTGCAGCCTGGCGATATTTCGGCGTTCCGCCCGACCGTTTATCCTGGGCTGAAGCAGCTACCCTTGCAGTCCTGCCCAACAGCCCCGGGATGATCTATCCCGGCCGAAATCAAAGTACGCTGTTGGACAAACGAAATCGTTTACTGGATCTCCTTCTGGCGAGATCGGTAATCGACCGGGTAACCTGGGAGCTGGCCCGGAGTGAGAGATTGCCCGGAAAACCCTTTCCCCTTCCGCAAAAGGCGCCTCATTTGCTCGACCGACTGGTCAGGGAAGGGCACCAAGGGCAAAAACTGACCACAACCCTTGATGGTACAACCCAGGATCGAGTGAGTGAAATTCTTTTAAACCACAGGCCCCGGTTAATTGCCAACGAGATATACAATGCAGCCGTTTTGATCGTTGAGGTGGCTTCGGGCAATGTTCTGTGCTATTGTGGAAACCTGCCCCATGCTTCGGGCCCGGAGACCAAAAACCGAATGGAAACGGGTAACAGCGTTGATATCATCACCTCGCCCCGCAGTACCGGAAGCATTCTGAAACCTTTCCTGTATGCCGCCATGCTGACCGACGGGTTGTTGTTGCCCAACACCCTGGTACCCGATATCCCCATGCAGATAGGAGGCTTTATCCCCGAGAATTATAATCTGACTTACGATGGGGCGGTTCCGGCTAAGCAGGCATTGTCGCGCTCCCTGAACATCCCGGCCGTCAAAATGCTTCAAACTTACGGATATCCCCGGTTCTATGCTTTACTCAGAAAAGCAGGAATGACTACTTTGACACATCCGGCTGGACATTACGGGTTGTCTTTAATCCTGGGTGGCGCCGAAGCCACGTTGTGGGATCTGGCCGGTTTGTACGCATCCATGGCCCGGACCCTGCAACGTTACAACAGCGAAGGGCCGACTTACACCAAGGCTGATTTTCATCCCCTGGTTTTATTGTCTGATCAAAGCAAGCAACCTCCATCAGCGAAGGAACAGGCGTCATGGTTTGACGCGGGGTCCATCTGGCTGACTTTTGAAGCGATGGTTGAGGTAGCGCGACCTGATGAAGAGCAACAATGGCAAAGTTTTTCATCTTCCCGTAAGATTGCCTGGAAAACAGGAACCAGTTTTGGGAACCGGGATGCCTGGTCGGTGGGTGTCACTCCTGAGTACGTGGTGGGTGTCTGGGTTGGAAATGCCTCCGGGGAGGGTCGTCCCGGACTTACCGGCATTTCAATGGC
>CALMDO010000199.1 GCA_937862805.1 uncultured Bacteroidota bacterium
ACGAGGGAGATGATTTCGCCTTTATTAACTTGCAGGTGAATACCTTTCAACACCTTAAGAGAGCCGAATGATTTTGTTATATTGTCAGCTTTGATCATGAAATATCGTTCATCGGCAAAGATAAGAAAAGTCGTACAGTTTTTTTGGGGGTTCCGCTTCAAAAGACTATTTTTGGTCTTCATAAACACGTACTATGAATCTACATGAATACCAGAGCAAAACAATTCTGAAGCAATATGGAGTTGCAGTTCCGGAAGGGGCGCTGGCTCATACCGAAGAGGAAGCTGTGAAAATTGCAGAGTATTTGCAAGGGGCGACCGGAACAGATAAGTTTGTTGTAAAGGCCCAGGTTCACGCCGGCGGCCGCGGGAAGGGAGGTGGAGTAAAAGTGGCGCGTTCGGTGGAGGAAGTCCGCCAGGCTGCCGGGCAGATTATCGGGATGCGCTTGGTGACACCCCAGACCTCTGCCGTAGGCAAGTTGGTAAAAAAAGTGTATGTAGAGCAAAATATCTATTATCCGGGGCCTTCGGATCCTGCGGAAATTTACATGAGCATCCTGCTGAACCGGCAGAAAGGTTTTACCATCCTTATGTATTCACCCCGTGGCGGGATGGATATTGAGAAAGTGGCAGAAGAGACACCCGAACTGATCTTTATTGAGGAGATCGATCCGAAAATCGGCTTACAGGCCTTCCAAGCGAGGAAAGTCGCTTTTAACCTGAAGCTGAAGGATGAAGCCTTCAAAAACATGGTACGGTTCGTGACGGGTATCTGTAAGGCCTATGAAGGAAGTGATGCTTCTCTGATCGAAGTCAATCCGGTATTTAAAACGTCTGATAATAAAATATTGGCAGCGGATGCTAAAATGGTGATTGATAACAATGCTTTATTCCGTCACCCCGAGATCGCGATCATGCGTGATTACGACGAGGAAGATCCCATCGAGGTAGAAGCCTCACGCCACGACCTGAACTATGTCAAATTGAACGGGAATGTCGGTTGCATGGTGAACGGTGCAGGATTGGCCATGGCCACCATGGACATCATCAAGCTGTCGGGAGGTGATCCGGCCAATTTCCTGGATGTCGGTGGATCAGCAAGTGCAAAGCGGGTAGAGGAAGGATTTAGAATCATTCTCCGGGATCCCGCCGTAAAAGCTATCCTGGTAAACATCTTCGGGGGTATTGTGCGTTGTGACCGGGTCGCACAGGGGATCGTGGATGCCTGCCATAATATCGGAACGATAGAGGTACCGATCATCGTGAGGTTACAGGGTACCAATGCCATGGAAGGGAAAAAACTGATTGACGAATCAGGGCTTAAGGTCCATTCGGCAGTAACCCTGGAAGATGCTGCCCGGCTTGTTACAACCGTTCTGAGTTAACCCTCACCTCCATCTCCTTTTCAAACAAAAAGTTCCTGATTTTTTCCAATTCGGTCAGTGGTGAACTGCAGAACGAAAAGTGTTCCCTGTTGAGCTGTAACCCCTTTATCGATCCGGGGCAATACTTGTCAAGGAAATCGAAAAGATTTGCTTCGTCACCTTGTTCGCTTTGATTATTATGGGTTTTCAGAAACTGGAGGATCCTCAATCCATCCAGTTTTTCATGAAAAGCGCGGATAAAATGGAGGGAATCGCTGTGGTTTTCGCGCAACAGCCGGAAAGGATCTTCTTCTTTCAACGCTCTTTTCAGGAAACGGATCACCTCGGTATCAAAGGTTTCCAGGAAAAGCAAAGGCGCTGTCAGATAGGTTTCAAGCAGCGCTTTGAACAAGGAATCGGGATAAATCGGGTAGCTTGACCAGTCACCTGCAGCACCCTTGATCATGGCCGGCCCTGTACCGAAGAATACGCGGTCCGAAAAGCGTGCTTCCGGGAACACCATGGTTTCGTTCCACAACAAGACTGTACCATATTTCCGTAATTTTTGCAGGAAATAGAAATCCTCACCGCTCAGTTTCGGGGTCATACCTCCAATGGCCCGGTAGGCTTTGACTGTAAATGCCATTGCGCTACCCATGGCAGTAAAAGCATAAGGGCTTCCGATGCGTGCCAGGTTCAGAAAATAGTGGCGCATATAAATCTCATAACGCAGGATGGCACGTGCGGCTGACGGGTCCTTTGGGAGCGGATGATAATAAGGAAGGCTTGCAGCGACGGCATCGGGATTTCTCCGGAAATTTTCGGCTACGGTCTGAAAATAGTTTTCCGGAAAAGAGGTATCGGCATCGAGACTTATTACAACGTCATCGGGAGCAGCATGGCGGCTGATCTCATCCATGATCACCTTTCTGGCTTGCCCGACACCGTGCTTTTTCCCCTTCCAACCGTGGCCCGGTGATGCATGGTCGATCACAAAGATCCTCGGGTCGCTTTGTTGAAGGAGTTGTTTCAGTGTGCTGAGATTCCGTTCAGCTATTCCGCGGGATGTTGCATCATCCCAATACGCATCCGGCTGATTGACACAGATATACACCTTGAAATGAGGATACAACTGAGCAGCGATACATTCAAGGGTCCGCGGCAGGAACTCCTGCTCATCCATTACCGGGAGTGCAATATGAAGGGAAGGAGCTGCGTTTTCAGGCATTTATTGGCTATTGCTCAATATGAAGTTTGTCGAAAAGTCCATCGTCCTGGATCACTTCAATGGCTTTCAAGACTTCTGTATCCGATTGATTAATAATCGTATACATTTCTGTCATATCCCAGAGCTTCTGGGCAATAAGTCCTTTTAACTGTGATTTGATCAGACCCTCCGACAAACCATATCCTTTCTCGTCTTTGGCAACGCCCTCTTTTTCTGAATAGGCAAAAAAATCGTTCATAAAAGCCTCATCGGTTTTAAATCCCCTGTCGAACGATTCAAAGACCGGCCAAGCTTGTTGCAATGTTTTCCGGTTTTTATCTACATACTGCCCCACATAAGAGTTGATGATGTTTTTCCTTCGCAGGTCGAGGTAATAATCTGATATAATTGTAGAATCCCACGGGATGAACACATCGGGCATAATTCCACCTCCTCCGTAAACAACCCGTTTACCTGCAGTGTAATATTTCAATGAATCCGGAAATTTAATACTGTCAGGGTGAACCAGCTCTCCCCTTTTCACCCTGTTGCTGAAATCGGCATAGTATTTATCGACTCCTTCGGTGTAGGATTTCTGGATACATTTTCCGGAAGGATTGTAATACCGGGCAGTAGTGAGTCGCATCTGGGAACTGTCGGGCAATTGAAAAGGCCTCTGAACCAGACCTTTACCAAAAGAACGGCGACCTACGATGATTCCCCGGTCCCAATCCTGGATAGCGCCTGAAACGATCTCACTGGCAGAAGCGGAGTTCTCGTTGATCATGATCACCAGTTTCCCTTTTTCAAACAAACCCTTGGGAGTGGCTAAGTAATCTTCACGTGGGCTTCTCAAACCTTCTGTATAAACGATAAGTCTTCCGGAACGCAGGAATTCGTCTGACAGTTCGATGGCTGTTCCCATGAATCCTCCCGAATTATTACGGAGGTCAAGGATCAGGCTTTTCATGCCTGCAGCAGTCAGTTTGTTGACGGCTTCAGTAAATTCCTGCATCGAATTCTGTGCAAATTTGTTGAGGTTGATATAGCCGATGCCGGGTTTGATCATGTATGCGGCATCCACACTGTTGATGGGAATTTTATCCCTGACAATGGTGAAGTCCATCGGTTCTTTCTTTCCTTTCCGGCAGATGGTAACCGTAACTTTGGTACCTCTTTTCCCACGAAGATGGTCGAACACAAACTGGGTAGTTATTTTTTTGCCCGTAACCTGCTCCCCTTCGATCCGGATGATCTTGTCACCTGACATGATTCCCAGTTTTTCAGAAGGTCCACCCGGTACGGGATGAACCACCGTGATGGTATCACGGAGTATTTCAAACTGAACACCGATCCCGTCAAAATTACCTTCTAACGGCTCATTGGCGCGTTGGACATCTTTTTTCGAGATGTACATCGAATGAGGATCCAGCTCTTTCAGCGTCTCGATCAGGGCTTTTTCCACCAATTTGCTTTCGTTGACCGTGTCAACATAAGCAAATTTGATGATTTGCATGGCTGTATTGTACTTCTTCAACCCGGCGTTGGGATCCTGACGATTGGTTTGGGCGAAAACCCGGCCGGAAGAAAAGAGCCCCGTAAGGGCAATGAACAGAAATAAAATCAGGTTTTTGTAGGAGCGGATATCCATCGAAATGACTAATTAACATACAATTTGGGAGGTCAAAAGTACCTTTTTTTCCTTGTTCACCGATGCACGATGCTGTTTTTAACTAATTTTAACGAGAATTTAACAGCATGGCTGAACCGGAGAAAAAACGGATTTTCATGAGCATGGTTATACCGATGCTCCTGGTTTTGGCCCTTTGGGTCATTAAAGCTACCGATACCCTGTTCGATTTGGATCTGAACCGTTTCGGACTGATTCCGCTCAGTGGACGAGGGGCCATTGGTATTGTTACCAGTCCCCTTCTCCATGCCGACTGGTCGCATCTCTTTGCCAACTCTATCCCGCTACTGATCCTTGGAACTTTACTCTTTTATTTTTACAGGGATATCGCCTGGATGATCCTGGGGTTGATCTATCTGATCACAGGAGTATGGGTATGGACTTTTGCCAGAGGAAACGGCATCCATATCGGGGCCAGCGGTATTGTTTACGGGCTGGTCTCTTTCTTGTTTTTCAGCGGGATCATCCGTCGCGAAAAAAGCACCATGGTGATTACTGTCCTTGTGGCATTTTTATATGGCGGCCTCATCTGGGGATTGTTTCCTCAATTGTTTCCCAGGCAACCCATCTCCTGGGAAAGCCACCTGATGGGTCTTTTGGCCGGACTGATCCTGGCCCTGTATTATCGCCGCCAGGGACCGCAGAAAAATGAGCATGACTGGGGTGAAGAGGATTCTGAAGAAGATCCGCCGGATGCCTATTGGAAAAAAGGAACTGAAAATCAATGAATTATTTCCAGATAGACTACGATTTTTTTAAAAACAGAATCACTGATTCCGGGAACCAAATGCAAATCATCCAAAGTTTTGAATTTCTTATTTTTCTGCCGGTGGAGCATGATCGCTTTCGTTATTTCGAAAGGAAAGTAAGGATGTTTTAATAACTCTTTGAACGTCACATTATTGATATCTATTTGACGAACCGAATCGGTTGTCACCGTGATATTGGCTTCGAGTTTCTCGTACCGTTCATGGTCCATTCCAAACACTTCAAGCAACTGTCTTTTATCGATAAAACCGCCTAAACGGCTGCGGTAATTCACAATCCTGCGGGCAAAGGAAGAGCCGATGCCCCGAAGTCGCTGAAGGTCAAAAGTGTCAGCAGTGTTAAGGTCGATTACGAAAGTTTCCCGGACTGTGAAGGAAGGATGACTGAAGGTGTCTTTCGACCGATAATCAGGGCGATAATTACTGAATAGAAGTTTCTTACGACGGGCGGAAGCGATAGAATCCTCTGTTTTTCTCCACGCGGTTTCAAAAGCCATCACCTCCTGGTCGAACCGGCTGAAGTCGGTCGGAGGCCGTATGACTTCGCGCGGGATAACCTGACTTACCATTAATAAAAAGAGAAGAATGGCACCAAGGATGACAATACCCCGTTGTTCAGAAGTGCTGAACGAAAAGTAATCTTTAAAATACTGATTGAGATGCGGCAACTTCATTGGGTCAAAATAGTTTTACCGATCCGGCATTCCAGACACCTGAACTGTTCACAATAACTTCTCTTCAACCGGAGCAAAGCCTGCGACCGGAGTGCATCAGTTGCTCCGATCCCTGCCTCACGCCATTTCCTGATAATGCTGTTGTCTTCCGGTGAAAGTTGTTCAAGGCAGTGAAGCGCTTTTTCTTTGATTGCGGGAAGCCCCCTTTGATCAGCAAAGAAAAACATCATCGGGATGATACCGCTGGTGATGAAGACTTCTATCGAGCGCTCACCCAGCGATTTGACTCCTGTCACCGAGCCTTTTTCAAAAGTAAAATGGTCATTCCAGTAAATAGAGGCAGTGACATTCAACACTTTTATTAAGTCGTCAATCACATCAAACTCCAACAAACTGAAAAGACTTCCTTTGGTTTTATGAAGAATGGCTGCCCACTGGCTGATCCGAAGGGTCGGGAAGCCCCTGGGTCTCAGCCGTAAATATTTCCAGTGGTGCGCGGCCATGGGGATGAGATTGTATTTGGCTGCTAAAAAGTCATATTCCCGTTTCAATGCCAGCGGGTATTCACCGGTAACGGGACCCTGCAACATTCCGGCCTGTCCAAACAACAATGCTTCAACTTGGGAAAAATGGTGCGAGCAGGCCATCACGGTTCGGACCGGGAGTGATTTTGCAAGAAATTCGAAACCAAGAGTGTTGATCCTGAAACCGAAAGTTGAAGAGAGCCAGCGATAGGTGGTCTCTTCCCAATCGGCACCACATTGATCATAGATCCTGCCGATGTCAAGGCACTTTTCCGACATCCTTTCGAGGGCAAGTGCAGTCGACCAGAATGAAAAAACTGTTTCCGGAACCTTTTTGATCTGATTGAAACACGGGATCCATTGCTTGTTCAACGACAGCGAATGGTAGTTTTCAATCACCGAAGGTGGAATTCGGTCCCTGACCACGAGTGTCGGAATCGCTTTGATCCGTTTCTCACGGACCGGGAGATTGTCTTCGTAAACGACATGAAGGATCACGGTATCATACGAAGGATCGCGATCATGGTGATGTTTCAGCCAGTCGCCACTCATCACGTGAATCTCCACATTCCCGGCCCATACAGTCTTTCCAATGCGTATCCGGGCATGGAGAAAATCGGGACCGCTGTCAGTATTTTTCTCACCAGGTTGCAAAACATTTAAAGATTCTCCTGTAACAGTAACAAGTTCAGGGCTTAATAACCTGAATTGCCATAAAAAGGAGAGGAATGCTTCATTCATGACAGGGATTTTTCACACAACATAGCTTAATCAGGATGTCGGAGAAAAGGTAATCGGTCAGGATGAAAAAAACGAAAAAAAGAATTATCTTTGCATAAAATATGCTGACTGGAAAAACGCGACGCGATCATGCGTGAAATGGATACGCTTTTCACCGGAATCCAATACAAGCTCAAAAAAATGGCCGAGCGATACCAGATCCTGAAAGCGGAAAATCAGCAGCATTATATTGAAATACAAACATTAAAAACAATAAACGAACAACAAAAAGAGACCATTAAACAACTGGAAGAGAAAATTAAACTACTTAAAATAACAAAAGCACTGGAACAAAAAGAAGGCAGCGTTGAAGCAAAGTTAAAGATCAACGAACTTTTGCGGGAAATCGAAAAATGTATCAGGCTTATCAATACTTAACAGCTAATCAGCTAACCACCAATGGATGAACTCTCCATATCAGTACCTGTTGCAGAACGAACTTACCGTTTGGCAATAGAGAAAGAGCATGAGGAGCTTTTTCGCAAAGCGGCTAAATTGATTGATAACAGGATCAGGGATTATTCAGCCAGCTATGCGTACAAAGACAAACAAGACCTATTGGCCATGGTTGCGTTGGAATATGCCACCAGTTACTTGCAGAATGAGCAGTTGCTATCGGACCAGGAAACCCGATTGGAAATACAATTGCTGGAGATGGATCATCTGTTGGATGAGCAGCTTAAGGATTAAAGCCGACCCCGTTCTTTGAAAAAAATCTGAAGATTTACCCGCATTCATTCAGACAGTTTGTAAACCTAACATTACAAATATCAGGGAAATCTCATTGTCTTGTAGGACAGGCCTCGACATTCCGTTCGCGGGATGTCCGGGTGAAATTCCCGGCAGTGGACGTTCGAAAAGATTGGATTCCCTAATCGTGTCAATTGAGGTTTATCATAACCTCGCTGGAGAATGCGGGTTTTTTCTTTCCTTCTTCGCCCTTCGTATTATTAACCCGACCGGACCGACACACAACGGTTTTCGGCACAAATAAAATACCCATGGGAGAGACATTAATATTGATCATTTTTGCAGTCAGCGGTATCATCATCGGCGGTATCATTACCGGAACGATCATGAACCGTGCCCTCGAACGCAAACGCGACAGCCTCCTCAAAGAGGCAATGGATAAAGCCGAAGTTGTTAAAAAAGAGAAGATACTCCAGGCAAAAGAGAAATTTCTTCAACTGAAAGGAGAACATGAAAAATTTGTCCACGAAAAAAATGAAGAAGTTGCCCGCAATGAAAACCGGCTGAAACAAAAAGAGGGATCCCTGAATCAGAAAGTGGAGGAGTTGGCCAAGAAACAGAAAGAAATCACGGTCATCAAACAAAACCTCACCCAACAACTTGAAATACTGAATAAAAAGCAAGCTGACCTGGACAAAGCCCTTAAAATCCAGGTAGAAAAGCTGGAGGCAATCTCCTCTCTTTCCGCTGTGGAAGCCAAATCACAGTTGGTTGAAACCCTGAAAGAGGAGGCCAAATCAGAAGCCATCGTACAGATCAAGGATATCATCGACGAAGCCCGCCTCACCGCCAATACCGAAGCCAAAAAAATCGTCATTGAAACCATTCAGCGCACCGCTTCAGAGCATGCGATCGAGAACACCGTTTCGGTCTTTAACATTGAAAGTGAAGAGATCAAAGGACGGATCATCGGCCGTGAAGGACGTAATATCCGCACCCTGGAGTCGCTGACAGGCGTTGAGATCATCATCGATGACTCGCCGGACGCCATCATCCTGTCAGGATTTGACCCCGTCAGAAGGGAAATCGCCCGCCTCTCCCTCCATAAACTGGTGACTGACGGGCGTATCCACCCCGCCCGTATTGAAGAGGTCGTTGCCAAGACCCGCAAGCAGATCGAACAGGAGATCATTGAAACCGGGAAAAGGATCTCCATCGACCTGGGAATCCACAACATGCACCACGAACTCGTCAGGATGATCGGGAAAATGAAATACCGCTCCTCCTACGGGCAAAACCTCCTCCAGCACTCCATTGAAGTGGCGAAACTGTCAGCTACCATGGCTGCCGAACTGGGGTTGAATCCCAAACTGGCTAAAAGGGCCGGATTGCTGCATGATATCGGGAAAGTTCCTGATAATGAACCGGATCTGCCACATGCCATCCTGGGGATGAAAACTGCCGAAAAATTCAAAGAAAAGGCTGAGATCATCAACGCGATCGGCGCCCACCACGATGAGATCGAAATGAACAATCTGATCTCGCCCATTGTCCAGGTTTGCGATGCTATTTCAGGAGCACGGCCGGGAGCACGGCGCGAAGTGGTGGAAGCTTATATCGAACGGCTGAAACACTTGGAAGAGCTGGCGCTCAGTTACCCGGGCGTCGTAAAAACTTTCGCTATCCAGGCAGGAAGGGAACTCCGCGTCATCGTTGGAGCTGAAAAAGTTACGGATGCAGAAGCCAACCAGTTGTCGTTTGACCTCTCGAAAAAGATCCAGAGCGAGATGACCTACCCCGGCCAGATCAAAATCACCGTCATCCGCGAAACCCGCGCAGTGAGCTACGCCAAATAAAGACTGCCGTAATTTCCGTCGTGCAAGTCAGGAATCCGTATTCTGTTGATATCGGTTTTCCAGTTCATTCATCAGGTCCTGCCTTTTCCTGGTGACATCAAAACCATCATACTTTTTTCGTATTTCTTGTATCACAGTGTTATTGTTTTGAAAATTTAAAGCGATCTCCGCTATCATTGTTATCCGGCAGGATGACCAAAAGCAAAATCCCTGAAAATCAATGATTTTCAGGGATTTTTGCGGACCGGACGGGACTCGAACCCGCGACCTCCGCCGTGACAGGGCGGCATTCTAACCAGCTGAACTACCGATCCTCGTAAAAAAGTGGTGCAAAAGTAAAGAAACTTTTTCAATTACCAAACACTTTCTGAAAATTCTGCTTCATAGGCGCCTTGCCTGGAAACGGTGTGACAGGGAATACCTGATTTCTTTGCTTCGGTCATCCATTCCCTCACACGAAAAGATGAATTGGTCGCATCAATGATCACCACTGCCGGGTGAAATGTTCTCCTGATATCTTCCATCTCCACTTTCGGATCACCGGTAATGATAAGGAAATCAACCGGGATGTTCCGCTTGAAACCTGGAGGAATTTTCCGGGAAAGAAGAGCGATCGTTTTCCCCGAAAGTTGAAAGAAATTACCTGATTTTTTCAGCGTGTTCATTGCTGCCGGGATCCGGTGTGTTGCTTCCGGTGAACCCAGCCATAGGAAACGACGTAAAGTAATCTTGCAGGCTTTCAGATCAGCATGCACCTTCTGCTCCCTCTCAACCAGGGATAAAGGGAGATCGCATCCTTTACCGTCATAAAAAATGACGGCCCGATCCAAATGTGAAAACCCGATCAGAGGTCCGTCACGCGAGTGGTAAACAACAAAACGCGAATCCTTTGCCCGCTCCCACCGGGTTTCAATACAGACCGACATTCTGACTATCATGAGCACCAACAAGGCCATGACCCAGATCGCCCGACGGGTGGTGAAGAATTGAAAGCCACCGATGATCATTGCAAACATCAGCAACACATCGGGCAGTGTGATATAGATGTCCTGCAGGGTGGAAAAAGGTAATTCTTCGATAAAGTGGATGATCGCGTTGAGGAGCCAGATCATACCCGCGAGAAGCTGTGCCGACAGGTAAGCTATCAACGGAATGGAAGCTGCAGCCAGGACAAAGATCCCGGTATAGATGATCAGGCTGGAGAGCGGGACTACGAAAATGTTGGTCAATATGAAGTAGTTGGGAAACTGGTGGAAATAATAGAGTGTCAGAGGGAGAGTAGCTAATTGAGCTGCCAGAGAAACGGCCACCACCGCCCAAACCTTATCCGGAATTTTACGGGTAAATGTGAACAGGTGATAGATGGGAGGATACAACCAGGTAATTCCCAATACGGCAAGGTACGACAGTTGGAAACCGACATCGCCAAGGAGGTAAGGATCGGCTGCCAGGATCACCAACAGCGAGACCGCGATGACATTGATCATATCGGAAGGCCGGTTGAGGGTGCGGGCCACGATCGGCAGGCTCAGCATAGCAGCGGATCGTAAGACACTGGGAGACAGACCGGTAAGAAAAGCATAAAACCAAACCGCGCCCAGCAAAATGATGGTTTTCAGCACCCTGCCGGTAGGATTTCTGCTTAAAAAAGAAAGCATGAATTCCAGGAAAACATAGATAATCCCTACGTGCATCCCCGACACCGACAAAATATGCATGGCGCCTGTCGCAGCATAATCATGGCGCAGCTCTTCATCAATTTCTTCTGTATAACCCAGCAACAGCGCGGCAGCCACTGAAAATTCCCTCCCTGAGATTTCATTGGTTCTCAAAATTTTTAGCATCTGGTCGCGAATGGAGAACGAGAACCTTCTGATAATCAATGTTGAAGAAACATCCAGTTTCTTCCAGTGGGTAGCGCTGACATAAGATTGATACCATATCCCCTTCCCGGTCAGGTAAGCGGCATAATTGAAAGCATGCGGGTTGGTGGTGTTGGGTATTTCGTTCATCCGGGAATGAAAAAGGATTACATCACCTAACTGAAGGCTGTCGGAGGCACCATGCGACGTGAGATAGACAATGGCCTTCCCCCTGACAGGTTTCCAATTATGTCCTTCCCTGACACGGGAGATCTCAAGTACGGTTTTAATCCGGCCGCGCCGCAAAGAAGCAGTCTCGCTGACGGTACCGGTAAAAGTGCTCTCAGGATGGTTCCCGAAGTAGTCTTTCCAACCATTGGGATGGCAGCCATTGGTCAGAATCCATCCGGAGGTAAAAAAAACGAAGTTGATAAGGATCCCTGTCAGCCATCGGGAGCGGTAGTGCGAGAGCGTTTTGCGTTTCACCACAGCGAGCCATACGAAAATCAACCCAAGAGCAGGGAGAAACCAGGGAAGCGTCAATGCTGCTCCGGTTATCCGGGAAAGGATAATTCCGGCTATGAAGGGAATAACAATCCGTAGTACGGGGAATGGTCGCCAGGGATTCATCGTGCATCTCCCTTTGGATGAGAAGAAGCTTAATCGGGTTCCCTGCGAAAAGGTAATACGGAATTATTGGCAATACCGGGACTGGTAGGTTACTGCTTTTTCGGAACCCGCGCGGATAGCTGCCGTCCAATCATCACAAGCGCCTTTCAGGTTTCCCAGGTAGTTTCTTGCAACACCGCGGTTTGTTAAAGCGTCCTGATCTTCAGGGAAGTCATTGAGGACAGCGGTGTACCATTTTTCGGCTTCTTCGTAATTTTTCAGGTAAAGGAAAGCCAGTGCCAGATTTTTTCTTGTATCGGTATCCCCGGGATTGAGTCGGAGGGCTGTCAAAAAATCGTCCTTTGCTTTTTCATATTGCATGGAAGCGGCCAGGGCTGCACCCCGCCCGGAATAGTACTCATATTGTAAAGGATCGACGCTGATGGCCGCGTCGAAATCGGTAATAGCGGCAGGATAATCGTTCGTGTTGAACCAGCAAAGGCCGCGATTGTACAGGGCTTCGGCAAATTGAGGTCGATACTGTAATGCCCGCGTAAAATCATTCATGGCTTCGGTATAATTCCCCAGGTCGAACCATGCCAGGCCGCGGTTGTGCAAGGCTTCCGGATAATCAGGTTTGAGTCCGAGAGCCTTTGAGTAATCGCGAATGGCATCCCGGTGATCATTTTGGTAATCCTTTGCAAGGGCTCTGTTGAAATAAGGTTCCGGGTAAGCAGGCCTTATACGGATGACGCGGGTAAAATCGCTGATGGCGGAAGGGTAATCCTTCATTTCACTAAAGACGATTCCCCGGTTATAAAAAGGTTCGGCTTCAGTTGAATCGATCCGGATGGCTTCATCGAAATCAGCCAGGGCTGCTTTGTAATCCATCATTTTCGCTTTCAGGATACCGGCGTCGATCAGCTCCTTCTGCCTTGACGCTTGTCCCCATCCTGGTATGGTGGTGACCAGAAAGATCAAAACGGGCAGAAGGTACTTTCGGATCAACCGGGCGGTTCTTTGTGAGGCGCCGGGACCGCCCAACTTAGATTTCATCTCCTCATAGCCGGCCGTCATCTCACTTCTGACTTTTTCATCTTCTGTAATTTTTTTCAGTTCTTCGCCAATGCGCACACGGTTCATCTCCTGTTGAATAAGTTCTGTGACCAGTGGCCGCTCCATGATCAGGTTTACCAACGAGATAAAACGCACCTTGATCAATCGTTTGGCAATCAGGAAGGAGAGGTAGTTTCCTTTATAACAGACGACCTGCGGAAGGTTCATTAATGCCGTCTCCAGTGTGGCTGTTCCTGATGTGACCAAAGCGGCCCTGGAGTGATTGAGCAGATCATAGGTCTGGTTGGTAACAAAGCCTACGGAAGTTCCCTGTGTTAAAGCTTGGTAAAAGGAGGCGTCGATAGAAGGGGCGCCGGCGATGACAAACTGGTAGCCGGGGAAATCCATACTGACCTTCACCATCTCCGCCAACATCTTACGGATCTCCATTTTGCGGCTTCCCGGCAACAAGGCGATGATGGGTTTCTCACCCAGGTTATTCTGTAAAAGGAACTGTTCGCGGGAGCTTCTTTCCAGGCGGTCATGGAGAGCATCCAGCAAAGGATGTCCGACAAAATCGACCGGATAACCGAATTTCCCGTAAAAGTCTTTTTCAAAGGGGAGGATCACAAACATTTTATCGACCCACCGTTTGATTTTTTTAACCCTTGACGATCTCCAGGCCCAGAGCTGGGGTGAAATATAATAAAACACCCTGATCTTGTGAAGATGGGCAAATTTGGCCATCCGGAGGTTGAACCCCGGGTAATCGACCAGGATTAAAATATCGGGCTGGTATTGTAGCAAATCATGTTCGCAAAACCTGAAATTCCGCAGAATTTGCGGAAGGTGTTCAGCAACTTCGAGGAAACCCATGAACGCCAGGTCGCGGTAGTGCTTTACCAGCACACCACCCTGCTGCTGCATCAGATCACCGCCCCAGCAACGGAAGTCGGCTTGGGGGTCCTCTTCCTTCAGCGCTTTCATCAGGTTGGAGGCGTGGAGATCGCCCGACGCTTCACCGGCAAGGATGTAATAACGCATTAAAACCAGTGTTGTAAGGGTTCAATGGCCTGAACGGCAGTCAAATCCGGTTGTACGGGTACGATGGCCACGTAGTTGTTCTCAAGAGCCCATTGATCCGTATCTTCTCCGTTACCGTTATTGACATAGACCCCTTTCATCCAGTAATATTTGCGACCGTTGGGATCTTCCCTTTCGTCAAAATCCTCCTGCCATGTCCCCTCAGCCTGCCGGCACACACGGATGCCTTTGATCATGGAGGTCGGGACATCGGGGATATTGACATTCAAACAAATACCTTTTGGCAACCCGTTGGCAATGGTTTTTTCCGCGATTTCGCGCACATATTTGCGTGAGGGGTTAAAATCGGCATTCAGACTGTAATTATTCAGTGAAAATCCAACAGCAGGGACACCGGTCAGCGCCCCTTCCAACACAGCTGCCATGGTACCGGAATAGAAAATGTTGATGGAGGAATTGGTGCCATGGTTGATACCGGAAAAGATAAAATCAGGACGTCGGCCCATGACAATTTTGTAAGCCATCTTCACACAATCAGCCGGGGTGCCATTGCAGGCATATTCTTCATAGTCGGTTTCACGGTAAACAAGGTCGATCCGAAGCATGTGAGCGATGGTCACGGCATGGGCTGTTCCGGATTGGGGCCTGTCGGGAGCCACGACGACGACTTTCCCCAAGGGCCGAAGGATATCGATCAAAGCCCTGATACCGGGCGCTTTCAAGCTGTCGTCGTTCGTGACCAGGATAAGCGGTTTTTCCATAGAGGGTTGATTTGATTGCATTTCGTGTTATAAAAAGTTGTTCAAAATTAGGAAGAATTACCGTAGCTTTGGTTCTTTATTCATCATTCCCTCATGCGCCCACTGTTCCTGTTACTCCTTCTCTTCTCCGTTTTTTCCGGGTTGTCACAAAATCTCCTCCGGAATCCTGGTTTTGAGCAATTCAGTGGTTGTCCTAACCAACCGGGGCAGATCAACCTTGCCAACCGTTGGTTTTCGGCAAGTCCAGCCACTCCTGATTATTTCAACGATTGCAGTCCGGGGTTGGACTATGGCACCGAATTCAATAAAAAAGGGGGACAGGTAGCCCATTCCGGGAAAGCGTATGCCGGGTTGCAGTTTTACTACCTTAACCGGAATGAATTCTTTGAATACATTGAAACTCTTCTCGATACGGCCATGACTGCCGGTCAGCTTTACTGCGTAGGCGCCTGGGTAAGCCTGGCCCATTGCAGTTATGCCCTTCGTGAGATCGGGGTGGTCTTTTCAGTCAATGAACTAAAGCTGCAACAGTCACAGAAAACTATCCTCCCCCATCTCTCCCTTCAGTGTGGGGGTTATCTTGACGACGGAACCGATTGGATGTACATTTCCGGTATTTATCAGGCCAAAGGAAGGGAAAGGTTCAT
>CALMDO010000200.1 GCA_937862805.1 uncultured Bacteroidota bacterium
ATCTCAGTAGGTTTCGACCAGGCGACAAACACAGATCCCTCTGTTTCACTGGTAGACTGGATGCTTACATTGGTGATGATGGCGACATCCTTTTTCAGGGTAGCACAGGTTTCATTGGAGGCATAGCTTTCGGCACCGTCGGGGTAACGGGCGATCAGCATATAGCAATACCGGACGCCCCGGATCAGTCCTTCCCCCTGGTTATCATCAAGCCAGGTTGTCGTGGTGATGTCGTCGATGGTCGCAATTTTTGTATAACCCAGGCGGGGAGGTACCCCGGTTTCACAAGAACCGGGCAGGTAGCCGGTGGAATCTGCTTTGCGATAAAGGTTGAAACCATTGGCATTGTTACATTGATAAGGATCCCAGTTCAGTGTGATGGCGTTGCCCAGGGGCGTTGCATGGAGGTTTTCAGGAGCCGGGCCGTTGACTTTTACCAGCATGGAGCGGATGGTGATCAGGTTTACCGGACTGGCATCGTCCTTCGCTTTGAAGAAGACCTGGTAAGGGTTGTTTCTTACCTGGTTGCAAACGGGATTCCACCTGAAGACGGCCAGAACTTCTCCATGTCCGGTCGCCGGATTGGGTACCATGAAGGCTGAATCATGGGTCAGGATCAGGGGACCCCCTGTAGCCGTGAGGGTGATGTTGTTGCTGTCGGGATCGTATGTATGTATGGGGAAACGCAAGTTTTTTGTGGCTTCCACGCAAGTATCGCCGATCGGGTCAATGACAGGCGGATGGTTGTTGCAGGCCACCACGATGATCTGCATATCGCGCAGGACGCTTCCTATTTTGGTACCGTTCCGCCATTCTTCGATGAGAATGGCAATGTTGTATTCACCCTGTTGAACGGGGCTGTCCCAAATAAAATCACCCGAAACAGGGTCAAGGCTCAACGAATGAGAAGCCTGGGGATAGGTATAGCCCGGGATTTCCAATCCCTGGGCTCCCCGGCAGGGAACCAGCCGGTAAGAGAGGCTGTCGCCATCGGCATCCCACGCTCCCGGATTGTGATAAAAGGGCTGGTTGACGCAGCCGTTGTCGATCGGCGGGATCAGCAATTCCGGTGAGTTGTTGTAGCCTCCCAGGAATGGGTTGATGGTGAGCTCGGAATAGATGAAAAGGGGGGTGTTGATGGAGTTGGGGATGTTGAGGATACCCCCGTTGCGGTTCGGATCCTCACACGAAATAGTATAAGTCGCAGGGCCCGGGAAAATATGCTGGCCCACGTAACGGTTGAAGGTGATATCCCCTGCCAATGGCGTTTTTTCAACGCGGGGGATTTCCGACAAAGTACCGTCACCCCAGTCAATGGTCAGATAATCGCGGTAGGCATTGGCCGGACTGGGGGTATAGGTGTATGAGATAAGGGTGATCTCGTAAGTGAGCCCTGAAAGGTGTCTGTAGAGGATTTCAGCCGCCCGCTGGTGTGTAGCCGACAAAGAGAGAGGAGCCATCAGGGGCAGAAACAGAAGAAAACAAATACGGTAGCATTTTCTGAGCAGCATCGCGGGTCGGGGTCGCTGGATCGGACCGTCAAAAGTAATAATTTTCTCCTCGCCGGTCAGATATCACCTGGTTAATTTCCCGGAGCTTCGCAAATTCATTTAACTTTGCACAGTACCATGTAATACCTTGCGGATGTACCAAGCTGACCCGGAAACTGAGAAGAGAGAGATACTGAAACGCTACAGGAACTTGCTCAACCTCTGGAAACCACGACACCCCGAAGACAGGAAGAATGTCAGGAAAGCCTTCAAGATGGCGCTGGAGGCCCATAAGGACATGCGCCGTAAAAGCGGAGAACCCTATATTTATCATCCGTTGAGTGTAGCCACCATCGCGGCCGGTGAAATCGGGCTGGGCGCCACTTCTATCATCTGTGCCCTGCTTCACGATGTAGTAGAAGATACAGAGTACACGATTGAAGATATCAGGGGTTTGTTTGGTGAGAAAGTGGCCGGGATTATCGACGGCCTGACCAAGATCAAAGGGATCTTCGACCAGCGGACCGCCTCCATTCATGCCGAGAATTTCAAAAAAATTCTGCTTACCCTCTCCGATGATGTCCGGGTCATTCTGATCAAACTGGCCGACCGGTTGCACAACATGCGGACCCTCGATGCGCTGAGCACCGAGAAACAACTTAAAATTTCTTCTGAAACTACCGTTCTTTACGCTCCGCTGGCTCACCGGCTGGGGCTTCACGCCATTAAAAGCGAACTGGAAGATCTGGCGCTAAAATACACTGAACCGACAGTGTATGAAACCATCCAACGGAAGTTGAGAGAATCGGCAAAGGGCCGTTTACGGTTTGTGAACAAATTTATCTATCCTGTAAAAAAAGATCTGGCCGACAAAGGATTCCGCTTCACCATCCAGGCCAGAGAAAAATCCATCGCTGCCATCTGGCAGAAAATGAAGAAAAAAGAGATTCCTTTCGAAGAGATCTACGACCTGTTCGCCATCCGGATTGTCATCGATTCTGCCATGGAAACGGAAAAATCGGATTGCTGGAAGGTCTATGCCGCAATCACTGACCATTACCGTCCGAACATGGAGCGTTTGCGCGACTGGATCTCCATCCCCAAAGCCAATGGTTATGAAGCCCTGCATACTACGGTCATGAGTCATACCGGACAATGGGTTGAAATACAGATCCGTTCGCGCCGGATGGATGATATCGCTGAAAAGGGATATGCTGCTCACTGGAAATACAAGGAGTCGATGAGCCTGAACAGTCAGCTCGATAACTGGCTCGACCGGATCAAAGAGATGATTGAAAGTCCGGATGCCAATGCCCTCTCCTTTATCGACGACGTGAAAGGCTACTTCTTTCTTGATGAGATTTCTGTCTTTACACCCCAGGGAGAACTTCGTACTTTACCGGCCAATTCGACGGTCCTCGACTTCGCTTATGCGATCCACAGTGAATTGGGAGATACCTGTATCGGCGCCAAAATCGATAAAAAACTGGCACCTATAAACCAGGTATTGAAGAATGGCCAGCAGGTGGAACTCATAACCTCCCGCAAGCAATCCCCTAAAGAAGAATGGATCCAATATGTGGTAACTACCCGTGCTAAAAGTCACATCAAATTGGTAGTCAGGGATGAGAAAAAGAGATACACCAGACAGGGCAAAGAAAAACTGTGCCAGTGGTTCCATCAAACCGGGATCGATTGTACGCACGAGAATACGGTGAAATTTCAATCGGCTTACCATTATAACACACTGGTTGATCTTTACTATGATGTGGCCCGGGATCGTCTCGGAATAAAAGATATAAGGTTATTTGCAGCCAATAATCTTCGTGATGGATGGATCAGTTTTATCAACAAAAACAACACTAAAAAGAACCGCAAGGCCGTTGCTGCCAATAACCTGAGAGAAGCAACAGTCCCACACGAAGATTTCAGGCAACAGGATTCACTCATCCTGGTTCAGCCTGATTTCACGGTAGCTTCCTGCTGTAACCCGATTCCCGGAGATGAGGTCATCGGGCTGAAAATCTCCGAAAACCTCCCTGTCCAGATACACCGCACCAAATGCCCCACCGCACAGGAACAGATCTCAATGTTCGGTAACCAACCACTTAAACTGGACTGGACCAGTCAGACCTCTATCTCCTACCTGACCCATATCAAGGTTTCAGGTATGGACCGGATAGGTCTCATCAGTGAGATTACCCGCATCATTTCGAGTGAGCTCAGTCTGAATATCCAATCCTTTCATATTGATGCACAAAACGGTCTGACTCAGGGAGAGATCAATCTCTACGTGCAGGATACTTCGGTTTTGCGTGATTGTTTATTGAAAATTAAAAATGTAGAGGGAATAGTAAAGGTCACACGGATCGATTAAAATTTATTTTTATTTGTTCTAAATAGTCTCAAAGTTGTACCTTTGACCCAAAATTCAGGTCATGATCAAGAAAATCACCGAAGATGCCTTCGAAAATGTCCGGAAACGTTTCACGGACTACCTGGAGGAGCACGGACATCGAAAGACTCCCGAGCGGTACACGATTCTCAGGGAAATTTTCGCCACGGAAGGACATTTTGATATTGAAACCCTTTATATCCGGATGAAGAACCATAAATACCGGGTCAGCAGGGCAACGCTGTACAATACCATCGAACTGCTTTTGGATTGTGGATTGGTGACCAAACATCAGTTTGGCACCAACTATGCCCAGTTTGAAAAATCCACTTTGCTAAAACAGCACGATCATTTTATTTATGATGACTCAGGGGAGGTTCTCGAGTTTTATGATCCCCGGATTGAAGCCATCCGTGAAGAGATCGAGAAAAAGTTTAATGTCAGGGTTACCCATTACGCATTGACTTTTTACGGACACAATAATTCCAAACAATAAATCAGCGCCATGAAGGTTGATGTGATTCTTGGATTGCAATGGGGTGACGAAGGGAAGGGAAAGATTGTCGATGTATTAACACCCCGGTACGATATTATTGCCCGTTTTCAGGGAGGGCCCAACGCGGGGCACACGATCGCCTTCCAGGGGAAAAAATTTGTCCTTCATACCATCCCGTCAGGAATTTTTCATCCGCTCACACTGAATGTGATTGGCAACGGAGTGATCATTGATCCGCTGATTTTATTCCGGGAGATTGACAACCTTCATGAAAGTGGTGTACAACCGGAACACAACCTGGTTGTGTCCGGCAGGGCACATCTGATTCTCCCCACCCACCGGCTGCTCGATGCCGCGTTGGAAACGGGAAAAGGGGCAGCAAAGATTGGTTCCACACTGAAAGGGATAGGTCCCGCGTATACGGACAAGTATGGACGCAACGGAATCCGGGCAGGGCAGATAAAGGATGACACCTTCCCTGTCTTGTATCATCAGCTCCGTGATGCACACCTGGAGACAGTGCACCACCTGGGTTTTGATATAACATCGCAGCGATTCGAGGGAATGACATTTGAGATCTATGAACAACAATGGCTTGCTGCGGTGGAAAGGATGAAGTCACTGACGATTTCCGATACAGAGACCTTGCTCAACAGGTTGTTGGATGAAGGGAAAAAGGTTTTGGCTGAAGGGGCCCAGGGGACATTGCTCGACATCGATTTCGGATCTTATCCTTTTGTCACTTCCTCCAATACAATCTCAGCCGGTGTTTGTTCCGGATTGGGTATCTCGCCCCGGCGGATCGGTACCATTTACGGGATCTTCAAGGCCTATTGCACCCGTGTGGGAAGCGGTCCGTTCCCAACTGAACTTTTCGACACTGACGGGGAGACCCTTCGCCGTGAAGGTAATGAGTTCGGCGCTACCACGGGCCGTCCGCGTCGTTGCGGCTGGCTCGACCTGCCAGCGCTTCAGTATGCCATTATGTTAAATGGCATCAACAGTTTGATCATGATGAAATCGGATGTACTCAGCCATTTCCCTGTGATCCCTGTTTGTACCGGATATTCCCGTGAAGGAAAGTTGCTGGAGGGCTACCCCTTTGATGCCGGTGATCCTGAACTGAAAACCCTTTACAGGGAGATGAAAGGTTGGCAAATGCCACTGGATCAGATTGAGAAACCGGAAGATATACCAGGTTTTCTTGAGGATTACATCCTGTTCATTGAGGAGAAGGTCGGTTTGCCGATCCACCTGGTTTCTACCGGTCCTGATCGTAGCCAGACCCTTGTCAGAAAGCCCTTATAATTTCCGTTTGATCTCTATCTGATCGTAGCCTTCAATGATGTCACCTGCCTTGATGTCGTTAAAATTCTCAATGTTGAGCCCGCATTCGTAGCCGCTCTGCACCTCTTTCACATCGTCTTTGAAACGTTTGAGTGAACCCAGTACCCCGGTGTATACGACGATCCCGTCGCGAATTACGCGGATTTTCGTGTTGCGGGTCACTTTCCCGTCAAGCACCATACATCCTGCCACAGTTCCAACTTTGGTTATGCGGAAGACATCCCTTACTTCAATGTTGCACGTGATTTTCTCTTCGATTTCCGGGGATAGCATTCCTTCGATGGCCATTTTTATCTCTTCAATGGCCTGGTAGATGATGGAATAGAGGCGGATATCGATCTGTTCTGCTTCGGCCAGTTTACGTGCGCTCACGGAAGGACGAACCTGGAATCCGACGATCACCGCATTGGAAGCCGAAGCCAGCAAGACATCTGATTCTGTGATGGCTCCGACTGATTTGTGGATGACGTTCACCATCACCTCTTCGGTGGAAAGTTTGAGCAGAGAATCGGAGAGTGCTTCCACGGAGCCGTCCACGTCACCTTTGACGATGATGTTGAGCTCTTTGAAGTCACCAATGGCGATGCGCCGCCCGATTTCGTCGAGGGTGATGTGTTTTTGGGTACGGAGGCCTTGTTCGCGTTGCAATTGCAGCCGTTTGGTGGCAATTGCTTTGGATTCTTTTTCATCCGACATCACATTGAATCCGTCGCCGGCCTGTGGTGCACCGTTCAATCCGAGCATGAGGATAGGTTGGGAAGGACCGACCTCTTTAACAGCCTGGTTCCTTTCGTTGTACATCGCTTTCACCTTGCCGTAGGTGGCTCCGGCCAGCACCATGTCTCCAATCCGGAGGGTGCCGTTCTGAACCAGAAGTTTGGCAACAAAACCACGACCTTTGTCGAGTGATGATTCGATGACAGTCCCGATGGCCATTCTGTTTCGGTTGGCTTTAACATTGAGCAATTCGGCTTCGAGCAAAACTTTTTCAAGCAGTAAATCGACGTTCAGACCCGTTTTGGCCGAAATTTCCTGGGTCTGGTATTTACCACCCCACTCTTCCACCAGGATATTGATCTTGGAGAGCTCTTCGCGAAGTTTTTCGGTATTGGCGTTTGGTTTGTCAATTTTGTTAAAGGCAAATACGATGGGGACACCGGCTGCCAGGGCATGGTTTATGGCTTCACGGGTTTGGGGCATCACCGTTTCATCGGCTGCAATGACGATGATTGCCACGTCGGTCACACTGGCGCCACGGGCACGCATGGCGGTAAAGGCTTCGTGGCCCGGAGTGTCAAGGAAAGTGATTTTTTTACCGTTTTCCAGCCTGACTTCGTAAGCCCCGATATGCTGGGTGATTCCCCCTGCTTCTCCGGCCACCACGTTGGTGCTGCGGATAAAGTCCAGTAATTTGGTCTTTCCATGGTCAACGTGGCCCATAACGGTGACAATCGGCGGTCGTTCAGTAAGATCTTCCGGATTGTCAGGCTCATGTTGTTTGATGGCTTCCTGGACTTCCACGCTGACGAACTCCACTTTGTGGCCAAACTCTTCTGAGACAAGGGTCAGTGTTTCGGCATCGAGCCGTTGGTTGATGGATACAAATAAACCCAACGCCATACAGGTAGAGATCACCTCGGTGACCGGTACGTTAAGCATGGATGCAAGTTCGTTGGCGGTGACGAACTCTGTCACCTTGATGATCTTTTTGCCTTCGGCGATCATCTCCTGTTCGTGGTGCATCTGCTGGCTGATCGCTTCTCTTTTGGCCCTGCGGTACTTAGAACCTTTCGATTTACCTGTGGGGCTGAGCCTTGCCAGGGTTTCCCTGATCTGTTTTTCGATATCTTCCTGGGTTACTTCGGGTTTCAATGCCTCCTTGTGGAATTTTTTATCCTTGGGAAGGCCGGGTCTGGTTGCAGAAGGATGGGCTGTTTCAACACCTGAAACATCTTCACCCTGCCGTTTGATCCTTTTTCTCTTTTTCTTCTTTGATTTCAGTGTTTCGTCGGAAGAGCTGGCTACGGGCTGAGGTTTCTTCTTTTCAAATTTCTTCGATTCCGGGAGGATGATTGATCCCAGAATGGTAAGTCCTTCCAGTTTGGGCTTTTCGGTAGGAATGAAATTATCTGCCGGTGCAGGTTCTTGCGGTTTTGTTTCAGGTAAAGGAGCAACGGGTGTTTCTGGTTCCCGGGGAGTTCCTTCCGGTTTTATAACCGGTTCTTCCGCCGGGATTTCGGGGACCTGTCGGGTCTCGGTGACAGGTTGCATGTCGGTTACCGGTTCCGCTGGAGCCGTTTCATCTTCTGTTTTTTTGGATTTGCTCTTTTTAGCAGGTTTTTTCTCAAACTGTTGGAGATCCATCTTGCCGATGATCCGTACATCTGATTTGGGTTTCTCCCCGGTTATTGGTTCGATTTCAGGCTGAGCGGGAGCTGTTTCCGGGGTAATGGGCCGGATCTCCTCAACCGGTGGAGGAGGAGGGGGAGGGGGAGGCGCCACAGGAGGTATCACTGTTTCTGTAACGGGTTCCGGTTGCTTCTCTTCTGTAACAACGGGGGGGGCTTTTTCGACGGGTGGTGGCGGAGGTGTCTCTTTTACCGAAACTTCTTTAGGTTTCCGGGGAGCCTCAAAGCCTTTTTTCTCAAACTCCATCGAGACATTTTTGATGAAGAGCTCATCCAGCTCTTTTTCCCTGTCTTTGGAAGCCGATTTTTTATCCTCAATGGTAATGGTTTCGTGGGAAGTGAATTGGAGACCGATCTTCTTGGCCTCTTCCTTCACATGTTTTTCAGATGCAAACTCTTTCATTAACAGAGCGTACATCTCCTGCGAAAGTTTACTATTGGGGTCGTTGCCGATGGCAAATCCTTTTTTAGTAAGGAAATCCACCACCGTCTTGATCCCGATATTAAATTCCCGCGCAGCTTTACTGAGCCTTGTAGTTGTTACGGTCTCACTCATTCAGCAAAATTATGATTTTTTATTCAAACTCGGCCTTTAATATGCGAATTACTTCACGGATGGTCTCCTCTTCGAGGTCGGTACGTTTAACCAATTCATCGATCGGGAGGTCGAGAACACTCTTTGCCGTATCGCAACCAATCGCTTTCAGAACGTCGATGATCCACTGATCGATTTCATCCGAAAATTCCTGTATGTCGACATCTTCGTTATCCACATCGGTATCTCTGTAAACATCAATCTCATAACCAGTGAGTTTCCCCGCCAGCTTGATATTGAAACCCCCTTTCCCGATAGCCAGTGAAACCTGGTCGGGTTTCATGTAGACATCGGCTCTTTTCTCCTCATCATTGATGACGATGGTTGAGACTTTGGCCGGACTTAATGCCCGTTGAATAAACAACGAGGGGTTAGTGGTGAAATTGATCACGTCAATGTTCTCATTTTTCAGCTCCCTTACGATTCCATGGATGCGGCTGCCTTTCATTCCGACACAGGCACCTACCGGATCGATTCGGTCGTCGTAAGATTCCACGGCAATTTTGGCCCTTTCACCGGGAACCCTGACGATTTTTTTAATACTGATCAGGCCGTCGTAAACCTCCGGTACTTCTGCTTCGAAAAGTCTTTCCAAAAAGGATTCCGAAGTTCTTGAAAGAATGATTACCGGGGTGTTGTTCTTCATCTCCACCCGTGAAACCACAGCTCTCAGGGAATCTCCCTTACGGTAAAAATCTGAAGGGATCTGCTCCGATTTGGGAAGGATCAGTTCGATGCCTTCGTCATCGAGGACCAGAATCTCCTTTTTCCAGACCTGGTAAACTTCGCCGGCGATGATCTCCCCGATCTTATCACGGTATTTGTTGTAAATATTGTTTTTTTCGTATTCCTGAATTTTGGATATCAGGTTTTGACGGATTGCAAGGATCTCGCGCCGACCAAAACTGCCCAACTTGACCTCTTCCGAAAGTTCTTCCCCGACTTCAAAATCGGGTTCGATCTTAACTGCTTCAGATAAAGGAACCTGGGTATTTTCATCTTCAACGGCACCATCTTCAACAATCACCCTCGACCTGAAAATTTCCAGGTCTCCTTTGTCGATGTTTACAATGATGTCGAAATTATCGGCTGATCCGAAACGTTTGGTCAGCATGTGCTTGAATACATCTTCGAGGATGCTCATCATGGTTTCCCTGTCGATATTCTTGAATTCCTTAAATTCGGAAAAGGTCTCGACTAAATTCAGATGTTCCATTGCTTGGTAATTCTACTTTTTAAAGGTTATAACTTCTTTGGCTCTCTTTATGTCCTTATACAAGACCATTTTTTTTTCAATGGCCGTGTTTATTTTCCTTTTATCAGTGGCGATTTCCAGCTCTACGACTTCATCGTCACAACGAACGAGTTTTCCTGTAAATTGCTGGTCCTCATTTGTTAAGATCTCAATCATCCGCCCCGTGTTCTTTTTGAACTGCCGGGGAAGCAGGAGCGGACGGTCGATGCCTGCCGAGGAGACGGTCAGATCAAAATCTTCCTTGTCCCTGTCCAGCGTGCCTTCCAGTTGCCTGCAGAGATGGTGACAGGCGTCGATGGTCACCCCATGGTCGCCATCAACGTACACTGTGATCTTGTTGCCCGGTTTGACCACAGCCTCCACAAGAAACAGATCGCTTCCCTCGAGGAGTCGTTCGGTTATTGAGATAATCTGCGTTCGGTTAATCATGGATCATCAATAAAAGAGGGGACTTGTTGTCCCCTCATCGCTACACATTTGTAATCGGGTGCAAAGATACATAATATTTCCTGATTCCCAAATCTTTTCAATAATTTTGTCTTTGAAAAAGCCCTTTATGGCAACCTTTCGCGGCATTTCAACCTTGGTTTTGCTCCTCTTTTTTCCTCTTTTCGCGGAAGCGCAATGGCGTTATGTGAACCCGACAGGCACTGCCGACAACTATGCTGCGATTCATTTCGTCACTCCCGATCAGGGATGGGCGCTGACAACCCACGGAGCACTGATGAAATACCAGGGCGACGGAACGGAGTGGGAAAGGGTTGAAGGGCAAGGCCCTCCCGACGGTTTTTACCTTGATATGGTCTTTACATCCCCGCTCACCGGTATAATTACCGGTAAAGGAGGCGTTATCCTCTCCACCCGCGACGGAGGTAACAACTGGGATACCCTTTTTTCGGAAACCACCACCAACCTGCAATCGGTTTTCATGGTTACCGATTCGACCGGCTACATTGTCGGTTTGAACGGAACGGTACTGAAAACCCATGACGGAGGAACGACCTGGACTTTACTTCCGCAGACCACCGACCGGAGTTTTTACGACTGTTGGTTTACCTCTCCTGTTAAAGGATTCGCCGCCGCCGATCAAGCGCTTTTCCAGACCACCGATGGGGGAGCCTCGTGGGTATTAGCCTCCCTGGCCGATTCGGGAGGAAACTTCATCCGGGTGGCTTTCAGGGATTCGCTCCAGGGGTTCGCTGTCGGTCGCAAAGGAACGGTTTACCGTACAACCGATGGAGGAAACAGTTGGAACCGGATACCCACTCCGACCGACCATTACCTTTCGGGAATCGCACTGACCGGTTCTTCAACGGTTTTCATCAGCGGAAGCGGGGGACTGATCCTCAGGAGTGTGGATGCAGGAGTGACCTGGGAGTTACTCGAAACCGGTTTCCCTTATGATCTTGGCAGCATCGTCTTTACCAATCTTCTTAAAGGATTCGTTGCCGGCCCTTTGGGGGCGCTATTGCAAACAGACGACGGTGGAGAACACTGGAAACCCGCCACCTTCGTCACTCTTGAACACCTCTGGGACTGTTCTTTTGCAGATGAAAACCACGGTTTGATTTGCGGGGAAACAGGAACCTTTCTCAAGACGATCGATGGCGGAAAAAGCTGGTCAAAGATACAGGGCGTATCCACAGGTGTCATGACTACTGTTTGTCTGGTCAATCAGTTGACGGCTTATGCTGCCGGAGAAGAAGGGTTGCTTCTTAAAACCACTGACGGCGGCGCAACCTGGAATGTGATGCAGGTGCCGGCCCATGTCAGGTGGCAGCAACTCTGGTTCAACACGGCGGACGAGGGTTTTTTGGTTGGCATTACGCCGGTTATATGGCACACCACCAATGGAGGAGCAACCTGGGATCCGTACGATTCCGGAACCAGCAGTGCCCTGAATTCCATTGGTTTCAACGGGAAAACCGGTTTTGCCTGCGGATCCGGAGGCATGGTTCTCAAAACGACGGATGGGGGCACCTCATGGAACAGGATCGTGGTACCGGAATTATTGGAGGCCAACCTGAATAAGCTGGACTGTATCAACGAAAATGTTTGTTATATAACAGGAAATCAGACGATTGGAAATGAAACGATCATGTTTTTCGCGGCTACCCACGATGGAGGGGTGAGCTGGCAGGTGAAAACTTTTGCTTTTTATCCTTCCAAGGTTTTTTCGGCCCTCGATTTTTTGGATGATCAGACCGGTTACGCCGGTGGTGACGGATTTATTTGGAAAACCACCGATGGAGGGGTACAGTGGACAGATCAAACTCCCGTTGCCGGATTAGCCAGCCCCAACGATCTGTGCTTTATCAACAACCAAAAGGGATTTGCTGTTTCCTGGTTCGGACAATTGTTATCCACTGACAACGGTGGAGGAACGGAAGTTTTGGAACTACCTGACAGTGAAAATAATGATTTACTTGCTGTATGGCCTAATCCGTGCAAAGGATTGACCCGGATCATTTACCATGTAACCTCCCCTGGTCGTGTAAGGCTGGTAATATCCGATATTTTCGGAAGAATCACTGCCACCCTTGCGGATGGCCACCATGAGCCAGGCTGGTATGAAACGAAAGTGGAAAGCGACCGGTGGAGATCGGGTTTTTATTTTTGCAGGATGCTTTCGGTGACCAACAGCAGTGTGATCCGGTTGATCAGGCAATAGAAAACCCGGCCGAAAGGGGGCCGGGTGAGCAAGGGGATGTCGGGGGAGGCGGTCTTTTTACTG
This sequence comes from uncultured Bacteroidota bacterium, assembly GCA_937862805.1. Lineage (GTDB taxonomy): Bacteria > Bacteroidota > Bacteroidia > Bacteroidales > FEN-979 > CAIVAT01. The sequence continues at coordinate 12,721 of CALMDO010000200.1, forward strand.
ATCCGAAAAATCGGCTTCGTCCGGTGTTATAGGTTGTAAATGGTTGGTTGTGAGTGAATCGGAAATTAAGGATTCTTCAAAATCGGCTACAACAGGAACAGCCGGTGAAAGCAGGGTGAGATCTACCTGTAAGGCCGTGTCTGTGACGGCATCGCTGAAGTCGGCAACCCTGGGAACCGAGGGCACAAGACCCGGGAATGTAAGCAGTGTTTCAGTGTTGTGATCTGTATTTTTGATCAGATCTCCCGATAAAGTGCCTGCATTAAGAACAGAAAGTTGAAGGGTCAGCAGGGCGGTCAGTATGAAGGTTGTTGTTTTCATGTTTTTGGTTTTTTTGTTGTTTTGGTGATAAGACGATTCGGATTTCTAATTGTTACGATGGAATGGATGAAACCGGGTAAGCAATCGACGAAAGGGGGAAAATTCCCGGTCAGAAGATTTTTATAGGACCATCCGGGAGTTATTATATCGGGGAAACAGGAATATTAGTCTGATAAGATATTGAAAAACACCTAATTATAGGTTTTTACTATGAAGAAGCGAAATTGGTTCCGTCGGGTGGCCGACCATTGGCCACGCGAACGGCGGGTAGAAGCACTGAAAGAGCAAACCCGCCTGGTCCAGCAGGATCTGAACCGCCTGACTGACCAGATCATCGATATTTCCATAGGCAATCTTACCTGCGCTTTCAAAACAGAAGCAAAACCTTTATCTCTCCCGGCCGGCGATGATCTGAATGAATTGGCATTGGCCCATAACCTCATGATTGAAAGGCTGGATGAGACAGGGGATGCCATTGCCACGATCATCGCGGGGATGGCTGCTTCCCGTGAAAAACTGCAGAACGTAAACCAATGGTTAGAGAAAGTGGTGGCTGAGCGGACCGATGCATTGCAAAAAGCCAACCGGGAATTGGAGGTGGCCCATGACGAACTCAGCCGGTTGGATCAGGCTAAGAATGAATTTCTGCGAATGATCAGCCATGAGATACGAACACCCCTCAACGGGATCATGGGTTTTACCTATATGATGAAAGATCTTCCTCAGGCGCCGGAAGTCGCGGCTATTTTCGATATCCTGGATATCTCGGTTAAAAGGCTTGAGCAATTTTCGAAAGCTGCGCTGTTGATCACCACTTTAAAAACCCGTTCCATCGACATTCATCGGGCAATCGTTTCCCCGGTCTCCCTCGTCAGGAAAGCGGAAAACCTTCTGGTCGGGTCGATGACTGAAAAACAGGTGACATTTCTTACTGACAGTCAATCGGAAAGAGAGATCATCAACGGAGATCCTGAACTCCTGACGATCTGTATCCACAACATCCTGGAAAACGCAGTCCATTACAGCCCCAAAGGGGGTATCGTCAGCATCACCACTGCCCCTGAAAAGGAAAGGATCCTCCTTTCAATCCGTGACCAGGGAAAAGGATTTTCTGCCGCAGCGCTCAACAACTTGTTTAAACCCTTCAGTCCCGGTGAACAACACATTGATCAGAACATCGGACTGGACCTTGCCTTGGTTAAGATGATCATGGATGCTCACGGAGCCGGGATCAGTGTGGGAAACCCCGAGGGAGGCGGTGCTTGTGTGACGTTGATTTTCCCTGTTTCTCAACTATAACTTTATCACTCTTTTTGTATGGGTTGAGCCACCCTGTTCAATCCGAAGCAGGTACAGACCGGGAGGAAGATCCCCGAATTCCATCTGCTGCAACTGATCCGGAGTTGTCTCTCCGTTATAAGAGCGGACTACCCTGCCCGTATGGTCGATCAGCGATCCTTCGAATCGGCCGGGTGAGGTGTTGATCATCTGCCAGGAGACAGCCTCGCGGGTCGGGTTGGGGTAAACCAGCAAACTCCGGTTGTTGCCATCCAAGTCACCCGTTCCCGAAGGATAAAGTTGATTCAGGATGGCAGTATAGCGGGTTGAAAGAAAAGGAAGAATTCCGTAAGGTGTGTGGTTGTCAATTCCTTGCAGGAAGCCATTGTGAAAATCGTCGATGGTATAGCCATAATCGAGGCAGCGGAAGGTGTCGGCTACGGCGGCTTCGGTGATCAGTTGCTTCAGAAGGCTGATATGGGCAAAAGAGGAGTCGGGAAGGATGATTCGGCGCGCGATGGTATCCAGGAAAAGCTTGTAGCGGTCAAAGAAAGCCGGAACAGCCAATAGTTTCTGCGCCAGGGGCAGTTGCATGGTATTGTTCACCCAGGACAAACAATTGCGCGTTCCCCAGTCGATCCCCATCCAGTCAACCCCGCAAGTATTGTCGGGGTCGTAAGTGATGATTTCAAACTGACCGGTTGCCGGGTTGTCATAAAGATAATAGTTGTTCCTGTTATAGGAATAGTTATCCCAGTTGCCGGTGGCCACATCCAGGGCCAGGGTTTTGAGGAAGCCGTTAACATTGAGTATCCCGTTGATCAATGGGATAAAACCGGTATCGGGCGCATGGTTCAGGGCAGTGATCAATGCCACCAGCCTGGAGTAGTCATCCTGCGATTTATTGGTCTGCAATTCATAAACCCTGCCTCCGGTGGCTGTTGAATTCTGTAAGTCTTTGTAGGTTTGCTGGTCGGGCCCCAGGTATACCAGATCAGCAGGATAAGTACATTTATAAAGATTGCCGTTGTTATTGGGAAAAACCCTGGTCACCCACTCTTTTTCCATCTCTTCCAGGTTAGTGTACAAACCGTAATAGGTCCCGTTGATGTATAGTTTTACGAAACTGGTCCTTCGTTCAGGCATTCCTGCTTTTTTCCAGAAATCGTAAAAGAGTTTTTCGCGGATGAGGGTAGGATCATTGTGTTCACCATTGAGGTTCACTTTTTTAACTCCCTGGAATTTTCTCCCCGAAACATATTCATTGAAACTGATCTTGAACGATTTTTTCCGGGCATAGCGCGAGGTGTTGCCCCTGAGCCGGAAGCCAATGTTTTCGAGGGTATCGATGTTTTCGCCGTCGTCGAAAATGAACTGAGCCATGAAGTAATGGTCCGACAACACGTTGTCCATGATCCATGCCAATGAATCAGGGTGAATCGTCACTTTAATGGAACAGATGCGGGAATCGTCGTAAAGGGTGTTCTGCGCGGGCAGAAACGTTACAGATAAGAGCAAAAGAATGAACCCTGTGATAAGTTTTTTCATATTTCATTGAAGTCAGAACAGTGACAAAGGTACTACAAATGCATTAGGACGGAGTTTAAGTCCTGGTGATATTTTTGCCGATGAACTTGGTTTTAATCCCTTTAAATGTTGTAATTTTATTCACTCTAAAAAAATCATAGCAAAAAATCCCAAAATTCGGTGATATGAAAAAGGAAGGGTATTTTATTTTATTTTCATTGTTCCTCTTTCCCGGACTTACAGTCAATTCACAGATATGGGACAGCCTGCAGAACATCCGGGTTGTCATTGGTTTTGCTACACCACCCAGTTCTGTTACTGTCACCAAGGCTCCTCTTCGCTACAACAAGGACTTTGCGCTCAGTTTCCAGATCGATGACGGGAAAAAAGACATCTGGTCGCACGGCTTTCCTTTTTTCGAAGGAGGTGTTGGCCCTGATTCCACCTATGCGGGGTTGACTTTTACCGACGGTTGTGGGAATGCTTTAAATTTCAAGATGAGCGCCGCCATCTATTCCTTTGCCAAACCGGGTGGAGTGCTCACCGACTGTCATGATCCGAACGGTACTTATGCAACTACCAATGTAACGTGGCCGGAATTGATCACTATGTACAGAAAGGGTTGGGGCGTGGCCAACCATGGACTGACCTCCGATATAGCCACCAACATTCCCTATGATATTGTAACGAACCACCGGTACATCCGTTTGAAAATGCTCCCGGCGTGTTCCGGCGGACCGAACCTGCGCATTTTTGTCAATCCCAACGGGAAAGAAAGCTATACCCAGCCTGCTTTCGGCTTAAATTACCTGGTTTGTTACCGCGAAGGATATCCTTTCGGAAAACCCAGCTTCAACGTGGTCTCTTCATGGGATCACCACGACATCAAGATGGGGCGAACCAATCTTTACGGAACCATCAACTTGTCTGCCATCGTGGATGATATGGCTTCGGCCAGCGTTGACGGGGCCCATCACTGGGGGTCGGTTTTCACTCATTACATCACCAACGGAACCTTCGGGTACACTTACCCGGTCTTTAAGGACCACATGCGCTATATCGCCTCGCGGTTTGGCAGCCAGGGGCTCGACAATATCTGGATGGCAACAGAAGAAGAGATACTGGAGTACCTCCTGGTAAAAGATTCCCTCATCATCAGCCAGATTGTGAATGACACCCTGCTGGAAATCCGGTTTGCGGGAAAAATCCCGTGCGATTACAGGTTTTATAATTCCTCCCTGCTCGTGGATGCCGATGCTGTCATCACCTCTATCAACTTCAGCGGGGTACAGAAAGCAACCTTCAACGGGATCGGAACCATGCATTCGCTGATCAATCTGAGCTGGAACGGACAGATACCGATTGCGCCTGCCAACGATAGTTGCATTAATGCCTACCCCTTGCAGGAGGTCCAGGATTTTGAATTCACCACGACAGGTGCTACACCCGACGGGCCCGGAGCGTGCTTTACCTCTCCCAATGTCTGGTTTGAGTATACACCCTCCCTTTCAGGGACAGCCGTGATATCCCTTTGCGGAAGTTCATACGACACGCGACTGGCAGTTTACACCCAGGGAGCCGATTGCTACCAGGAAGGAACATTGATGGCCTGTAATGATAACTTTTGCGGCCTGTCATCACAGGTTACCCTCCAGGTAGTGGGTGGGAGCAAATACAAAATCGAGGTCGGTGGGGGAGGAATCGATTCCACCGGGCTGGGCTTACTCTCTATCCAATTGGATGTGCCGGCAAATCGCACGGTTCAGAACATGGAACTGACCACCGGTCAGGAGGTGTGTTTCGATGCCGTGACCCATCTCATGGTAAGGGAGGTGACGGTTGACAACGGAGCTACAATTTCACTGATTGCAGGCAGTTCGATCATCATGACGCCGGTTGTAAAAGTTTTCGAAGGGGGATACCTATCGGCCCGGATCACGGAAACAGCTGATTTCTGTTCCCATACCAGGAATGAATTGACAGGATCACAGGAGACCTTGTCTCTTAAAGAGAGCACCGCGGAACCTTCACCGGTTACCAACTTCAGAGTTTACCCTAATCCGACAGAAGGTCTGCTGAACCTTGAGTCGAAAGCAAGGGATTTACATCAGGAGATACAGCTCCATCTTTTCAACATGATGGGAGAGTTGGTGTTGAGGGAGGTCCATCAGGGACAGAGACGCTATACCATGAACCTGACGGGAATTCCGGCGGGGATTTACAACCTTCAGGTAAGTGACGGGAGCGATCAGACCCTTCTCAGGGTGGTCAGGCTGGAATGATTCTGAAAAGCACGCTTTTCTGGTTGGAAAAGATTATTTTTACTCCATGATCCCATTTAATGTATGACTTAATGAAAACGTTATGACCATTCAGAAGAACCGCCTGTCGGAAGAAACCTACCAAGCTAATTTTCAGGATATTCACCCACCATACAGGAGTGAGGAAAGCGCGGTACGCGAGGCTCATCGGTGCATCAATTGCTTTGATGCCCCTTGTACAAAGTGGTGTCCGAGCGGGATTGATATCCCGGGTTTTATCCGGCGAATCGCCTCGGGCGATGATAAGGGGGCAGCTCGTACCATCTTTACTTCCAACATTATGGGTGTTGCCTGTTCGAAAGTTTGCCCGGTAGAAAGGCTTTGTGAAGGGGTTTGTGTATTCACCCTGTTAAAGGAAAAACCGGTGGCTATTGCCCGTCTTCAACGGTATGCCGCTGAAAAGGCATTACGCAGAAACTGGAAATTGTTTGAAAAAGGGCGGTCGAACGGAAAGCGTGTCGCCGTTATCGGCGCTGGTCCCGCCGGGTTGGCCTGTGCTCATACCCTGGCTCTGAATGGCGTCGCGGTTACGATTTTCGAAAAGGAAGCCCGTCCCGGGGGGTTGATGACTTATGGAATTGCAGCTTATAAAGTCACCACGGAAGCATGCCACGAAGAGGTCGATTACATTCTTTCGATCGGTGGAATTGAGCTTTTCTGTGAAAAAGAGTTGGGGAAAGATTTTACCATCAAAGACCTTCAATCGAAATACGATGCTGTTTTTCTCAGTCCGGGAATGGGAAAAACACGACGTTTAGGCATTCCCGGGGAGACCCTCAAGGGTGTGTATGATGCCCTTTCCTTTATACGCCGGATTCGAACAGAAGATCGCGCGCAAATTGAAGTGGGTGATAAAGTGGTGGTGATCGGGTTGGGGATGACCGCGATTGATGCGGCTACCCAGGCAAGGAGATTGGGAGCCGGAGAAGTGACTCTCGTTTACCGGCGATCGGAAGTCGAAAAGCCATGCAGTGACAGGGAATTGGAGATCGCGTTGTTGGATGGATGCCGGCTTCTTTGGCTGACGGCTCCTGTCGGGATACAGGGAAAGGAGGGCAAGGTTACCGGATTGGTTTGTTCACGGATGAAACTGGGAAAAAAGGATTCCACGGGAAGGAGATTGCCGGTGGTGACCGGGGAAACATTCGAATTGGAGTGTGACATGGTAATCAAGGCTGTCGGACAGGAACCTTTGGGCGACCTGTTTTCAGGTAAAGATATCACGGATAAGAACGGAAAGATTGTTCTGGATGACCACTTCATGACCTGTATTCCCGGAGTTTTTGCCGGAGGTGATGCAGTGAACGGGGGGAAAGAGGTGGTCCACGCTGTGCAAGCGGGCAAGGAGGGTGCAAAGGCAATTCTCGGCTATTTGGGAAGATGATGAATAATAACGATTAACAATTCAAGACTATGGCAGATTTAAGGTCAACTTTTTTGGGAATCACATCTCCCAATCCTTTCTGGCTTGCTTCGGCTCCTCCGACCGATAAAAAAATCAATGTTCTTCGCGCTTTTGAAGCGGGCTGGGGTGGAGTTGTCTGGAAAACAATCGGTGCACAGATCCGCAATGTTTCTTCCCGTTATTCCGGTTTTTCCTACCGGGGAGCGGGTCCGGTAGGTTTCAACAACATCGAACTCATTTCCGACAGGCCGGCTGAGGTCAATCTCAAAGAGATCCGCGAGGTAATGAAAGCCTTTCCCGACCGGGCCATGGTGGTTTCGTTAATGACCGAAAACAACCGTGAAAGCTGGCATGAATTGGTGAAAAAGACCCAGGACACGGGGGTCCACGGTATTGAATTGAACTTCGGCTGTCCTCACGGAATGGTGGAACGAGGAATGGGAGCGGCTGTGGGACAGGTTCCTGATATTGCGGCACAAATCGTTGAATGGGTCATGGAAACAGCTACCATTCCGGTCATTACCAAGCTGACCCCTAACGTTCATTCGGTTGTGCCGGTCGGCAGGGCGGTGGTGGAAGCAGGGAGCAACGGGATTTCCCTGATCAACACGATCCAGTCAGTTACCGGGATCAACCTTGATACGCTGGTACCTCGTCCGGAAGTGGGAGACCATTCCACTTTCGGAGGCTATTGCGGTGCGGCTGTTAAGCCCATTGCTTTGAAATTTCTGACCTCTTTGGCACAGGATGAGGTGACAGGGAAAATTCCCATCTCCGGTATCGGAGGTATTTCAACATGGCGTGATGCCGTGGAGTTCATTCTGCTGGGAGCGTCCAATCTGCAGGTCTGTACTGCGGCCATGCTCAACGGGTTCCGGATCATTGACGACTTGTGTGAGGGATTGCGCAATTGGATGGATGAAAAAGGGTACAAAACGATCGATGAGATGGTTGGTTTGTCTCTTCCCCGGATCACCCGTTGGGAGGAACTGGATCTGAATTTCCACGTGGTAGCCCGCATTGATCAGGAAAAATGTATCCGTTGCGGAAAGTGCTATATTGCCTGTGAAGATACCTCTCACCAGGCTGTCTCATTGGAAGCAGGGCGACCTTATAATGTTTATACCATCAAAGAAGAGGATTGTGTCGGGTGTAACCTTTGTAAAATTGTTTGTCCGGTTCCCGATTGCATTACCATGACCGAACAACGAAAAGGAGCCGAATACCTGAACTGGAGTGAATTCCAACGACGCAACATGCCATTATAAAACCTGCCTGTTTTGTATTCAGAGCGTTTCAGTGTTTCAGCGTACTATTGCCTATTGCCTACTGCCTATTACCTGATCCGGCGTCGTGAGAAGGAGTTGTTGACCCACCAGGACTCGAACCTGGACCGAGAGAACCAAAATCTCTTGTGCTGCCATTACACCATGGGTCAGAAATCATCTTTATCTGTCATTACACGTCCTCTCAAGCGGAGGCAATCTATTGACTACAGATGCGTTTGTAAAAGAACAGTTCCTGTTTCAAGGGTGCAAATGTAGAAAAATTTCATTTCCGATGATTGATTGTGCTAAAAAAATCATTGACTTCATGAATTACCGGTAAATTCGTACTTTCGCATCCCAATATCCGATAAATTTTTTACCATGAAGAATTTCCAAAAACTGAACAACCTCTTTGGCTGGATCACTTTTGCCATTGCATCGGTCGTTTACCTGCTCACCATCGAGCCTACCGCCAGTTGGTGGGATTGCGGGGAGTACATCGCCACTGCATTCAAACTGCAGGTCGGCCACCCGCCGGGAGCCCCTCTGTTCCAGATGATCGGAAGGTTCTTTTCACTGTTTGCCTTTGGCGACGTTTCGCACGTAGCCATGATGGTCAACATCATGTCGGCCCTGTGCAGCAGCTTCACCATCCTCTTCCTGTTCTGGACCATCGTGCTTTTTGCACGGAAATTCTTCACCAGCCCCGAAACCATGACCCCTGCAGAACATTATACCACCTTTGCAGCAGCTTTCATCGGATCCCTGGCCTATACCTTCAGCGATACCTTCTGGTTCTCAGCCGTGGAAGGCGAAGTTTATGCCATGTCCTCCTTCTTCACTGCCATCTCCTTCTGGGCGATCCTCAAATGGGAAAATGTGGCAGAAGAAAAACATTCCTATCGCTGGCTGGTGCTCATCGCCTTCCTCATCGGACTGGCTGTCGGTGTTCACCTGCTGAACCTGCTGGTCATCCCGGCAACATGCATGGTTTACTATTATAAAAAATACAAACCCACGAAGACCGGAATGCTGGTCACCTTTATCCTCTCCATCCTGATCCTCGCCTTCGTGATGTTCATCATCATCCCCTGGGTGGTACAGCTTTCGGGTTCAATGGATATCCTCTTTGTCAACTCTTTCGGATTGCCCTTCAACACCGGTACCATTGTCTATTTCGCCCTGCTGATCGGTTTGATCATCTGGGGACTTTTCTATACCCGGAAAAAAGGGAAGACCGTACTGAACACGATTATCCTTGCTTTCACTTTCATTCTTATCGGCTATTCATCCTTTATCATGCTGGTCATCCGGGCCAATGCCGATACCCCGATCAACGAAAACGCTCCCAAGGACGCTGTCAGCCTGCTCTCGTACCTGAACCGCGAGCAATATGGTGATTTCCCGATCTTTCACGGACAATATTACAACGCTCCGATCATCGATTACAGCGACGGAAAACCCTATTATCAAAAAGATACAAAATCAGGAAAATACGTAGTGATCGATGAACGCAAGGGAACAATCCCCGTTTACGATCCGCGTTTTACCACGTTGTTCCCACGCATGTGGAGCAACCAAAGAAAAGGGGCCCCCGAATTTTATCAACGCTGGGGGGGACCAGGTGTGCCGGTGGAGGTGACCGGCAACGACGGGAATCCTACCACCCTGAACAGGCATACTTTTGGTGAAAATCTCAAGTATTTCTTCACCTACCAGATCAACCACATGTATATCCGCTATTTCATGTGGAACTTCTCCGGACGACAAAATGATGTTCAAGGCTTTGGAAGTTCGGAAGAGGGCAACTGGATCACCGGTATCCCGTTTTTAGACAAGATGCGCCTGGGTCATGACCAGACGAACCTGCCTGACAGCAAAGAAAACCGGGGCACAAATAAGTATTACCTTCTCCCCTTAATATTGGGTTTGATCGGTTTTTTCTTCCAATTGAAACACGACTCAAAAGGGACGATGATCATCGGACTGCTTTTCATCATGACGGGTCTTGCCATCCTGGTCTATCTCAACCAGCAACCTTACGAACCCCGGGAAAGGGACTACGCCTATGCAGCCTCCTTTTACGCCTTTACCATCTGGATCGGACTGGGTGTGATCCAATTGATCCGGTGGGCGCAAAAGAAACTCAAAGGATACCTTCCTGTCGCACTGGTCTTCATCGTGACCCTGCTCCTGGTGCCCGGGATCATGGCCAGAGAAAACTGGGATGACCACGACCGCTCAGGGAAATATGCCTGCCGTGATTTTGCAGCTGATTACCTGAACTCCTGCGATCCGCAGGGCATTTTATTCACCAACGGCGACAACGACACCTTCCCCCTCTGGTACGATCAGGAAGTGGAAGGCATCGGTACCAATGTCAGGGTGGTCAACCTGATGCTCTCATCAGGACCCTGGTACATCAACCAGCTTTACCGAAAAACTTACGATTCCGACCCCATCCCCTTCACCCTGTCGAAGGAGCAATACAGGCAAGGCGCCAATGAGATCATTGTTTACTATGACATGGGGATCAAAGGATATGTCGAACTAAAGGATTTGATCGAATTCATAAAAAGCGACAATCCCCAGACCTATCTTACTTTTCAGAACGGCGAAAAGATGAAATTCTTTCCGTCGAAAAAGGTCAAGATCACCGTCGATTCAGCAGCTTGCGTGAAGTATGGCATTGTACCCAAACACTTGCGTGGGAAAATGGTCGATAGCATCTGCTGGACCATCAAGGCTAACCAGCTTTACAAAAATGACCTGATGCTGCTTGACCTCCTGGCTTCGAACGATTGGAAACGGCCGCTCTATTTTGCCGCTCCTTCCAGTGTAAACCATGTCGCAGCCATTGATTCTTTCTGCATGGTCCAGGGATGGGTCTATAAGTTCATGCCGGTCAAAGCCGATTCGGCCGATTACATCCAGGGAATGGGAGGAGTCGATGCCATCACTTCGTACGATATTCTTCAGAACCAATGCAAGTGGGGCAATCTGAGCGATCCTCATGTCTATGTCGATCCCGAAAGCCTGAATAACACCATCCGTCCCAGGACCAACATCATGCGGGTGGCCAAGACGTTGATAGCCGAAGGGAAAAAGGAGCAGGCCATTGCCGTGATGGATACCTATGTTAAAAATTTCCCCGATTCGAAAGTGCCCTTCGATATGTACATGCTCCCTTATGCTGAATTCTATTATGAGGCCGGAGCTACTGACAAGGCCAACCGGCTGATGGAGCGATTAGCTGAAATCTCAAGTCAGAACCTCGATTATTATTACAGTTTCACAGGTGCTTACAGGCAGTATTTCGAGCAGGATATCCAGACTGCCCTGGGTATTCTCCGGAGAATGTCAATGGTGGCTTCCGATTACCATCAGACACAATTAGCTGCAAAGATGGATACCCTCTTCAACATGAAACTCAAATCGTTCCAATAGGATTCGTATGTTTCAACTGCAATTTATAACCTGGAATGCCGATCCTGAAATTTTCAGGATCGGTAGTTTCGCCGTCAGGTGGTACGGGTTGTTGTTTGCCAGTTCTTTTTTCTTCGGATATATCATCATGCTTCGTTTTTTCAAAAAAGAGGGTGTCCCGGTGAAATTGCTGGATGAACTGACGACTTACATGATCATTGGAACCATTGTTGGGGCGCGTTTGGGCCATGTTTTCTTTTACGAACCGGAGTGGTACCTTGCCCATCCAGTGAAAATCCTGGCTGTATGGGAAGGCGGTTTAGCCAGTCATGGTGCAGCCGTTGGGATCATTCTTGCCTTACTGCTCTTTTCCTGGTACCGGAAGAAACCTTTCCTGTGGGTCATCGACCGGATCGTCATTGTGGTGGCGCTTTCCGGTTTCTTTATCCGCATGGGAAATCTGATGAATTCTGAGATATACGGAAATCCCACCTCCCTGCCATGGGGGTTCCTGTTCTTACGATCTTCTGTGCCTTCGGAAGGATTGGTTCCCCGGCATCCCACGCAGATTTACGAAGGATTCTCCTACCTGTTCATCTTTTTCCTTTTGTTGTGGTATTACTACCGGAAAGACGGAAAACCGATTCACGGCTTCTTGTTCGGATTGTTCCTCGTGTTGGTGTTTGGCGTCAGGATCGTGATCGAGTTCATCAAGGAACCGCAGGTGGGTTTCGAGCGGAATATGCTTTTCAACATGGGACAACTGCTCTCCTTACCTTTCGTCGTGGCCGGGCTGTTTTTCATCGGCCGGGCTGTGGGGAAAAAGAGCGGCTGACAATTCACGTATTCTGTCTTTCAAGGTTGAATAGTCATTAGGGATCATCATTCCCGGAAAATTCTTTGCCATTTCCAGGGCATAAACCAAGTCGAAATGGTCCTGTTTCATGGAGAAGTAGATTTTTTTATTCATGAGGTAGCGGGCCAGGTACTCCTGTTCCGTTTGCCCGGGAGTGGGGATAAGAACAGCCCTTTTCCCCAGGGTGACCAGGTCCATGATACTTGAATACCCGGATCGACAAATGACCAGGTCGGTATTATGAAAAAGGCGCGCCAATTCCTGGGTTCCCAGGTGGGAAAAACAGTGAATTCGTTCATTGACAGCAAAAGATTCCGAGATTTCGGTCTTTCCCTGTACAACTACTGCTTTCAATTCGAGTTTTTGCAAGTCGGTCAGGAGTTTTTTCTCCAGGATGGTCCTTTGGGGTTCAGGACCGGATAAAAGTGCCACCAGATCGATGAGCGTGCCGGTAGGTTCAAAAGAACGGTCGGTGAAGTAAGAAAACCGTGAAAGGATCCCGATGTAATGAATGTTGCGGGGCCTTATTGCCGGGTGCGACAGGACCCCGGCCATTCCATTGTGCAATTCAAAATCGGGGATCCAACATTCTCGGTATCTCCGGATAAACCAATAGTTGATCGAACGCATGATTCCACGCATCCATCTCAGCAGGGCTGGTGGTTCCACGTCCAATTGATGGGTTATGAAGACGGAAGGGATATCGGGATGCCAGCATCCATAGCGGTTATCGGAAATGATCAGATCGGGATGCAACCATCCGGCAATTTCCGCCAGTTTCTTGTGTTCCCTCAGGATACCGAACAGGAATTCAGGGAGCTGGCCGATCATTTTCAGGGCAACCTGCCCGTTTTTGGGATAATGGATTTTAACGCCGGAGAACACGATGAAATCGATCCCGGAGCACTCTTTTTTTAGAAATTCAAGAGGTCGGGTGTCGGCTGCTGCCGTTACCTGAAAACCGGCTTCCTGTAATGAACGGATAATCGGTACACAGCGGGTAGCATGTCCAATTCCCCAATCCAAAGGGCAAACCAAAGCATGGGGTCTTTCCCCGGAGTGTTCCGTTCTGTTGGTTTCAGCCATGGGAGGATTCATGAACCATTGGGTCAAAGTTAACATCTAATCGTTCTGATTTCTGAAAAAAGTTATTCACAGGATATTACCTTTTACCAACCGACCGCATTAAGGGAGTAATGGAAAAACGTATTTTTAAACGAAACAGGCCGATATGGCTGAAGATAGTTTGTTGTACCAACTGGCGTTGACCCTGATCCCGGGAGTGGGTCCGGTATTGGGAAAAAAACTCGTCAACCTGATGGGGAGCGCTGAAGCCGTATTCAGGGAGAAAAAACATATTATGGTAAAGATGGGTCGTGCAGGGGAGATCATCGCCATGGCATCAGGCAATCACGAAATCATGCTACGGGCTGAAAAAGAGCGCCATTTCATTGAAAGATATGGCATTACTCCCCTTTTCTTCACAGATGCAGCCTATCCCTGGCGTCTTAGTCATTGCTATGACAGCCCGCTTTTGCTTTTTTACAAGGGAAGTGCCGGGTTGAACGGGGAGCGGATTGTTGGTGTAGTGGGAACCCGCAGCGCTACGGCTTATGGCAGGAAGGTAACTTTGGATCTCGTTACCGGGCTGGTTCCGCAGGGTGTCTTGGTGGTCAGCGGTCTGGCTCATGGTATTGACGGTTATGCACACCGAGGAGCTTTGGATTTGGGACTTGATACCGTCGGAATATTGGGGCACGGGCTCGACAGGGTCTATCCTTACCAGCACAAGCCTTTGGCTGAAAAAATGGTGTTTCAGGGAGGACTTTTAACAGAATTCTTCAGCGGAACGAAACCTGACCGTGAAAATTTTCCCATGCGGAACCGCATCATCGCCGGATTGTGTGATGCCATCGTGGTGGTAGAAGCCGCAGCCAAAGGAGGCGCACTGATCACGGCAGAGATAGCCAATTCATACAACCGGGATGTATTCGCGGTGCCGGGCAGGATTTCGGATCCGTTTTCTGAAGGGACCAATCAACTGGTCCGTGCGAACAAGGCCGCGCTGATTCAAAATGCGGAGGACCTGGCATTCCTTATGGGTTGGAAGGAACATTCCGGATCACAACAGGTTGTACAGAAACAATTGTTCCGTGAGATGACTCCTGATGAAGAGAAGATTTTCAATCTTATACAGGAAAGAGGCCAGGTGGGCATTGACGAGATAAGCATTGGTTCAGAACTGAGCCAGGGGCAGGTATCCACCGCTTTATTGAACCTGGAATTCGACGGAGTTGTAAAGTCGTTACCCGGGAAAGTGTACGTGTTAGGGTGAGGAGACCGGTTTTGTATAGGCCGCCTTCAAACCCAGGATAAAGACGATGACCATCGCCCCGAACGAGAAGAGACTGAGCAATTTATAATCTCCCGTGAGGAGACACAGGTTGAAAAACCCGTGAAAAAAAGCTGCCCCGATCAATCCTGCCATGTGAAATGAAAAACGGGCTTTCATAAATTTTGCCATCCCAAGGAAAAAACCCTGAATTACCCCGAACATCATGTTCGCCGGAACAAAGATCATGACATACAGGGTGGTTGGGAATACAGACCGGGTACCAAACAGATCGAGGGAATAAAACAACAGGTACAATGTCGAAAAGCCAAGGGAAGTTATTACGGCATAAAGGATGCTCAACATGGGGCGGTCAATGGTTTTATCGGGGAGGACAAAATAGCGGAAAAAGAAAAATTTCCCCAGTTCAGAGGCGCCACCGATGGTGATAAAGGCGTAGAAAAGAGTCCTTTTGAGTGAACGGATATTGTTGAGCCCCAGCCAAGTAGAAACGAGTTCGGCGAAAAGTAAAACCATAATCCCGGCGGCTCCCATAAGAAAACTGACAACAAACAACCTGAGAAACGGTTTTGCATAGTATTGACGACAATACCAGTAGATACCCAATGCCACAAGGGGAGCAAAACAAAGGGCAATGTAAGCAAGTGGTCTCATAAAGGCTATAAGGAGTATGATCAGTCAAATGTAGGTATTTTTTATATATTTACAAAATATTCTCTATCATAATCTTTCGCTTTTAATGAAGCTCCATGGAATTGTCACAAAAACTACTGGCAGCAGCACCCTGGTCAGGTTAATAGATGGTACTTATCTTGATTGCAAACTGAAAGGGAATTTCAGGATCAGGGATATTCGCCATACGAATCCGCTTGCTATCGGAGACCGCGTGGAGATTCTGTACAACCCGGCCGACCGACAAGGTGTGATTACAACCATCAGCCCCCGCGATAACTACATCATCCGGAAAGCAACCAAATTGTCGAAAGCTTCTCATGTCATCGCCGCTAACCTCGATCATGCTTTCCTGGTCGTCACCCTGGCACATCCCAGGACCTCCAATGGTTTTATCGATCGTTTTCTGGTAACGGCCACGGGTTATTACATACCGGCAAGCCTGATCTTCAATAAATGCGATCTGCACACTCCTGCTGATAAACAGGACATGGAGACATTGTCGGCCATTTACCGCGCAGCGGGTTATCCCTGCTACGAAGTGTCGGCCCTTACAGGATATGGGATTGAAACACTGCAACCCCTGCTCTCCGGGAAACTGAGCCTTTTCAGCGGTCATTCGGGTGCGGGAAAGTCGGCCCTGATCCACGCCATCGATCCGGCCCTCAATCCCCGGACGGGTTCTATCTCAGAGGTCCATAAAAAGGGAATGCACACCACCACTTTCGCTGAAATGTACACCCTGACTTCAGGAGGTTATATTGTTGACACTCCGGGAATCAAGGAGTTCGGATTGATCGATTTCGACCCTTCAGAGATCCCCCGGTGTTTTCCGGAAATGGAAAGACTCCTTCCATACTGTCAGTATAAAAATTGTTCTCATACCCACGAACCGGACTGCGCAGTAAAAGAAGGGTTGGAGAAGGGAACCGTGAGCCGGCTTCGCTATAATTCCTATCTTAGCATCCTCAATGACCGCTAAACAACTGATCACCGAACTTTATCTCCCCATACAGTCGTCCGACAGCGTAGCCTTGGCCCTGTCACGTATGGAAGAGTACCGGCTTTCGCACCTTCCGGTGGTGGATGGTGTAGAATACGTGGGACTCATTACCGATTCTGATTTATCAGCAGTGAACGACCAAGAGGTTTCCATCGACCGTTGCGGTTTCACCATGATACGGCCCTATGTGTCTGAAAATCATCCTGTTTATGATGTAGTCCGACAATTTCATGACTTGAAGCTCACTGCCTTACCCGTGCTCAATTCAACCAACCATTACCTGGGCCTGATCGTCCTGCAAGGCCTTACCGACTGTTTTGCAGCACTTACTGCCGTGGGAAATCCCGGCGGGGTGATCGTGCTCGAGTTGAATGATAAAGATTACGACCTGACTGAAATTGCCCAGATCGTTGAATCCAACGACAATAAGATCCTGAGTCTCTACATCACCTCCTTTCCCGATTCCACGCGCATCGAGTTGACCCTCAAACTGAATCGGATCGATATAGGACCTGTCCTGCAAACTTTTTTCCGGTTCAATTATCTTGTAAAAGCCTCCTGGTCGAGTGAAGACAGTTATAACGAGGGGCTGCAGGAACGCTATGACGGTTTGATGAACTACCTCAACATCTGAGCATGTTCGCCGCGAGATTATTCAGATCCATTTTCTTTTTATCCGTTTTATGGGGCTTCTTCTCTCAGAACACCACAGCGGCCGGTTATGAACCCTCGTGCTCCGGTTTATCTTCAGGGGATACCACACAGATGGTGGTGAGGAACATCGAAATATCAGGAAATAAACTGACAAGGAATTCCATCATCCTGCGTGAGATCACATTCGGGGAAGGAGAGACGATACCCCGTGAAGAATTAGCCCGACGTATCCATAACAGCCGTGAAAATATTTTTAATACCCGTCTGTTCAACATTGTTAAAATGGATATGGTCCCGGTCACAGGGAGCGATTCGGTGGATATCGGCGTTTCCGTGATTGAAAGGTGGTACATCTGGCCGATCCCCTTCGTGCAACTTTCTGACCGGAATTTCAATGCCTGGTGGGAGAGCCGGGATTTCAGCCGGATTACATACGGGGTGGACCTTTCCTTCCGGAATGTCCGGGGCCGTAACGAGACACTTCAGATACTGACCCATTTCGGTTACAACCAAAAATACGGATTCACATACACCATCCCTTATATCGACCGGAAAGAGAAACTGGGGCTGGGATTTGGCGCCGAAATCGATCTGAACCACGAGATAGCAGTGAAAACGGAGGATAACAAGCCGGTTTATATGAAAGACAACAGCCGGTTCCTGAAAAAACTTGCTACCGGCTACATTCAACTGATCGCCCGCCCTGATATTTATTCGACTCATTCCGTGAAGATTTCATATAACTACTACGATTTTGCAGAAGCGTTGCAGACGGTTCCCTGCTTTTTTGTCGGTGAATCCACCCTTCTGCAGTTCTTTACCTTCAATTATTTCTTTAAAAATGATCATCGTGATGTGCAGTTCTATCCACTCACAGGCTATTATATTGATGCAGAAATCAATTACAGCATCCCTTTCGCAGTAGCATGCAATGCTTTCCTGAAGGCCAATTTTAGGAAATACTGGCAGCTTGGGAACCGATGGTACTGCGCAAGCGGTTTTACCGGTAAGATAAGTCTGGAAGAGGAACAACCCTATCCTTTCCGTCAAGGACTGGGGTACGGAAGGGAATTTGTCCGGGGTTATGAGTATTATGTGGTTGACGGACAGCATTTTGCTTTGCTTAAAAACACGCTGAAATGGGCCATTCTGCCACAACGTGTCGTCAAATTACCTTTTTTGAAGTCGGAAAAGTTCAACACGGTTCCCCTCGCTTTGTACCTTAATGCTTTTATCGACCTGGGGTATGTTTACAATTATGAAGGTGACAACGACTATCTCGTTGAACAAAGCGGAAACACGCTTCAGAACAGTTTGCTCACCGGGTATGGCGCGGGTATTGATTTTACCACCTATTACGACATCGTAGTCAGGGTGGAATTTTCTCTTAATACAATGGGGGACAAAAGTTTTTACCTCCATTTCATGGCGCCTATTTGATAAGCCCCCGATGGATTGAAAATTTCGAGTATCTTTGCATGCTTTTTCCAAAATGATGGAACAGAAATGAGGGTAGCCCTTTTCGGGAAATATATCGCCGATGCCGTTATTCCCTGTATCCAGGAATTGGTTGATCATTTCTCTTCCAGTCAGGGACAACTCTTTATTTACACTCCCTTTTTTGATTTACTGAAGGAGCGGATTCATTTTAAAGATAATCCTTTACTCTTTGATAATCAGAAAAATATTGCCGGGAATGTGGATTTTTTATTCTCGATCGGAGGAGACGGCACCATCTTGGATACAGTGAGAATTGTAGGCGATACGGGCATCCCTGTAGCCGGAATCAACATGGGAAGACTGGGTTTCCTTTCGGGAATACCCCGTGAAATGGTGATGCCCGCGGTGGAAGCGATTGAAAGAAAAGATTACCTGCTGGAACAACGGACTTTGATTGAGTTGGTTTCTCCGCCCGATCTCTTTGGAGAATGGCCTTTTGCACTGAACGACCTGACGGTTTATAAACCGCTTGTAATGTCGATGCTGACCATCAGGACGTGGGTCAACGGGGAGTTTTTAAATGCCTATTGGGCCGATGGACTGATAGTGGCCACCCCGACCGGTTCCACTGCTTATTCGCTGAGCTGTACCGGACCGATCCTCGCTCCCGGCACCGAAAGCCTTGTCGTTACACCCATTGCCAGCCATAACCTGACAGTCAGGCCCATCGTCCTGCGTGACGATAGCGAAGTCAGGATCCGGGTAGAAAGTAAAGTCGACGAATACCTGGTAAGTCTCGATTCTCACAGCCGAAAAGTCAGCAACGGCGTGGAACTGCTCCTGCGCAAAGCGCCGTTCAAAATCAACCTGCTCCGTTTACCGGATAAGGATTTTTTTCAAACCATCCGGGAAAAACTGAACTGGGGGTTGGACAATCGCAATTAAGCGTCATTTCTGCCTGAAAATCATCGAATGAATCCAATAAAACAGCGATAGGGGCGTTATTAAAAATTGTTGAACCAATCCATTCAAATATCGTCCGTCGAATCTGCCTGCCGAAAGGGTTGGCTTCGCGTCCTGCCAGCGCTCCTGATCTTGCTTTTTCCTGCTCTGGCGTCTGCCCAGGAGATGGAGGTCGGCCTTGCCGGTGGCGGAACTTACTACATCGGCGATCTCAATCCCTCCATTCCTTTCAGGGAAATCAAGCCCTCTTACGGTGCTTTGGTTCGGTATAACATCGATAGCCGTTGGGCCGTCAGGGCAGCCCTGATGATGGGCTCGGTCGCTGCGGATGCAGCAGAGTCAACACCTTTTATCAAAACCCTTGGCCTGAACTTCAAAAGCAACATCACTGATGTTTCGGCAGTGGCCGAATTCAACTTTTTCCCTTACTATCCCGGAAGCGACTTCAACAAGCTGACGCCTTATATCTACGCCGGTATCTCTGTTTTCTTCTTTAAACCCTTTGATAATGAAGGGCGTGATTTGCGTTCGCTGGGAACTGAAGGGCAGAATACCGGGGACGGTAAGAAATACAGTACCGTCAGTTTTTCCGTACCTTTCGGACTTGGTTTGAAATGGGCCCTTACGGAGAAGCTGGGGTTACAGGTTTATTGGGAGATGCACAAGACTTTTACCGACTATCTTGACGATGTGAGCACTACCTTTTATCTGTACGATGGGAAGTTTATTGATGAGCGTAAAACAACCCCTGCCAACGCTGAACAGGCTGTTGCTTCCGATCCATTGGCGAGCCATCAACCCGGCCAGCAGAGGGGAGATCCCGCTACCAACGACTGGTTTTCTTTTTTCGGGGTTTCGTTTACGTACAGTTTCAAGTTACCGGGAAGTAACAGATGCAAGGAATTGAAGTATTAAAGGCATTGAACAGGCATGGGATACAGGGAACAGATCGATAAGAAGAAGGTGCCGGTTCACGTGGCAGTGATCATGGACGGGAACGGTCGCTGGGCCCGTAAACAGGGCTTTATCCGTACCCGGGGCCATGAGAAAGGGGTCGATGCCGTACGCAATACAGTAGAAGCTGCCGCCGAGCTGGGAATCCGCTACCTGACACTGTACGCGTTTTCAACAGAAAACTGGAACCGGCCCAAATATGAGATCGATGCCCTGATGCGTATTCTTGTCAATTCCCTTCATCGGGAGATGAAAACCCTGATGGATAACAAAATCCGGCTTACCGCGATCGGGGATCTCAAGACGCTTCCTCCAAAGAGTTACCTGGAACTGATGCAGGCCATTGAAAAGACACGTGATAACACGGGGCTTACTTTGCTGTTAGCACTGAGTTACAGTTCACGATGGGAATTGCTCGAAGCAGCCCGTACAATCGCCGAAAAGGTAGGCAGAGGGGATCTGACTCCTGATCAAATCGACTTGTCGACCATCACCACTTCCCTCACCACCGCCGGAATCCCCGACCCGGAATTGTTGATCCGCACCAGCGGCGAATACAGGGTCAGCAATTTCCTGCTCTGGCAGATCGCGTACACCGAATTATATTTTACAACAACACTCTGGCCCGATTTTTGTAAAGAAGATTTTTTCAAAGCCATTCTCGATTTTCAACACAGGGAACGCAGATTTGGTCTGACCAGCGAACAGCTCAATGAATTAGAAGGAACCCAACGTAAATAGACATTGATGAGACCCCGTTTCCTGTTACTGATATTACTCCCATTCTTTCTTGTCTTTCAATCAGCCGCCCAGGTCAGCATCGGCGATATGGACATCAGCGATTACAACAATCCCCGTGAATTTTATATCGGCGGAATCACAGTGAGCGGCGTTAAATACCTGGATGGTAATGTTTTGATCATGCTCTCAGGGCTCACGGTCGGTGATAAGATCAAAGTCCCGACCGGTGACCAAATCCCTCAGGCAGTCAGGAAATTGTGGGAACAGGGATTGTTTGAAGACATCCGGATCAGCGCCACAAAAATCGTAGATAACCAGATCTTTCTTGACATTTACCTGCAGGAACGCCCGAGGCTTTCGAAATTCCAATTCAACGGGATCAAAAAATCGGATGCCGACGACATTCGCGAAAAAATCCGGCTGGTCAAAGGCGATTATGTCACCGACAACCTTTTGATCAAAACCAAGAATATCATCCGGAAATTTTATACCGACAAAGGATTTCTGAATGCTGAAGTCGATATTGTACTTAAAAATGACAGCACCGCGGCCAATGAGGTGACCATGTACCTCAACATCGACCGGAACGAAAAGGTAAAGGTTTATACCATCAATATTCACGGCAACAAAGAGGTCACAGCCGATATGATAAAAAACGCTTTTAAAAAGACAAAAGAAAAAAGCGTCTTCAACCCGATGAACAACCTCGATCAGACAGTGATAGAGACGGTACAGACAGCCGCCGAAATGGACTTTGTGGAGATCGTCAATGTGGTTGCCAAACAGGGGACCGACAACGTACGGTTGCGTATTTTCAAATCCTCAAAGTTCATCGATGAAGATTATCAGGAAGACAAACTGCTCCTGATCAAGAAATACAATTCCCTTGGCTTCCGCGATGCGCGAATCCTCAGGGATTCCATCTCCAAAAATCCCGACAATACGATCAACATTGACCTTTGGGTGGAAGAGGGTACCAAATATCATATCCGCAACATCACCTGGATAGGGAACACCAAATATTCCTCCCAGTTCTTAGATCGTATTCTCAAGATCGGCAAAGGGGATGTTTATGATCAGGATGCCTTGGAACAAGCTCTTACTTATAACCCCAGCGGCGCAGATATCCGGTCGTTGTACATGGACGATGGCTACCTTTTCTTCGATGTGGTTCCCGTTGAAACCCGTGTTGAAAATGACTCCATCGACCTGGAGATCCGCATGCATGAAGGGAAACAGGCAACGGTCAACAAGGTGACGATCAAGGGCAACACCAAAACCAATGACCACGTTGCACTGCGGGAGACTGACACCCGCCCCGGCCAGCTTTTCAGCCGCGACCGGCTGATCCGTTCACAACGTACCCTCGCGCAACTCAAATATTTTGATGCCGAAAAACTTACTCCGGGCGTTAATCCCAATCCCGATGACGGTACCGTGGACATTGGTTTTGATGTCACCGAAACATCCGCCGACCAGATAGAGCTGTCGGGAGGCTGGGGTTACGGCCGTATCGTGGGAACAGTGGGCCTCTCCTTCAATAACTTTTCATTGCGTAACCTCACAAACCTCAAAGCCTGGCGACCGATTCCCTCGGGCGACGGACAAAAACTGAGCCTCCGTTTCCAGACCTATGGAAAAGGTTATTTCAGTTATAGTTTCTCTTTCACAGAACCCTGGATGGGAGGACGTAAACCGCTCGCTCTCAGCTTATCCTACTTTCATTCAAAGTACACGAACGGACTGGCGACGAACGATGCCAGCTATGCCTTCTTCAAGATCGACGGAATCTCCGTAGGACTGGGACAAAGGCTTCGCTGGCCCGACGACTATTTCTCGTTGTATCAAAGCATCAATTACAACCGTTACCATACTTACAATTATACTTCAATCTTCACGTTTGGCGGGGGCAATGGCGTTTACAACGCCATTAGTTACGGAATCATTCTGAGCCGCAGCTCCGTTGATGCACCTATTTATCCCAAAACAGGTTCCGATGTTTCTCTCAATCTTGAATTGACACCCCCATACTCTCTTTTCCGGGGCAATGTTGATTACCAGACAATGGAACCGAGTGAACGTTACCAATGGGTGGAATACTACAAAATCAAGATCAAAGCTTCGTGGTACATCAACCTGATTGAAAAATTAGTCCTCTCCCCAAGACTTCAGTTCGGCTACCTGGGGGCCTATAACAGCAGTTTAGGCGTCACCCCGTTTGAACGTTTTTACCTGGGAGGTGACGGTTTGACCGGATACAACAATATGGACGGACGCGAGCTGATCGGGATGCGGGGTTACACCAACAATTCGCTCACACCGGGATACCCCAGTTCTGTCGGTGGATCTGTCTATACAAAATATACCCTTGAACTCCGGTACCCGGTTTCATTGAACCCCAGCGCCACAATCTATGGTCTGGCTTTTATGGAAGCAGGAAATGACTGGTTGTACTGGAAGAACTTCAATCCTTTCAATGTATACCGTTCTGTCGGAGTAGGGGTTCGTGTATTTCTCCCCATGTTTGGCTTACTGGGGCTCGACTGGGGTTATGGACTCGATGCTGTCCCCGGCGTTCCGGGAGCCAACGGCGGGCAGTTCCACTTCTCTATCAATTCATCGATCGATTAATCCAAAGGAGGTCAATATGAAAAAGCTGATCATTACAATGGTGACCCTGCTGTTTATGGTAACCTGGGCCCAGGCGCAAAAATTCGCTTATGTCGATACGGAATACATTCTGGATAATATCCCGGAATTCACCGAAGCCCAGGCTCAGCTGGATGAGATTTCTTCTACCTGGCAAAAAGAGATTGAAACCCAGTTTGCTGAAGTCGATAAGATGTACAAAGATTACCAGGTGCAGTCGGTCTTACTCCCCGATGATATGAAGAAAAAAAAGGAGCAGGAGATTATTGATAAAGAGAAGGAAGTCAAGAACCTGCAAAGAACCCGTTTCGGGAAAGACGGTGACCTCTTTAAAAAACGCCAGGAACTTGTCAAACCAATCCAGGAGAGAATTTATAACGCGATCCAGGAAATCGCTACGAACAATAATTACGCCGTGATATTTGACAAAGGAGGAAGCCTCACGATGATGTATGCTAACCCCAAATATGACATCAGCGATGAGGTGTTAGATAACCTCGGTGCCAGCTTGAGCGGTCGGAAAACCAAAACCAAAACCTCCACGGGAACCGGGGCAGGAACCAGTCAACCCACGAAATCGGGAGGAACCCAGACCAAAACCGGAGGCTCAAAATCATCAGGAACTTCCGGGGATAATTCGGGATCGACCGGTACCCCACCGACCAAACCACTTAAAAAATAGCTGCTTGTTGATTAACGCAGAGATGTCATTAAATTTTGTACTTTTGCATCCTCCATTTCTAGTATTAACCTTTTAATCATTGAAAATGAAAAAAATAGTTAAAATTTTTGCTGTTGTCGCAATCCTTTTCAGTTTTTCTTTTGTAGCACAGGCACAAAACCCTGTTAAGATCGGACACATTGATTTTAATGCCCTGTTGGCTACCATGCCGGGGATTGATTCGGTGAAAATTAAACTCCAGAACTATCAAAAAACATTGTCAGATCAAATGGATGCCATGAAGGCTGAATTTGAAAACAAATACCTGGATTATCAGTCACAGGCCTCCGGAATGTCTGACCTGATCAAACAGACGAAAGAAAAAGAATTATCCGATCTTCAGGCACGCATCGACGCATTTCAGCAAAAAGCCAACCAGGATCTTCAGGCCAAACAACAGGAACTCGTTGCTCCCTTTATTGAGACAGCCAAAAATGCCATCAAAGAGATCGCCAAAGAACACAAATACACTTATATCCTCAACGCAATAGAAGATGTGGTGATTTATAAAGAGGATTCTGACGATGTATTGCCATTGGTGAAAAAGAAACTTAACATCCAATAAAACGTTTTGATTTTGTTGAAAACCGGTTCCTGAAGAGGTACCGGTTTTTTTTATGGTTTTTTTATCTTTGAGCGAAAATCGACAGCCTTATGAAAAATCATCTGAACCGTCGTGACTTTATTAAAGCCATAGCTGCCACAGGAGTCACGCTGGCAGTGGGCGATGACCTGATGGCCGCTGTAAGTCATGAAAACCGGACTTTCCCCTGGCGGCCTGTATCAGCCGGTCAACCCATGGCAACAGTGAGGATCGGGTATGTTGGTGTCGGAGGAATGGGGATGGCCCACGTGGAAAACCTTCTGAAAATAGAGGGAGCTGAAATCGTTGCCGTATGCGATATCGTGGAAGAACGGGTAAAACAAGCCCTGGACAGGGTTGAAAAAGCCGGATTCAAACGGCCTGTCGGTTATTTCAAAAATGAAACAGACTGGCAAAATCTTTGCGACCGCCCCGACGTCGACCTGGTTTATAATGCCACCCCCTGGCAATGGCATGTTCCCATCTCCGTGCGGGCCATGCAAAGCGGTAAACATGCCGCCACGGAGGTACCGGCAGCCCTCTCCATAGACGAATGCTGGGAGTTGGTTGAAACATCAGAAGCTACCGGCAAGTATTGCATCATGATGGAGAATTGCAACTACGACAAGATCGAGATGATGATTCTGAACATGGTAAAAAAGGGTCTTTTCGGAGCGTTGCTCCATGCTGAATGTGGCTACCTGCATGACCTGCGGGCTGTGAAACATGATATGGAAGGTGAAGGGCTCTGGCGGCGTGATTTTTCCATGCGGCGAAACGGTGACCTCTACCCGACCCATGGCCTTGGACCTGTGATGCAATGCTTTGACATCAACCGGGGCAACTATTTCGATTACCTGGTATCCTTCAGCACCAAGAGCCGGGGTCTGCATCAGTACGCAATCGATCATTTCGGGGCGGGTAGCCCCCAATCCAAAGAGGTTTACACCCTGGGCGATGTGGTCAACACCCTGATTCGAACCATGAATGGCGAGACCATCCTTGTAACCCATGATACCAGTTCCCCCAGGCCCTACAGCCGGGGCATTATGGTACAAGGCACCAGGGGATTGGTCAGAAAATACCCTGAACCGAAAATATATATTGAGGGAATCAGCCAAACCGACGATCAATGGGAACCGATCAATGACTACCTTAAGAAATACCAGCATCCGGTCTGGACCGAACTCGAAACAGCCAGCGTCGGTGCAGGTCACGGAGGGATGGATTTTGTGGAGGATTACCGCCTTATCAACGCATTACTTAAGGGTATTGAGCCCGATATGGATGTTTACGACGCTGTGGCTATGAGTGTTGTCACCCCGCTGAGTGAAAGATCAATTGCAGCCAAAGGCAAACCGTTCAAATTCCCTGATTTTACCAGAGGCATGTGGAAAACACAGCGGGAATTGCCTGTTATGAAAGGGTAAAACTGAAAAGGTGAAATTCCCAACCGTCTAAACTGACGAAGAGTCCGGGTTGTAACATCTCGTTTCCATCCCTGTCGAAAGAGGATCCATTCAACGGATCGGTCAACCGCCACCGCGATCCCTGCAGGTTTTTCCACCCCGGTTTGATGCGGCCACCGGACCTGCCGACGCTCATATTCCCGATCACCAGGTACATCGTTCCATCCATCGACCAACCCCAGCAGAGCAAATTCCTGTAAGTCAGGTTGTCATCCCAGCCTGTCGCTTCAAATCGTTGCCACGAGCCTTCATGGAATACAGGTAATGAAATGATATTCAACAGCTTAAGGTAGAATAAAAAGAGTTCCTGATTGCAGGGCTCATCAACCCTTCGTTGAAGGAACACAGGCAGTCTTGTTTTGCGTCCTTCCGGCTGCCCATCGTAAAAAAGTCTGGCACCCGGTAAGGTAGAGCTGATAACGGCCATCAGACGTTCCTGTTTTTCGTCGAATAGCGAAGCTGCGCGGGGTTCATCATGGTTTTCAATAAACCGGAGTAGTTTTTCCTGGTAGACGATATCGGCGGAGAGGTGTTGTCTGATTGACAAAGGATCGGTTGATTCAAGCCGGTCATAAAGCCGTTTATCGTAACAGAAGTCGAAACCCTGTTGTTGCAGTTCCCATTCGAGGTCCCAGTAGGCTTCAGCAATAAAGATGAAACGGGGGTTGGTTGATTTAATGGCAGGAATGATCGTTTCCCAATAGTCTTCTTCGGGTACCTGCCCGGCGCGGGGGCCCCAGGTTCTTTGGAAGATCTTGTTCATCACCAGCATGGCCATGTCGCACCGGATTCCATCGCATTGGGAGGAGATCTGTGACACGGTTTGGAGTATGGCCTGGCGTAGCTCCGGATGAAAAACATTGATTTGCAGTACATCCTGCCATGCAGGGTAATAAGGATCTTTCCCACAGGCAAAAACCCTGCCATCGATCTTCGTAAAGGTAACCGGATCGGATTGCAGGTCATTTTCATCTCCCCTGATGAAATAGTCAGGGTGTTCGGTTACCCACTCATGGTCACGGGCCATGTGGTTAGGAACAAAATCGAGGAGGAGCTGCATTTTTCGGGAAGCCAGTTGTTTTCTCGCGATGGCCAGCGCATCGTTACCTCCAAACCGCGGATCGACCTCGTAATGCCTTATACAATAAGGAGAACCGATGTTATCGGACAAAGAAAAGTCGGGTAGTGCACGGTGAAAATCGGCCAGATTCCCCGCGTTGGCATTGGAAACGGCAATCCCCTTTGGACTTCGTCCCCAGACGCCCATCAGCCATATTGCATCGACATGGAGGCGGGCTAAAGCATCCCACTCAGGATCGGGGATATTGGAAAGGGTGGTCTGGAAACCATATTTTCTGCTGAGTTCACTGAGCCAGACAGCGGTGTTGATCTCATAGATCACCGGGTGCCGCCTCCATGGTTTTGTCATCACGGTTCCCATTGTTTCAAATGATCCTGGATGAAGTCAATCACCATTTGTTGCTGGTCTTTCCCGTTGCCTACGGGGAGGAGGGGTGCTCCAAAGGCAATATGGATTGGCTTTTTGCGGTCGATCGGACCCAGGTAACCGGTGTATTTCCCGTTGCCCCAAAAATCGGTTTTGATGGCCACCGGGATAATCGGAACACCCGCTTTTACAGCCAGTTTGGTTCCCAGGGAGTTAAATTCGGAGGGATTGAAGGTGAGGCGCCGGGTGCTCTGGGGAAAAATGATGACGGAAATGCCCTTTTCTAACCGGAGCGGGCCCTGGTCCATCACGATCTGAAAATCTTCGCGCGGGTTGGAACGGCTCAGTACGATGGGTTTTCGGCTCAGCATCACATCCTTAAAAGCAAAGTGGCGTATCAGCGCCTCTTTGACCACAAAGGTGACATTTTTCAGTGGCTGAATGATCCCGGGAAATATCATGGTTTCGAGGGTACTCATGTGGTTGCTCACGATCACGGCCGGAGTTTTACAATTTCTCAGGTGGTCAAGACCGGTGATATGAAACCTGCCGCCGCATCTTTCAATATGGGTAAAGATATCATGCGACGAATCCACCCAGTAACGGGTATCATAAATCCCTTTCTTTGCTGCACGACGGGTTTCCAGAACGACCCCCACGAAGCGTGTCATAAAGACAATCCTTGAATTGAACAGGAACCGGTCGAGCAGATACCTTGGCGCATTCTCCGGGGTATGGTATTCATTCCCGGAAACAATCTCTTCTCTCACAAGTTTATGATTTAATCAGCATTCGGTTAATTTGTTACAATACTTATGCTCCTCTCTCGTGAAGCCGGTCATCCCTCTGCGGTTTCAATCGTACCAGCCGGCGTACATGTTGTAACTCCCGGAAATCCGGTTGACCGTCCCTTCCAGCAATGCAGGATCGATGTCTTTAATTTTTTTTGCGGGGAGCCCGGCCCAGACACTTCCAGATTCCACAATGGTTCCCTCGGTAATGAGCGCCCCTGCCCCGACGATGGAATTGCTGTGGATCACCGCGCCATCCATGATGATGGCCCCCATGCCGATGAGGACGTTGTCGTGGATGGTGCAGCCATGGATGATCGCGTTGTGGGCAATGGAAACGTTGTTCCCAATGGTGACAGGGGCTTTCAGGTAGGTACAATGGATGATAGCGCCATCCTGGACATTCACGTTATTACCTATCCGTATTGCATGGACATCCCCACGGATCACGGCGTTGAACCAGACGCTGCAATGGTCTCCTATAACCACATCACCCGTGAGGGTGGCATTGTCTGCCAGAAAACAGTGTTCACCAACTTGTGGCCTGACACCTTTAACTGATCTTATAAGAGCCATAAAAGTGATTGTTTAGCGTGGTACCGTCCGGGGATAATCGAGTGAATAGTGCAAACCGCGGCTTTCATGGCGGTTTTGGGCAGCCTTAATGATAAGGTAGCCAATGTTGATGAGGTTTCTCAATTCGCACAGCCTTACCGTCAGAATGGAGCGGTTGTAGAGGGCTTCCGTTTCACGGTAAAGCAGTTCCAGTCGGTCGAAGGCGCGCTGAAGACGAAGGTTGGACCTCACGATCCCCACATAGTTGCTCATGATGGCCTGAACCTCTTTCATTGACTGGGTGATGAGAATCATCTCTTCGTTAAGGACCATCCCTTCCGCGTTCCAGTCGGGGATTTCATTGCAGAGGGGAATTGATTTGAATTTTGCACCGGCATCCTGCGCAGCGCGATGCGAGAAGACGAGAGCTTCAAGCAAAGAATTGGAAGCCAGTCGGTTGGCTCCATGAAGTCCGGTGGAAGAACACTCTCCGGAAGAGTAAAGATTGAATATGGAGCTGTGTCCATACTCATCAACCTTGATCCCGCCACAGGTATAATGTACGGCTGGCACCACAGGAATCATGTCTTTTGAAATGTCGATCCCCAGGCTGAGGCATTTGGCGTAGATGGTCGGAAAGTGGTGGATGAGCTCATTCTTGTTGAGGTGGCGGCAATCGAGCACTGCATAATCATCGCCGCTGAGTTTCATTTCATTATCGATGGCCCTTGCAACGATGTCGCGCGGAGCGAGCGATAACCGGGAATCGTATTTGTGCATGAACTCTTTCCCGTCACGCGTTTTCAGGATACCTCCGAATCCCCGTAACGCTTCAGTGATCAGGAAGGAGGGTTTTTCTTCGGGGTGATAAAGAGAGGTGGGATGGAACTGGATGAACTCCATGTTCTCGATAACCCCTTTGGCGCGGTACACCATGGCAATGCCGTCGCCGGTGGCAATGAGCGGGTTCGTGGTGTTGTTGTACACGTTTCCGGCACCTCCGGTTGCGATAAGGGTTACCTTCGAAAGGATGGTGTCAACCAGGAAAGTCCTGGGATTCAGCACGTAGGCACCATAACAGGTGATGTCTTTGGTACGCCGGTTGACTTCGACATTGAGGTGGTGCTGGGTGATGATATCGATGGTAAAAAAATCTTCGAGTATCTCAATGTTTGGATGGTTTTTTACCTGCTCCAGCAAAGTGTTCTCTATCTCCCGGCCGGTGCTGTCTTTGTAATGAAGAACCCTGTACTCTGAATGTCCGCCCTCTTTGGCCAGATCGTATCGGCCCGTTTTGGTCTTATCGAATTTCATCCCCCATTTGACCAGATCCCTGATTCTTTCAGTCGACTCGGTGATGGTCAGGCGGACGATCTTCTCGTCACAAAGCCCGTCGCCGGCAACAATGGTATCGCGGATGTGCTTCTCGTAGGAATCAGGGGTGTACATCACAGCAGCTATGCCGCCCTGTGCCCAGCTTGTGGCTGTATCATCCATCCGTGATTTGGTGACGATGCATACCTTCCCGTACTTTGCCACTTTGATAGCGAATGATAGTCCTGCTATCCCTGACCCGATGACTAAAAAATCAACCTGTTTTCTCATTTATCTATACGTCAAGCATTATTTTTACAGGATGTTCCCCTGCAGTAAGAAGTCTTGCAGGATCTTCCAATAATTCTTTGACTTTCACCAGAAAGCCTACCGATTCCCTGCCGTCGATCACCCTGTGATCGTAAGAAAGGGCCACATACATCATGGGTGCAATGATCACCTCTCCTTTGACAGCAATCGGTCGTTCTTCTATTTTATGCATCCCCAGGATGGCACTCTGAGGCGGATTCAGGATCGGGGTCGATAAAAGGGACCCAAAAACCCCACCGTTGGTGATGGTGAAAGTTCCTCCTTTCATTTCGTCGATGGAGAGGCGGTTTTCCCTGGCCTTTTGAGCCAATTCTTTGATTGTCAATTCGATTTCAGCAAAAGTCATCCTTTCGGCATTCCGCAGCACCGGTACTACCAGTCCCTTGGGAGCGCTCACCGCGATGCCGATGTCGGCATAACCCGGGATGATCAATTCATCCCCTTCGATCATCGCGTTGACTAGCGGGAATTCGTTCAGGGCTGCCGTCACCGCTTTTGTGAAAAAGGACATGAATCCCAGGCCCACGTCATATTTTTCCTTGAAAGCATCGCCGAATTGTTGGCGGATTTGTTGGATGGCCTGCATGTTGACTTCATTGAAAGTGGTGAGCATGGCTGTTTGGTTTTTTACAGCCACCAGCCTCTCGGCAAGTTTCAGCCGGAGGGTGCTCATTTTGCGGCGTTCCACATCGCGTGAGATAACCTCTTGCGATGTTGTTCCTGTCATTTTTTTTTGTGCCAGAAAGGATTCAATCGTTTTACGGGTGATCTTTTTTCCGGGGAAAAACCGGCTTATTTCGGCCGTATCCACCTGTTTTTCCTGAAGGACTTTTTTGGCTAAAGGGGTCACAGCTAATTTATGCACGGGCGGCTCAGAAGGAACTTTTGTCCCCCCAGGAGACGATTCTTCTGCTTTAATCCTGGATGTAACCGTGCTTTCCGGTTGAATGGCACTTTCATCCAATTCCGCTATTACGGCCCCGACTTCGATGGTATCCCCTTCGACGGCCTTCAGGGTGATCACTCCTGCAACTGGTGCAGCCATCGGGAAGGAGGCCTTATCAGAATCGATCTCCACCACTTCCTGATCTTTGTCAACATAATCCCCGGAGGATACCAGCCATTTTGCGATCTGTACCCGGGTGATCGATTCTCCCGGACTCGGAACTTTCATTTCAATCGCCATAGATATAATTTGTTTTGTTATCAAAAGTCGAAGACAGATCTTTTCGACGACAAAGATATTGGGTTTAAACTGAAATCAGGCTTCCGGTTTCTAAATTGTATCATTTTCCTTTTCAGCGCAATGAAGACGACAAGAGGTCTGTGCATGTTCGCACGAACATCTTCCCAGGGCCTTTTCAACGATGAGCTGCTGTTGGATTTTGTGAAGTCGGGATGAACCGGTGGCAGGGCTACCGCTGGCTGGTCGGGCGACATGGTGGAGTTGAACTTTGTTGAAGTTGATCAGAATGTATTTCCAGGCACCCATGTTGACCGGTTCTTCCTGAACCCATTCGTAATGGACAGCCAGTGGATATCTTTCAAGGATACGGAGGATCTGTTCCTGAGGCAGGGGATATAGCTGTTCCAGGCGGATAATCGCAGTATTGGTGACCTGCAGTCGCTCTTTTTCTTCCAGTATGTCGTAGTAAACTTTCCCACTGCAGAATACCACTCTTTTGATTTTTTCCGGGTCGGCTGTCGGATCATCGATGACCTCTCTGAAACGCCCGTGGGTCAGTTCATCGATGGCAGAAGCACAGAGGGGATGACGCAGGAGGCTCTTGGGTGTGAAGATGATGAGGGGCTTCCGAAATGGTCGGTGAATCTGTCGACGCAATACATGGAAGAAGTTAGCCGGAGTGGTGGTGTTGACCACCTGCATGTTGTAATGCCCGCACAACGAGAGGAATCGTTCCAATCGGGCTGAGGAATGTTCCGGACCCTGGCCCTCATATCCATGGGGCAGGAGTAATACCACACCATTCATCACCTTCCATTTGTCTTCAGCGCTGCTGATGTACTGATCGATCACCACTTGTGCACCGTTGCTGAAATCTCCAAACTGTGCCTCCCAGAGGGTCAATCCTTCGGGAAGTCCAAAGTTATAACCGTATTCAAATCCCAACACCCCGTATTCTGAAAGCAGTGAATTGTAAACGTTAAAGCGGGCCTGCCCTTCACTCAGATGGTTCAGCGGGATATATTTTTCCTCGGAATCCTCGACGGTCAGTACCGCATGGCGATGGCTGAAAGTTCCCCGCTGGCAATCCTGACCACTCAATCGCACCGGATGTCCTTCATAAAGCAGGGTACCGTAAGCTAACAATTCTCCCATGGCCCAGTCGAGGCGACCGTTTTCAAGCATTGCCCTGCGGTCATCCTGCATTTTACGGATTTTCCTGAAAAAAGATTTGCCTTCAGGTAATGTGGTGATTTTTAATCCGATCTCCATCAATCTTTGTGATTCGACGCCGGTTTCAGGGGAGGAATCAAAATCGGAGGGGTTTGCCCGTCGATAACCCTTCCACAGATCATCTAAAAAGGGCGTTATATCTCCTTTTTCAATCGTTTTCGATTGTTCGAAACCTTTTTCCAGTGTTTTTTCGATTTCATCTTTAATTTGAGAAGGATACAAGGTACCTCTCAACCCTTCCTCTTCTAGTTTGCGGAGATAGATCTCCATCGGATCGGGATGTTGTTCGATGATCTTGTACAGCAACGGCTGGGTGAACCTTGGTTCATCGCTCTCATTGTGGCCATATTTCCGGTATCCCAGCAGGTCAATAAAGACATCTTTATGGAATTTTTCCCTGAAAGCGAGGGCCAGCCGGGTGGTATAAACAACGGCCTCCACGTCGTCGGCGTTGACATGGAAGATCGGGGCCTGGATGGTTTTGGCTACATCGGTACAATATATGCTTGACCTCCCGTCGAGGTAGTTGGTGGTGAAGCCCAGTTGGTTGTTGATGACAAAATGGAGGGTTCCGCCGGTTTTATATCCTTCCAGTTCTGACATCTGGAGCAGTTCGTAAATGATTCCCTGTCCGGCGACCGAAGCATCACCGTGAATCAGGACAGGTAAAACCAGCGAAAAATCGCCGTTATAGACGTGGTCGATCCGCGACCGGCAGATCCCTTCTACAACAGGATCCACCGCTTCAAGGTGTGACGGGTTGGGCGCCAGCGTAATCCGCACAGATCCATTGCCCGGTGCTGAACGTTCTATGGAATATCCCAGGTGATATTTAACATCGCCCAGAAGTTCCTGATCCGCGTACTCTTTGCCTTCGAATTCTGAAAAGATCTGATGAAAAGGTTTTTGCATAATGTTACCCAGGACATTGATTCGTCCGCGATGAGCCATCCCAAACACAATTTCTTTGAGGCCCGACGTTGCTCCTGTTTGGATGATTTCCTCCATAGCCGGGATCAACGATTCAGCACCTTCGAGCGAAAAGCGCTTCTGACCCGGAAATTTTTTATGAATAAATTTTTCAAATAACACTCCTTCCGCCAGTTTTTCCAGGATTTTTTTCTTGACTGAAGGAGTAAAATCAGGCGTATTCCTGGTCGATTCCATCTTCAATTTAAGCCATTCTGTGATCTCTGGTTTACGGATATAATAATATTCCACACCGATCGACTGGCAATAGGTTTGCTGTAAATGTTCAAGGATTTTTTCCAGTTTTGCATTGCCAATGCCCAGCTCTTTTCCGGCTTGAAAGGTTTTGCCCAGATCGTCCGTTGTCAATCCGAAATTGACGATGTCGAGCGTCGGTGTGTATTGCCGGCGGGTACGTACCGGATTGGTACGGGTGAACAAGTGCCCTCTTTGCCGGTAAGCCGTGATGAGGTTCATCACCTTGAATTCGTTCGGATAGAGGTAAGGATCAGTATGATCCGATTGATAATTTCTCTGGCAGAACTCGAAACCCTCAAAAAATTTTCGCCAGCTATTCTCCACACTTTCCGGATCATTGCGATAACGTTCGAACATTTCATCGATCGCGGAATTATTCATTGTATTCAAATATGACAAAGGGTCCATGGGATTCATTTAATGCGACAATTCAGTACAAATATACATTTTCTCCCTGATCCGGTCAGGGAAAGCGGAGAAAGAGGTGTTGTCCATCCGGAATTAATTTTTACCTTTGCACCCTGAATATCAGGGTACTTGTCCAAGCATGGGAGCCACCTTGATTTGGGATTCTCATCAACATTTATTTAATTAATTAACAATCTTTTACACGAATACTAATGCAAGAGGTAAAAAATTATATTGAGCAAAATCGCGACCGCTTTATCCAGGAGTTGTTTGGGTTGATCAGGATTCCTTCTATCAGTTCTGAAGCAGAGCACAAGGAGGACATGGTAAAAGCGGCTGAGTACTGGCGAAAATCATTGCGGGAAGCAGGATGTGATAAAACGGAGATTTTTCCGACGCAGGGCAATCCCGTTGTATATGGTGAAAAGATTATTGATCGGGCGCTGCCTACTGTTTTGGTCTACGGTCATTATGATGTGATGCCGGTCGATCCGGTTGAATTGTGGGAATCACCCCCTTTTCGTCCGGAGGTCAGAGATGGAAAGATCTATGCAAGGGGAGCCGATGACGACAAGGGACAGGCCTTCATGCACGCCAAAGCCTTAGAATCGCTGGTTCGGACCAACACCCTGCCTTGCAACGTGAAATTTATGATTGAAGGGGAAGAGGAAGTTGGTTCCATGAACATGGGATGTTTCTGCACGGAGCATAAAGAGATGCTGAAAGCTGACATTATCCTGGTCTCTGACACCAGCATGATAGGAATGGAACGACCAAGCATTACAGCGGGTTTGAGGGGCCTTACCTACATGCAGGTGGAGGTAACCGGTCCGGACCATGACCTCCATTCCGGGATTTTCGGAGGGGCCGTAGCCAACCCGGCAAACGTTCTTGCCAAAATGATCGCATCCCTTACCGATGACCAGGGAAGGATTACCATTCCGGGATTTTACGATGATGTGCAGGTGATCGGGCAGGGAGAACGTGATGAAATGGCCAAGGCCCCTTTCAATGAAGATGAATACAAAAAGAGCATCCAGGTCGATGCCCTCTTTGGCGAAACCGGATATACCACCAAGGAACGTACAGGAATCCGCCCGACTTTGGATGTCAATGGAATGTGGAGCGGTTACACTGCTGAAGGGTCCAAAACCGTTCTACCCTCCAAAGCCTTCGCTAAAATCTCGATGCGGTTGGTTCCCAACCAGGACCACCAAAAGATCGGAGAACTCTTTGCCCGCCATTTTACTGCGATTGCACCCCCCTGGATTAAAGTTAAAGTGGAAGCCCTTCACGGTGGGCAGGCTTATGTGTCTCCCATTGATACCGTTGGGTTCAGGGCTGCCAGCAAAGCCATCGAAACAGTATTAGGGAAAAAACCTATCCCGGTCCGTAGCGGGGGAAGTATCCCCATCATTCCGCAGTTTGAAGAGATCCTGGGGATCAAATCAATCCTCTTGGGATTCGGGTTGGAGGCGGATGCATGTCATTCGCCCAATGAAAATTTCCCGCTGGTCAATTTTTTCAGTGGTATTGAAACCATTACCTGTTTTTATCAATACTTTACCCAATTGATGAAAGAGCAATAAATACTACCCGCGGATTGTAGTATCAGGGGCGTTCCTGTTTCTTGAAGTTGTCTAAAGCGCTGTCCAAAAAGGAGATAAAGGCATCTACATTAAGGTCGTAGGCTCTGGGTTTTACCAACAGGTTTCCGGTAGTGTCGAGCAGCACGTAATACGGCTGTGAATTCACATGGAACCGCGTGATCTGTAAATCGGCAAACTGCTTTCCGATCGTTTTCTTGACTTTTCCGTCGTATGATGATGTAAACCATTCTTTTTCAGGAACATCGGATTTGTCGTCAACGTAAAGAGCGGCAATGACGAACCCTTCTCTTAACCGTTTCAGCACCCTGGGGTCGGACCACACATTGGATTCCATTTCGCGGCAGTTCACGCATCCGTGGCCTGTAAAATCGATAAACAAGGGCTTATTTTGCTTTTTGGCGCACGCCAGTGCCTGGTTGTAATCGAAGTACCCCTGCAATCCATGGGGCAATTTCAAAAACTCGCCGTATTTGGGTTTGTCGCACAAGGTGGATGGGACCGTATTAGCCGGTGTCGCAGTGGTTGCAGCCTGAACCTCTTCCTTGATGATGGCTTTCA
Source organism: uncultured Bacteroidota bacterium (assembly GCA_937862805.1). Lineage (GTDB taxonomy): Bacteria > Bacteroidota > Bacteroidia > Bacteroidales > FEN-979 > CAIVAT01. The sequence goes on from CALMDO010000200.1 coordinate 49,984, forward strand.
GGTCAAAATCATGGTAGGTTTCCGGTGGCAGGTATCCTGACAGGGCTTTCAGCGGCGCTCCCCACATTCCGGGAATCATATACACGACAAAGGTGAAGACCACGATGGCCAACAGTATGCGGGGGACACTGATAAAGGGCAGATCAGAATCATGGTGAAATTTTAATTTTCCGATCAGGTACATTCCCATCAGGAAGAAGATAACGATCCAAAAGGCCAGGTACACTTCACGGTCGAGGATGTGCCAGTGGTAGGTTTGGTCGGCAATGCTCAGGAACTTCAAACCCAGTGCCAATTCCAGGAAACCGAGAACAACTTTGACCGAGTTCAGCCAGCCGCCTGACTTAGGGATTCCCGCCAGCCAGGCAGGGAAGAAGGCGAAGAGGGCAAACGGCAGTGCAAAAGCCAGCGAAAAACCGAACATCCCGATGATGGGCATCAGGATATGCCCGCTGGCTGCTTTGACCAGGATTGCCCCGACAATCGGCCCGGTACACGAGAAAGAGACCAGTACCAAGGTAAAAGCCATGAAAAATGCACCGGTATAACCGCCCTTATCAGCTTGTTTATCAGCTTTGTTCACCAGCCAGTTGGGGAGCGTTATTTCGAACATCCCTAAAAAGGAAGCGGCAAAGACCATAAAGATCACAAAAAAGAAGAGGTTGGGGGCCCAGTGGGTACTCAGGAAGTTGGCAAAATTAGCGCCCAGGGTTACCGCCACAAGCGTTCCCACCACTGTGTAGATCATGATGATCGAAAGACCGTAAACGACGGCTTCCATTCTTGCTTTCCGCTTGCTTCGCGTATCGTGCATGAAAAAAGTCACCGTCATCGGGATCATCGGAAAGACACAAGGGGTGAGGATGGCCATCAGTCCTGCAAGGAAAGAGATGATAAAAAACCAGAGCAACGACTGGTTAACGGCAGCATCGGCGGCGGTGGTGGTCAGACTGGATTGCACAGCCTTTGAATGTACTGAATCCTTTTTCGCTTCCTCAACAGGGACACCGGAAGATTGCGCCTGTTGAACCGAAGGAGTTGCATTTTCAGTCGTTTGCCCTCCGGGTGAAGCGGTCGGGGTCGATGCCATAGCTTGCGGATTTCCCTTAACAATGAAAGAGAACTCGACATCATTGGGAGGAAGGCATTGTTTATCGTCGCAGCACATGAAGTTCACCACCCCTTTTACCGTAAAATCATTTTGATTGAGAACTTTTATTTTTTGTTTGAAAATGACTTTATCGGCAAAAAACTTAAGGACCATATCGAAGTTGGGGTCGTTTTCTTCAATGGCTTTGGGTTCGGTAACTTTCCCAACACGTTCGTAATCTTTGCTTTTATCGAATGAAAAAGTGGTTGGGATAGGCCCACCGGATGGAATGTCCTGGGAATAGACATGCCAACCTTTGTCAGCCGTGGCGATTAAGAGCAGGGTTGCTTCGCCGGGTGTTTTTTGTTCTGTTTTAAAGGACCATTTGACCGGATCAAGAATCTGGCTGATGGAGGATAAAGGCAGGAAAAGTGCTAACAGCAGGAGGATCCTGGTATTTTTCATGGTTCAGTGAATTGGTGAGATCAGCGGGTACAAAAATATAACTTTTAGCCGAGGGAGAGTATCTCAACGCAAAGTATCTCTTTGGTACGGGAGGTTACCCTGAAGCGGTGGTCGATGCGGTGGCCCACCACCCAAACGATATGGTTACCTGAGCAGAGCAGCCAGCAATTTTCTTTCTCGGGGAGAGAAAATTTCTGATCTATAAAGAAGTCACTTAGTTTTTTTCGTTTATTCATCCCCAGGGGGTAGAAAGCATCGCCAGTTTTCCAGTGACGCAATGTGAGCGGAAAGGTAAGGTGTTGAAGGTTAAGACAGGCGATCAGGGATGAAGCAGGTATCTCGTATCCTTTCCCTATCGTCGTGAGGGTGAAACGCAGCACCAATGGCTCCATGATGGTAACATTTCCTTTTTCGATGGAAAAGAGGGGCTCTTCTTTTGAGGAGTCAATGTTTACGTTGGATGGATTTCCTTCTCCCGGCGCCAGAGGGATGATGATCAGTTGATTTCTGTCTTTGATCAGACGGTGGGTACGTGAATAGAACACTTTGCCGCTTTCTTTGTCAATCGATCCCAGAAGATCACGGATGGCTGTCTCGTTGAAACCGTAAGGTGAAAGCATTTCCCAAGCCAAAGGTTCCAGAGGATTCATTTTGGCAAAAAGAGGCAGGTCAACGCGGAGCTCTTCTCCTTTTTGTTGCATAACTTTCAATGTATTCCTGTTGATTTCCTCTTTCCAGAAAGTTTCTATCTGGCGGATCTGACTGATGGTGGCTGTGATACCTTTTAAAAAATCAGGGTTGATGGAGTGTATGATGGGTAGTAACTCCAGCCGGATGCGGTTACGGAGGTATTTTATATCATTGTTCGAACGGTCTTTACGCCAGGAGATGGGGTTACGGTAAGCATAGTTTTCAATCTCCCTGCGGGAGGTAAAGAGCAGGGGACGTACGATCCGTTCTTTTTTCGGGAAGATACCGTGAAGTCCCTGGATACCGGTACCACGTATCAGGTTGATAAAAAAAGTTTCGGTTTGGTCATCCTGGTGATGGGCAGTGGCTACAAAGTCGAAATGGTGGATGGTTCGGATCTCTTCGAACCATCCATAGCGGAGTTTACGGGCAGCCATCTGCACCGAGATCCCTTCGCGCGAAGCGATGTTCCGGGTCTCAAAATGCCGGGAGTAAAAGGGAACCCCGTATTTTTCAGCGAGATCACACACGAATTGTTCGTCTTCGTCACTTTCATTATCTCTCAGACGAAAATTGCAATGAGCCATTCCGAACCGATATCCTGCCTTATGGAACAAGTCGGCCATGACGACCGAATCCACTCCTCCGCTCACGGCTAATAAAATACGTGAATCGGGAGCGAAAAGCTCCTGTTCGGCAATGAATTGTTTCATCAGATCAACCATTCTCATAGTGATGTTATTACAAAAATACGCAATCTTTTCGTAATTTTAAACCTATTCTTCATTTCATTACCTTTGACTTGTAATATGTTTTAGAAAGCAGCCCTATGGAGTTTCCTTTTTCTTTCTCCCAAAATTGGCAAGTAACATATATCACATGGATTCATTTAATTACGGCTTTAATCAGTCTGCAATTGGTATTCACTGTGTACAAAATGCAAACCATTCGGGGGCGTCTTCCTTTTCTTTGGATGATGGTACTGGCGGTCTTCTGGTCCTTGGTACTGACTTTTGAATCTGCAGCACCGACGATTGAACAAAAAATTTTCTGGTCGCGCCTGGAGTATATTTCCAACATGGGAATTCCGTTGATGTTCCTATGGTTCATTCAGTCTTATGATCTGGAAAAGTCCATCTCTGTCAGACGGTATAGCTGGGTGTTCTGGATTGTACCGGTCATTACCCTCTTGCTTGTCTTTACGAGCAATTTCCATACTTTGATCTGGACCGGTTTTTCGTGGAGCCCGATGGGGGGAAATGTGCTGATTTACCAGCATGGCCCTGTCTTTTATATCGCGATGATCTATTCGTTGCTCCTGGTACTTCTGGGGAACATTCTGCTTATCCGTTTTGTACAAAAGCGGCCACGGTACTTTAAATCGCGGATCTGGTTTGTCATTGCCGGTTCTGCAGTTCCCTTTCTGACCGGATTGATTTATACTGTGGGATCGGATCCTTTGGAGGGTTTGGATATCTCACCCATGGGGATTATGGTGGCCGGGTTCTTTTTCTTCTGGGGTATTGCCCGTGGACAGCTTTTTGATATTGTACCGGCTGGTCATCAATTCACCATTGAGAAGATGACCGATGGTGCCATTGTATTGGATCCACATAATTTTATCATGGATATCAACCCGGTAGCATTGGATACCTTGCTGATCCATGAGACCCTTACTGGTTGCCGTCTTGACATCGTATTGCCGGCCGTGTACAAGGTTTTAGAGGAGGGCCAATCCACCGAGGAATTTACCCGGGAGGTCTGGATGGATCCCCCGGTATCGCGATGGTTTGACATCATGTACTATCCTTTGAAAGGCCCCCGTGATAACCAACTGGGTGGATTAGTGATCCTTCATGACATCACACTCCGGAAAAAGGATGAGCTGGAGTTAAAAAAACTGGCGAAAGAGCTCACGGAACTGAATGCCATGAAGGACAAACTCTATTCGCTGATCGGGCATGATTTACGCAGCCCTTTCAACGCTATATTGGGATACGCTGAGCTCCTGGCCGAGTCGTATGATGAATATTCAGATAAGGAGCGCAGGCAGTTTGCCGTAAGCATCAGCGTCGCCTCAAAAAGCGCTTTCAATTTGCTTGAAAACCTGCTGGAGTGGTCACGGATCCAGATGGGAAGAACAGTTTATTCCCCGGAGGAACTGAACCTAAACCTGATGGTCAATGAAACCTTTCTGCTATTGAGGTTGAACGCCCAGGATAAAGGGATTCAATTGCGAAACCGGGTACTGCCCCGGGAAAAGATCTATGCAGATAAGAACATGGCCTCCGCAATTCTCCGGAACCTGATCTCCAACGGTATCAAGTATACATCTGCGGGTGGGCATGTCGATATAACTGCCATCACCCGTGAAAAGATGGTTGAAATCACGGTAACCGATACAGGAATCGGGATGAATCCGGAAAAAGTCAAAACACTTTTTCGGCTGGATGCCATTCAATCTACACAAGGTACGGCACGTGAAAAGGGCACCGGATTAGGGCTCCTGTTATGCAGGGAATTCATTGAAAAACATGGCGGTACGATCACAGTCTCCAGTGAAGAGGGGTTGGGCAGCCGCTTTGTGTTTACTTTACCTGTTATCAGGAGCTGAATTCAGATCTCCCAGGTGTCTCCTGAATTCAGCAGGTCATCCATGTTTCTGATCTTCGAGTTTTCCCGTGCGAATTTGATCTGCTCCCCGACCAGGTCATCGTAGGTAGGGTACATAGCAGAGCGGATCACTCCGAAAACCATGGGGAAGACCGGTGGTGCCAGTTTGGCTAACATCAGGTGGATGCCTGGATCCTGGTTGTATTGGTCGTGGATCAGGATGTCGTCGACCGTGATCCCGTTTTTACCGATTTCCGCTACCTCCAGATGAGTTTCGCGCAGGATGATCCCTTTTTCATGATTCTTTCCAAAAAGCATGGGTTCCCCGTTTTTGAGGACCAGCATGGTTTCATCTTTAACCTCTTTTCCGGTGATATCGCTGTGGGCTTTATCGGCAAAAATGATGCAGTTTTGCATGATCTCGATGATAGAGGTGCCATCATGGCGGGCAGCTTCAAACATCGCTTCGGTCATCAGGTTAATGTTGTTATCGGGCACCCTGGCAAAAAAGGTGCCCTGCGCGCCCATTACAAGTTCTCCGACGGTGAAGGGATGTTCGATGGTACCCTGAGGGGAGGTTTTGGTCACCTTGCCCATAGGGGTTGTCGGTGAATATTGTCCTTTGGTCAGACCATAGATTTGGTTGTTGAACAAGAGAATGTTGATATCAACATTGCGTCGGATGACGTGGATAAAATGGTTCCCGCCGATCGCCAGGGAGTCCCCGTCGCCGGTTGCCATCCACACGCTCAGGCGGGGATTGGCGATTTTTACGCCGGTTGAGATGGCAGCGGCACGCCCATGGATTCCATGGATCCCGTAGGTGTTTACGTAATAGGGGAAGCGGGAAGAGCAACCGATGCCGGAGATCATACAGAAATTCTCTTTACGGTAACCGATTTTCGGGAAAACCCGTTCCACGGCGGCAAGAATGGCATGGGCACCGCATCCGGGGCACCACTTGACCATCTGGTCACTTTCAAAATCAGTTTTTGTTAGTTGAACGTTCGAACGTTCAACGGTCATATTTAAAAAATCCATGTTATTTTTCCTCCAGAAGTTGATTGATTTTTTCCGTTAATTCATTGATCATGAATGGAAGTCCCTGAACTTTGTTGTACTGATAGATGTTGGGCATCGGGAACTTCATGCGGAGATAATTAACAAACTGTCCGCTGTTGAGTTCAGGGACCAGGATCTTTTTGAAGCCCCGGAGTACTTTCCCTGTGTTTTTAGGAAGGGGCATCAGGTGATGGAAATGGGCATGGCTTACCGGTTTTCCCTCCTGTTGCATCTTTTTCACGGCGGAATGGACTGCGCCATAGGTACCCCCCCAGCTGACCACCAGCAATTCTCCTTCAGGGGCACCGTCGATGGTTTGCTCGGGAATAAAATCGGCCACCTTTTCAACTTTTGCAGCACGGAAGTCCACCATTTTCTGATGGTTTAAGGGGTCGGTGGAGACAGTGCCGATGACATCCTCTTTTTCAAGACCGCCGATGCGGTGGCGTAATCCTTCTGTTCCGGGGATGGCCCATTCGCGGACCAGCGTTTCCGGATTTCTTTTATAGGGTTTGTAATTTGGATCATTGGGTTGAGCCATGGGAGGATTAATTGCAGGCATGTCGGCCATTTTCGGAATTCTGAAAAGGGTGGAACCGAAACCTAAATAACCGTCGGTAAGCAGGATGACGGGAGTCATGTGTTCCATCGCCAATTTGGCAGCTTCATAGGCATAGTAGAAGCAATTTTCTGCAGTGGAGGCAGCGATCACAATGACCGGACATTCGCCGTTACGTCCGAAAAGTGCCTGGTACAGATCGCTTTGCTCTGATTTGGTTGGTAAACCGGTGGAGGGGCCACCGCGTTGTACATCCACGATCACCAGGGGCAGTTCGGTCATCACAGCCAGTCCGATGGCTTCGCTCTTGAGCGACAGGCCGGGCCCGGAGGTGGTAGTACAAGCCAGTGAACCGGTGTAAGAAGCGCCGATGGCGGAGCAGATTCCGGCAATTTCATCTTCGGCCTGGAAAACTTTTGCTCCTAATGATTTATGTTTTGCAAGTTCTATAAGGATCTCGGTAGCGGGTGTGATGGGGTAGGATCCAAGGAAGAGTGGTCTTCCCGATTTTTCGGAAGCAGCTAACAAACCCCAGGCAGTTCCTACGTTGCCTGTGATGTTCCGGTACCTTCCCTTTTCCATTTTGGCCGGAGCAACCTGGATCACCGATTCAATGGCTTCTACCGTTTCGGCATAATTATAACCCGCCTGAAGCACAATTTTGTTGATCTCGATCAATTCAGGTTTTTTCTTGAACTTCTGTTCGAAATAATGAAAGGAAGGTTTTAAATCGCGGTTAAAAATGAAATAGAGGATCCCCAGGGCGAACATGTTCTTGCTCCGTTCCGCGGTTTTGTTGTCAATTCCCAAATCCTTCAGGCTCTCTTTGGTCAGCGTGGTGATGGGAGCTTTGATCATGTTGTAATCGGTAAGGGTACCGTCGCCCAACGGATCTTGCTTGTATCCTGCTTTTTCGATGGCTTTGTCGTCAAAAGCGTCGGTGTCGGTTAAGATCGTCGCCCCCTTTTTTGCCCATTTCAGGTTGGCTTTGAGGGATGCCGGATTCATGGCGACCAACACATCTACCTGGTCACCGGTAGTAAAAATTTTAGAACTTCCCATGTGTACCTGGAAGCCGGAAACTCCTGCTACCGTGTTTTGTGGCGCACGGATTTCGGCAGGAAAATCAGGAAAAGTAGCGAGGTCGTTACCAACCAGGGCAGCAACATCAGAGAACATGTTACCGCTAAGTTGCATTCCGTCGCCGGAATCACCTACAAATTTTACTACTACATCCTCCCGTTCAACAACAGCTCTTTTTTTCTTGGTCATGATAGCGTTTTTTAATACAGCAAAATTAAGATTTTTAGAGGTGACAATACCAAAAGAGAGATTTAAATCTACCTGACTATTGTAAAAACAAAAAAGGTGGTTCCCTTTGATAAAACCACCTTTTTCCAGACCAGGAATCGATTATTCCGGATGGATCGCTTCTACCGGGCAAACATCGGCACAGGCGCCGCATTCGGTGCAAACTTCAGGATCAATTTTATAAATATCACCTTCAGAAATTGCTTCAACGGGACATTCATCGATGCAGGTTCCGCAAGCAGTGCAATCATCAGAGATTTTGTAAGCCATGGCTTTGTAATATTTGGGTCCCAAAGGATTGGGACGTGGTTAATATTGAAATTAAAAGCAAAGATACTATTTTTCGGAAATCACAAGTTAATTTCCTTCCTGATTTAACATTGTTCTAAGCTCTATTTTTTCTCCATCGAAAACGGCATAAGTAAAATGGGTCAGCCAGTCACCTACAACCACCAATTTCGCCTTGTTGTTCAATTTTTCGATCAAGGGATAATGATAATGACCACACACCAGGTAGTCGAGATCAGGATGGTTTTCCACCATCTTTTGAGCATGGATTTTTAATCTTTGACGGATGAGCCTGAGGTTCCGGTCAGCAGATTTTTTCTCTTTTTCAATGGCAGCATAACGGCTCTTCCGAGACCAGAAAAGTGCCATGCAAATGCCCCAGTCCGGATGAAACCAGCGGAAAAGCCATTGATTAAAAGGGCAGGCAAAGACTTTCTTAATGAATTTGTAACCATGATCTCCTGGTCCGAGGCCATCTCCGTGGGCCAGGTAAAACTTTTTTCCCAG
>CALMDO010000201.1 GCA_937862805.1 uncultured Bacteroidota bacterium
AAAAGAACCCTGATTTCCTCCAGGTTCTTATCCCACCAATCGGTATTTTTGACGTTTCCAATCACTTCGCTGACCTTTTCCATGGATGCATGAATGTCGGCAACCCCTTTGAATTGTTTTAATGAGGAATTCCCCTCTTTTCGTGTATAAATCCTGATCCCGTCCTTTTCCTTGATGAAGTCCCAATCCTGTCCGTACGCATCAGATAGCAGTAATAATGGCAGAAAGAAAGTAAAAAGGAAAGATAATGGAGCGTTTTTCATGAAAAGATTTTTGCAAATGTAATCCGATTCTGTTAAGGCCGAGAGGATTTTCAGGGTTGTTCTTTTTTCCGGGAAAACAGCCATTGAAGGAGTTCCGGGTCGGCGTAAGTTTCCTCCCAGCAGGCATGCCCCAGGTCAGGGTACAGGGTACACCTGGGCGTTCCTCCCGATTTCCGGATTCCATTCACCATGTTTTCTGTGCGGGAAGGCATCACCACATCATCCAACAAACCGTGAAAAGCCCAGATAGATACTGCCGTCAACTTGAAAGCCAGCGAATCATCTCCTCCGCCACAGACCGGAACCGCTGCCGCAAAGTAATCCGGGAAACGGGTAATCAGATCCCAGGTGCCAAACCCGCCCATGGAGAGACCGGTAATGTAAATCCTGGAAGGATCTATGGGCAAAAACTCCACCAGGGAATCGGTCAACTGTTTGACCAATCCCAGGGGAAGAGAGATTTTTTCAGGTTGACGACTGTATGGGAGGCGAAAATCGTTTTCTAGCCATCGTTTGCCTTCAGGACATTGTGGAGCCACCACGTAACAGGGGTATTTTTTCTGGTTCCGGTCGGCAATGAAGTGCATGACTCCGTTACGCAATTGCTTTTCGTTGTCCTTTCCCCTTTCGCCCGAACCATGAAGGAAAATGACCAATGGAACTTTACCTGCAGGCGCTTTCCGCGGAATAAAAATCCGGTAAGGAAGCGTGTCGCCCGCCATACCTATGAATAATTCCTTTCGGAATGAGCCGGGAGTTTGACCTGTCGAACACTGTATCATCATAAAACACAGGAAAATGACATATAACCATGAATTTTTTTTCATCTCATTTCACGCTTATCCTAAGAAAAATCAACGTACAAAAATGCAAAATTTAATGGAATATGAATTTCTAAAATTTCTTCGTACTTTTCATGACCTTATACATGGATGACATGAAATATACAATTGCCACAATGATCGTTGCCCTGATGATCCCGCTCTTTCTGCATGGACAGGTGGGCATCAATACCGATGGTGCCACCCCCGAAAACAGCGCCATGCTGGATATTAAATCGACTTCCCGCGGGTTGCTGATCCCGCGGATGACCGAAGTCCAACGGATTCTTTTCTGGGATAATACCAACAAACGGCTGGGTTTACCAATTTAGACCTGTTACCTACACCTACTCCGCTGATCCCGCCGGAAGAACCCAATATGGCCTGATCGCAGAAGAAGTGGCTGCAGTGATATCGGAGCTAGTCAACTTTAGTACCGACGGTCTGACAGGGAACATATCCTATAACCAATTGACTGTACCCTTGATCAAAACCATCCAGGAACAGAAAAAAACCATTGAAATACTCGAAAAAAGAGTTGAAACGCTCATGAATAACCAGGAGCAACTTCTGAAAAATCAGGAGATCCTTCTCCGGCAGCAGAATTTTGCGCCTCATTCATTCCTTCCCATAGAAAAATGATCGTATATTTGCATATTACCACTTCTCATACAAAAAAGGAATCTGCGTAGTCAATCCATTCGATCATCGAACAAAAAATCATCTGACCCCATGAAAAAGCAATTTCAATTTCCATTCTTTAAGGCGATGCTGTTACTTCTGATGACAGCCTTCTTTTTGCCCTCCACCCTCGAGGCTCAACGAAGGGAGCAGGGTGGCCAGAGAGAGCGCCCGGCTGCTTCACGATCCTCTTCCAGACCCCAGGAGCGATCTTCCGGCACCTCCCAGAAAAACCGAAGCCAACTCAACCAGCGATCGGATAAGAGCAAACAACCCGCTGACGCTTCCCGTGGAAATAAAACCAATGTCAATACCGG
>CALMDO010000202.1 GCA_937862805.1 uncultured Bacteroidota bacterium
AGGCGTTGGTCTTGTTGTATTCAATGGTCACCGGAACTTCTGATCCCGAAAAGATGTTTTTCAGGAGATTCATTGGTTTTTTGGGAAGGATGAAGGAAGCTCCTTCGGGGGATTTGACGTCAGACCTTTTGTACCTGACCAGTTTATGGGCATCGGTGGCTACGAAAGTAACGTCATCCGGTGATAATTCACAGAAGACGCCGGAAAGCACCAGCCGTAACTCATCATTGCCTGTAGCGAATAAAGTCTTGTTGATGGCCTGTGACAGGAGCTTGGAATCCAGTTTAATGGCAGTGGTACCTTCCAGTTCGGGAACATGTGGATATTCGTCGGCTTTGTGGCCCGACAGCTTGTATTTCCCTTCGTTAGCAGAAATTTCAACCTGTAGCGTATCCGGGTTAATGATAAAAGAGACAGGAATTTCCGGGAAAGTTTTGAGGGTATCGACCAGTATCTTGGAGGGGATGGTGATGGAGCCGTCTTCTTCAGACATATCCGGTTTAACGGTAACCCGGATGGTGGTTTCCAGGTCGGAGGAGGTAATGGTCAGAGAATCCCCTTTAAGATCGAAAAGGAAATCGTCCAGAATGGGTAAAGTATTGTTGGTGTTGATAACACCTTGTATCGCCTGAAGATTTTTGAGTAAAACAGTACTGGAGATGATAAATTTCATAGATGAACGGTTTATAAAAGTACGTCAAAGATACAACGAATTATTCCTATTTCCAATGCCTTGAAAATTATTTCGGGGAGGGTCCTTTTTGCTTCTCTTTCGTACGTTTGAAATCAAATTTGTTTTCCTCTCCTTTGAAAAGCCTGCGGAGGTTTTTACGGTGGGTTACCGGGATGAACAGCGCTACTGCTACAGCTAACAAAACCATGGCCGGCCGGGTTTCATCGGTTACGAAAACGACCACCAAAGGGAAGAGCAGGGCAGCAGTAACGGAAGCAAGCGAAACATAGCGAAAAAAGACCAATACGACAATAAAAACACCCAACACGATCAACAGGGCCAATGGGTAGAGTGCAATGCCAACGCCGGCAAGGGTTCCCACTCCCTTGCCTCCTCTGAAACCTGCAAACAGCGGAAAAACATGACCGGTCACTGCCGCCATAGCCGCCCCGATTTCGACATAGACCAGGGAAGTTTCTGAAATCCCGGGCAGATGTAACCAACCAACCAGTTTCACAGCCAAAAACCCTTTTAAAACATCGAAAAGCAATACGGGAATGCCGGTTTTGTACCCCAGCACCCTGATGGTGTTAGTGGCTCCCGCATTACCGCTCCCATGTTCGCGGACATCAATCCCGGTAAACCATTTCCCAAACCAGACCGCCGATGGGATACTTCCCAAAAGGTAGGCTGGGATCAGATAGAAAATTATATATAAATACATTGAATATCAATATTTTAACATAAATTCTTGTAAAATTCTGATGGGCTGCAAAGTAATAAAAAATCAGGGTTCCTCCGGTGTTTCAAATTTCCGGAGAAAATCGCGTTTCTTACGGTCGGTGGAAATGGTGTACCGGTATCCTTTGACCAGCTTATCAACACGGTCCATTTCAGCTTTTGACCGTACAGCAGCCGTTAGTATATCATTGAAATTCAAATCAGAAGAAATGGACTGGAGAATGTTTCCACGGAAATTAAAGAAGAACCACTCGTCAGGATCCAGTTGAAAATAGAGGGTAAAATCATCGTCCTTCCGTTTTTTGGAAAACTCGATGATCCCGTTTACATAACGGTTAACGCTGGTTTTCCCGATGCTGGCGATACCGATGGGACCCTGAGAAACCCACGAGTTGCTGGCAGTATCATAAATCATGGTCACATCAGCCAGGAAAAGGGTACGATCCAGGGCATCCGGGAATTTGCGGTATTTACCAATCATCTCCATTTCAGAGCGGGCCTGGGTGAGTTCCTCCTTCCCTAACTGGTTTTCCATGGCCAAAGTGTAGGGAGTAGTCCGAAGGTTGACCCCCGTCAGGTTGACCGATTCGAGCAGGGTGATGAACCGCTGGAGCGCCTGGTCAGAAAAGGGAAACTGAAGGGCGATGGTAACTACGGCCCGGGTTGAATCCGGAATCAGGTAATGGTCTATCGTTCCAAAGGTTTCCATTTTCATTCCGCCGGAATGAACCCCCAGGTTCAGCTTCCCTTCTCCCCTGATCCTGCAGTTGTATGTGCTCAGTGAGACGTAGTCGCCGGGTGCGGAAAGATCGCGCAATTTTTCCTCACTTCCCAGTCTGAACTCTTTGGTTTCAGGTAAATAGGTTACAAAACCGCCGGCAGCAAGGATGGTCGAATCACTGAAAGAGCCTTTCCGTCGGAACAACGCCGGAATCACACGGGTTTCGCTGTTGGAATAGACCATCCCGGTGAAGGCGGTCTCGTTGTTAAGGGTCCTCAGCGGCATCTGCAAGGGTATTTTCACCGATTTCGGATCGATATTTCCTTCAAAATGGATCCATTCTGTTTTGTAAGGCAAACAGGCGGTTACCGTCTTGAAAGCACCATCGAAACGGAGTGCCGGCTGTGCTGCCAAAAGGGTGATCTCCCCTTTGAAAGCGAATTCGGGACTCATCATAAACCCGGAAGAATCGGGAATGGAGCCGGAGGCTGTGGTCTGACCGGATGTATCCACTTTGATCCTGTCAAAATGAAGGGTTGTTACTGCTCCGGTGCGATCCTTGTAACCATAATCGCCGGTCGCGGTATAAGCTTTCCTTGAAGAAAGGGCAACTTTCGCATTGAAAAAACGGTGCAGCTGGGTCCCGGTATCGGCAATAACCACGGCGTTTTCCAATAATTGTATCCGGGCATCGGGGAAGATGTTAACTTTTCCCGAATCCGGAAAAACAGCAGCATCGGCCACTTTGATGATCCTTACGTTGATAGCCCGGATTACCTGATCGTGTAAATCATAGGCAGCTCCAGAGGCAAAAAACCGTAATGAATCTTGTTTGGGATGAGTGGAGATGAATTCAGATCCTGTATAATCAAGACTTATAAACCGTTGGTAATTCGAAGTATCGGCTGCCATTACAGGATTCCCATCGTTGTTAAGAAACACCCTGTTGCTATCGATCTTCCATTCAAAACGGTCGCTTGAACAGGTATATTGGTTAAAAGGAAAATCAACTTTCGACGGACCGGCGGTGGCGATGAATTGACCCCGTTTGCGATCCATATCAAAATGCGATTGGTAATTGCGGGTTGCCAGAACCGGTTTTGTGTTATCGGTTGCGTTAATTCTGAAATAGGAAGTCAGGGCATCAAATCCTCGGGTTGCAAAATTGAAATCTTTAGCCTCCATCTGAGCCTCGTTGATCTTTAAAGTACCGTTTCCGGTTAGTTTTCCGGGTGAATACGCCAGGGTACCATTGAAGCTGGCTTCATTCCTGTAAAGATTCATTGCCCTCGTGGTGGAAGTGATCAGCAATGAATCGCGGTATGGCAACCAGTGCTGGCGAACAGAATCCGCAGTAACCTCCGGAAATTCAGCAGGAGAAAGGGTCTCGGCAATCCTGAAAGAACGTGCCGTCGCCTGCATCGATTCAGGAAGGAAGACGAACTCACCGGAGGAGGAGGTAGAATTGAGGTAATTGATGCGCCCATCTCCCCGCAATCCACGGTCACTCAGGTCGATGCGTGAATAGAAAGTTCCTTTTCCACCGTAAAGGGCCAAACCGCTGGTATCGGTCATTTTCTCGAAACCAAGAGAAAAATCGGGACGGACTCTCAAAGGTTCTTCAATGGCCGGGAAAATGCCGGCAGAGGTGAGTGCTCCCAGGAAGCGAAGGCTGTCGGTGGTAACAATATCGAGACTTTTCAGCGTGAAGGGTTGCAGCTCATAATAAAACTTTTCTTTCTTGTAGGCTCCGTTTCTGATAGAGGGTCGGTCCCAAAACACGAATG
>CALMDO010000203.1 GCA_937862805.1 uncultured Bacteroidota bacterium
ATCTTTTCGGGATCAGAAGTTCCGGTGACCATTGAATACAACAAGACCAACGCCTTTTTTGCCTTCTCCAACATTCACCTTTTCTGCCGTTTGATCGATGGCAAATACCCGAATTACGAGGCGGTGATCCCCAAAGAAAACCCTAATAAACTCACCATCGACCGGCATGCTTTGCTTTCAACCATTCGCAGGGTAGCCATCTTCGCCAACCAATCAACCCACCAGATCCGTTTCAAAGTCACCGGACAGGAGCTGATGTTGAGCGCCGAGGACATTGATTTTTCCAACGAAGCACGCGAAAGGTTAGGCTGTTCCTACCAGGGAGAGGACATGGAGATCGGGTTTAACTCGAAATTCATGCTGGAAATGCTTACTAACATTGATACAGATGAGGTGATGCTCGAAATGTCGGCACCCAACCGGGCCGGCATCCTAACACCAGTCAACAACGAAAATAAAGAAGAAGAAATCCTGATGCTGGTAATGCCTGTTATGCTCAATAAATAAAACCAAATTGTTAGTATTTACTCAAACTATCCTGCAATGAAAACAAAGAAAATCTTCATCCTGATTTTGCTGGCCAGCATCCCGGTTTTGTTCTTTTCATGCGACAAAATTAAGGATTTGACCAACATCAATGTTACCTATGAACTGCCGAGGATACCCTTCCGCTATACTCCATCGGGTGAGAAATCGGGCGAAGTCATCCTTTGTACTGAACAGGTCACCCTCAATGTCGACAGTATCCTCAACGTCTATCTGCCCGGAGGCTCGCTCGAAGAGACCACCTTTTCCACCTTCTCCATCACCATCCAGGAGCCTGATACAGCCAATTTCGGATGGCTGACCAGCGCCAGGGCAGTCATCTCCCCCGATTCCAGCTTTTCCAGCTATGTCCAGGTAGGAAATGTCACCAACGACGGCGCTACCAATAAAACGGTAACCCTGGTCATGAACAACGACAACATCCGCCCCTACCTTGGAACCACAGGATTCTATATCCGGGTTTATGGCGTATTAAATGGCCCTGTGCCTTACGAATGGCTTCAAATGTACATTGATTCTGAACTGAAACTGCAGATCCAGCCCTTGTAAAGGGTAACAATTCCCTGCAAAAAAAAAGGCGTCCCGCAAGGATGCCCTTTTTTTTACTCCTGGAGAAAATTGACTAATCTTTCCGGACGTTGATTGCCTTTTTCCCCCGTTTGTCTTCTGTGACATCAAAGGATACCGGATCATTTTCTCTGATTTTGTCCACTAAACCACTGACATGAACAAAAACTTCCTGTTGGCCTTCATCATCAATGATAAAACCAAATCCTTTTCTTTCATTGAAAAATTTTACTTTCCCTGTTGCCATGATACATGAGTTTATTATGAATATTATATGCGAAAATACAATTTTTTTCAATATCCAAATCAACTTAAAATTTTTCGGAATCTCAAAATAACCTGTACGCCGATTATTCTATACCTTTACAAAAAAAATTTACAATGAAAGAACTCTCCTTAACCCTCGACAACCTGGATGAGGCTTTTCCTTCCTCATTTACTCAGGAACAAATTGCAAAAGCAAAAACCATCTTCCTGAAAAAACTCGCCGAGGAGGCCCATTGCATGTACCAGGGAAAAATCCAAACCGTACCCAAAGCACCGGTAGTAGGCTTTAACTGGTTCAATGTCTGGTACACTCCCGGGGTATCCAAAGTCTCCACCCGTATCCGCGATAACAACGATTGTTCTTTTGAACTCTCGAACAGGGGTAACCTCGTGGCGGTTGTCAGTGATTCGACGCGGGTGCTGGGTGATGGCGATTGTACCCCTCCCGGTGGACTGGGTGTGATGGAGGGAAAAGCTTTCCTGATGAAATACCTGGGCGGCGTCGATGCTGTAGCGCTTTGTGTCGACAGCCGGGATAAGAACGGGAACCACGATCCCGACAAGATCATTGAGTTCGTTAAAATGTGCCAACCCAGCTTCGGTGCCATCAACCTCGAGGACATCTCACAACCCAACTGCTTTAAAGTGCTCGATGTACTTCGGGAAGCATGTGATATCCCGGTATGGCACGACGATGCCCAGGGAACAGCCTGTGTCACCCTGGCCGGACTGATCAATGCCCTGAAACTGGCTGGCAAAAAGATCTCAGATGCCCGTATCGTCCTGAACGGAGCCGGTGCTTCCAATACCACCATCGCGCGATTGCTGATAACCGACGGGGCTGACCCTGCAAAAATGGTGCTCTTTGATACCAAAGGTTCACTCCATGCAGGTCGTACCGACATTCAAGCCGATCCCCGTTTTTACCGCAAATGGGAACTTTGCCAATCGACCAACCCCCGACGCTTCCCCACCATGGATGAAGCCATCGCCGGGGCTGATGTACTGATCTCTCTCTCCACTCCGGGTCCCGATGTGATCAAACGGTCGTGGATTAAAA
>CALMDO010000204.1 GCA_937862805.1 uncultured Bacteroidota bacterium
AATAGCGGCCATTGAACGACATGTAACTGACTGAATAGGAAATTTTCTCGAGCCGCACCACCAGGTTGGGGCTTTTTCTAAGGACAAGATCGCTGACAGCCAGCGAGATATACTTCGGGTCGATTTCAAATTCGGCACCCAGGATGGCCATGTTTTCTTTATCAATATACAGGGTTCCGGTGTAGAGCGCTTTTTGCAATCCCCGAACCTGTTTAAAACCGATAGCATAGGCATCCCGATCGCCATAGGAAACCATCGTTGAATAACTGTATTTGTACTCGAGGGGAGGAGAAAGGTCCAGGAAACCGGGAAGCGATTTGATGATGTCCAATTGCAAAGCTGCCTGGACACCTGCTTTCAATTTCAGGAATACGGTATCGTGGGGGTTGGCATCGGTGATTTTTCGTGATTTCAGCAACTTGACCTGGTCGGAATGATCGGTGTGATTAAAAGGCGATTTGTAAACTTTGAATACCGCTTCGGAATAGCTGATGTGTTTTTCGTTTTTTTGAACCCCTTCGCGGTAAAAGGTGAGGAGGTATGCGGGATCTTTGGGATAGTTGTCGCGTCGCTTTTCCAACGCTTTTTCAACCAGCAGAAGCGGATCGACATACCGGATGATTACTTCCTGGATGGAGATCACGCGCCGCTCGAGATAAATAGCGACCTTTTGACGGTCCAATAACCGCAGGGGGAGGTTTCGATTAAGGTAACCAAGGTGGGAAACCTGCAGGGACTTTTCTGCCAGTGTGAAAGGTATCCGTAGCTGAAAATACCCATCATAATTGGTGGTCGTACCCATGTTTTGTTCGGTAATTCCCACTGTCGCAAAGGGGATCGGAGCTTTGGTCTGGTCATCATAAATATGACCCTTGATGAGGAGTTCACGGAGAGTGTCTTTTTTGGCAACAATGCCTGCATCCGGACTTTGGAGGGCATCTCCGGCAGGACGATAGATCAGGATATGGTTTCCAATCATCTTATACGACAGCCGGTGTACTGACAACAGGTTTTCGAGTACTTTCCCAAGTGGTTGGTTGTCGGCGAAAAGCCTCACCCTGGTATTACTCCCGACTGTTTCGCTGTTGTAAATGAAGTCGAAACCTGTCTGTCTTGAGAGGATATTCAGGGCTTCGTAAAGGGTTGTGCTCTGACGAGGGATTTTCAGCTTTTGTTCGCTCAATGAAACCTGGGCTGTCAGAAAGCCGTGCAGGAGCAGGAAAAGGAAGATGAGAAATGGGGAATGCGGAGTGAAGTGAAGAAGGGGTGACCGGTAAGGAGCTTCGCGGAATGACCGGTTATTTCTTTTCAGAGAAAACAACAGCCCCATTTATCGTTTGGCTTTTCAGGTTCAGGGTCGTACAGATCAGACCGGCCATGGTTTCTGCAGTTTCACGTTGAAAGGTCACTGTCAGTTTATGTTTCCCGGTTTTATCGTCGGCCAGTGCAAAGTTAGTGTTGAAATTGCGATTAAGGACAAGAATTATATTTTCCAGGTTTTCGTCCTTGAAATGCATGTGTTCCCGGTACCATGAATTTTGACCAGTGGCAACTTGTTTTGAGCGAACCAGCCGGTTTCCGAGGGTAGAGATTATTTCACCGGCCATTGCGATGGTGTGCCGCGACGGATCTGCTTTCAGGGTAACCTCTACTTTGCCGCGTTCCACGGAAAGTTGAAAACTTCCTTCATGGGTCGATTGGAGGTCAAATGCAGTGCCCAGCACCCTGAGAATGGCTGTACCTGTCTCAATAATAAAGGGTTTAGCAGGATCCGGAGCGATGTCAAAGAAAGCTTCGCCATTCAATTCCACTTTTCGTGTTTTCCTATCAAAGCTGACAGGATAAGAAAACACGGAGTTACGCGCAATGTAGATAAGGGAGCCATCGGTCAGCGGGCGGATCAGGGTAGCTGTTTCGTTTCGGGTGTCGATTCGGATCATTGGCGCTGCGGGCTGACGAAGGTAACTGCGGTAAATAAAAGGTGTGATCACCGCCAGTACCAACACAGCAGCAGCGGCCATCAGGGCCAGGGGGGTCATCTGGTGGCGGCGGTCCGGTATGGTATCCGGGATCAATTGGTCTTGCTGAAGGCGGGTGTATAGTTTTTTCCATGCCTGACCCGTGTCCGGGGAGAAATCCTCCGTGTTTGTGTCTCCTGTATTTTGGAATGGCTTCATTCTATTGTAACTCCGGCTCCTTTACCGGTATATTCTTTCAATGATTTCCTGAGTATTTTCAACGCTTTTCCCATGTCTGCCTCAACGGTCTTCACCGAAACCAGAAGGATGTCTGCAATTTCCCTGTATTTTTTCCCTTCAAACCGGTTCATGCAAAAGATGGTGGAACACCTTTGCGGCATCTGATTGAGGGTTATCTGTAATACCTTGTCCAATTCTTTCAGTTCGAAAGGAGTTGTTGTATCTACCGGGATCTGCTCCATCAGTCCCGCATAGACATTTTGTGAGTACTTTTCTTTTACAGATCTGTTTCTCAATACGTTGAGTGCATTATTTCGGACCGATTGGTAAAAATAGGCATTGAGTGAGAACCGGGGTGTAAAACGTTCCCGGTTTTTCCATAGCTGGTAAAAGAAATCCTGTACCAAGTCTTCAGCGCCATCTCTGTCGTTCAATATTTTGTTGGCGTACCTGCACAAGGGCCCATAGTATTTTCTGAAAAGTCCTTCAAATTCCCGGACGTCACCTCCTTTAATACGGTTAGCACTGGTGAGGTCCGGGAACATGAGGAACGAGAATTATTTTATGTAAATAATTAGAATTATGTATGATGATTGTTATTTCCGATTTCTGGAAATCTTTTTAATGGCATTTTCAATGGCGGTTTCGGGCTCGATGATGTTGTTATCGCCCCAGAAATCAGCATCTGCAAAATTCTGAACTTTTTCCTCAAACACCATGTTTTGTTTAAAGACCTCCTGGTTGGAGAATTTGGTAACATTTTCTTCCACCCGGTCGGTGATAGCCAGTTCTGACATCACATAGTAGTTGTTTTTGAAAAGTCTTCTTTTCCAGTCGCATTTAAACTTCAGGTCAACACGTACGTAATTGAGATAATATTTCCCGTTTTGTTCTTTGTAGGTTACCAGGTAACTGGTCGATGTAGGCATGAACACCAGGCCAAAGGGTTTCTTCTGGACAAAGACGCTGGCTGCTTTATCGGTATCATTAAGGTCGAGGCTGAATTCAGCGCGGGTGATGGCCATGTTGTCCTGGTTGATATACAATTTCCCAAAATAAAGAGGATCTTCTTTTATGACATTAGGAGAGAAGTTGATAACCCAATGAAGTTTGTTGTCGATAGTCGCAACGGAACCAAATTCAAACTGGTAGTTGTCGAGGTTGTCCAAAGCGATGCTCAGGTCGGTATTTTTCACGATATCCAGCAGCATGGTGACGTTGGGTCCTCCCTGGAGTTGAACCATGACGGTATCTGCTTTTTTTACATTGGAACCTTTCCGTCCCTTGAAGATCTTCACCTGGTCATCCTGGCGGTTGGTATAAGGCGCTTTATAGATATCGACGACTGCTTCGGAAATGGAGAGGTAATCGCGCCGCTGGCGGATCGATTCCCGATAAAAGCCGGTCATCATGGCTGCCTTTTCACTGTAATTCTGCCGGATTCCTGCCAAGGCCATTTCCACAACGCTGCGTGGATCGGCAGGAATTGCCAGCTCTTTCAAAGTAACAGGTTGAATATCAAGATAAAATATTTTTTCCGTCCCATCGACTTCACTGATGTTAAACTGGGTTGTGGCGTAGCTTAGGTGTGAAACCTGGAAATATTCAGCTTTCAGGGAGGGGTTCACTTTCAGTATAAATTCACCTTCAGAATTAGAAACGGTGCCGATACTGGTGTTGGGTACGGAGATGGTGGCGTAGCTGATCTTATCTCCTGTTTTAGCATCTTTCAGTACACCGGTGATGGTGATGACATGGTTTTGAGCCTGGCTGAAGTTGTGTCCTCCCAATAAAAAGATAAACAGGCTGAACCAGGTCAGGTTCTTTTTTAATGTTTTCATAAGGCGAAAATTTACAGATTGGACTTTTGGTTTATATCTGTAAGATGTTTCAGAAGGAAAAAACCCTATGGTAAGAAACCATTATTTTTTCAAAGGCCCTGCGTAGGTTCCGGTCACGATGATCTTTTGGGGGGTGGTTGCCTGTTTTGCTTCACAGGGGCCTAGTATCGCCTTGAATTTATTGTGTTCGCGTGCGTTAAAACCGGTTCCGAGGATGATGGAGGTGCCGGCTTTATAAGTAACGTCGGTGCCTATACCTCCTGTGATGGTGCGGTTCGAGGTGATTCCGTTACTGGATTCGTAGTATTGAAAACCGGTAAAGTTCGGGTTGCTTGGATCGTTAAGTTTGGTAAGGGTATAATCGGTAGGACAGGTAGTGTAGAGGGCTGAGGACCATAATCCACGTCCGTAAGTCGCTGCTCTGATCACCCCGTTTCCCTTGTTGATCTCGAGGTCGGAAACCGGAACGGAGGGCAGGCCGTTGCGGAATGGGATCCAGTCGCCCAGGTTAGCATTACGGTAAAAGATACCAATATCGGTACCAATATACAAAGCATCATCGGGTGAACCATCATTGTCTTCGTAGGCAATACAAATTACCGCAACGTTGGGCAGGGTTCCTGAAATGTTGGTCCATGAGGAACCGGCATTGGTGGAGGCATAGACTTTTTGACCTGCAGCATAATTCCCAACGGTGATAAACACGTCGGAAGCATTGTCGGGGTTCACGGCGATGGAGGTGATGCCTCGTCCGGGCAGGCCGGTGGTGATGGTGGTCCAGTTAGTTCCTCCGTTTGAAGAAGTCTGGAGAAAGCTTCCTGATGCGACATAAAGCCGTTGAGAATTGTTGGTACCGATGGCCATGGCGCTGCTTCCGCTGCTTCCCTTGTTGGTCCAGGTGGATCCTCCGTTGGTACTTTTATAAACGCCGTTCGAAAAACCGCCATAGATGGTGGTTGAAGAGTTGGGATCCATCAGGTAAGGTGTGACGAAAGGGCCTGAGGCACCTGATGGTTTGATACCAAACCAGGACGCACCGCCATCTGTCGATTTGACAAAGGTGCCGTATTGGCGCGATGCATAGAGGATATTTGAGTTTGTAAAATCGATCATGGCATCGCCGCCGTCTGCTCCCTGGATATGGGTCATGGTCGCCCCGCCGGTCCAGATATCAGAACCGTTGTCCTGGGTGCCTCCGATCAGCAGGTTAAGGGTGGGCTGGTAGCCTGCGATGCGGTACCACTGGGTGATGTTAAGACCGAGGCTGAGGTCTGTCCAGTTTTCCCCGAAATCGGTTGATCTGAAGATCCCGCCATCACTGCAGCAATAGAGGTAGTTGTTCAGCGGATTGATGGTCAGGTTATGGATATCGGCGTGGGTATAACCGATGGTATTGCCACGGGAATCCCACCAGGAAGAGATGGTCCAGGAAGTGCCGGTGTTGGTTGATTTCCAGGTATTGATGCCGCCAACGATCACGTTGGCGCTGTTGGTCCGGGAAGCTTCCATGCAAAGGTCGTAGCCGGTCTGATGCGCATCATCTTCTCCGTCGGTGGCATAGCCCAGGAGGTTGGGTTCGGTGGACCTGACCGAAAAGCTGCCTCCGCTGTTGGTGGAGAGGTAGAAGCCTTTAAAGGAGCCAACACCGGTGGGAGGTCCGCCGAACAGGTACACGTAAGCACTATTGGCAGGAGAGACGCCGATAGCGATGCGGGAGCATTCTGATGGCATTCCTGTGGTGATCTGGGACCAGGAGTCGCCTGTGTCGGTGGAGCGATAAAAAGTGGAGGTGCCGGATACATAAACATAGGCAGGGTTACCGGGTTTAAATTCCAGGTCGCAGAAAGTTCCTTCAAGGGTCAATGTCCAGGAGATGCCTCCATTGCTGGTTTTATAGATTCCCTGGTTTGTTACTGCAAACAGGATGTTAGAGTTGTAGGGATGGATGGCCAGTTTATAGCCCCTGACCTCGTCGATAACGCTCCAGGTGAGGCCGGTACTCAGCCAGGTGATTCCTCCGTCAGTGGTTTTTAAAACCCCGATGGATTTGGTATCACCGCCATCCCCGTCGCCTGTAAGGATTGAGATAACATCGGGGTTGTTGTAGTCGACCGCGATGCCCGACACACCGATACGGGGCATTCCGTCGGTGAGGGGTATCCAGGAAGAGCCGCCGTTTGTTGTTTTCCATAGTCCGCCGGAAGGCATGCCGATCCAGAAGGTGTTACCGTCGACGGGATGGAAGGCGATCACGTTAACCCTTCCGATACCGGGGTTCCAGCCGGTGGTGTTGGTATAACCATAGGGACCCAACGGTGTCCAGTAACCGTTTGTGGCATCGGGACTGTTATCAGGATATTTTTGCAGGAGTTGCTGATAAGCATCCCAGTTTCTGGCCTCTACATTGGTTATCTGGCCGTCAGGTGTAAGGCGGATCTGGTTGTAATACTCCCATCTTTTCCATTGTTTGTAGCCTGTCCCGGGACCTTTATCGCGGGCACTGTAATATTGTTCTACGTTTTGCCGGATGGTGGCAAAATCTTTAGTAGCAGGGTTCAACCACAGGTCGGAAGGAGAGGTAATCACCTGACCCGTCAGGTGAACCGGCATTAGCAGTGCAATCAGCGGGATGATATACAGGATGATTTTTTTCATTGCTTCAGGTTCTGAATGAATGATCGGGTGAGGTTAATTACTTTACTTTGCCAGGCAGTCGTGGAGTGGGGGAGGGACCCTCAATGGGTTTAATTCCCTGTTTTGTCGGGACGGGGGGGGCAGGTTGTGTTTTTCCGGGAGCCGGTGATTTTATTTTATTTGGTTGGGAGGGTTGGAGGGGTTCCAATTGGCTGCCTTTTGTTTGTTTAAGATCTTTTTTAAAAGCCTGGTTCTCTTTTTTCAATGAATCAACCTCCGTTTGAAGATTGGTAATCAATTTATTCTGTTCAATGAGGTGGAGGGTGAGTTCTTCGACTTTTTCGAGCAGTTTCCGTTGCATTTCACCCAGGCTGATGCCATTTTCTTCTACCTCGGAGGCTGTCGGGATTCCGGGAAGGTGGTTTTCGGTGGTAATGTGTTTTTCCAGTTCAGGTAAGCTCATTAGGGTATAATCGGTCGAAAATACATAATCGGGCCAGTTTCCCGGCTCTTCAACCAACACTTCGGTACAGGCAATCTTTCCCGATACTGATAACATGTAACCGTTGGCAGCGGCATTAGACCCGACCCGGAGATCGCCGAGAATACAGGTATTCCCGTTGAAATAGCCTGCCCAGTCGTTCCCTCCTCCGCTGGCAGTACCATAAACACCTACACGGACTCCCACCTCGCTGCCTTCAGCTTCTCCATAGACGCCATATCCCCAACCATTGTACGTTGTACTGTTCGCGAAGCCTCTTACCCCGATATATCCTCCTTCTCCATATACTCCGATGCCCCATCCTGCCTGGGGTGTCGATTTTCCATAAATCGCACGGGTATCGGTTGCCCAGGAATGGTTAACCCATGACGTCAATAAGGTGGATGTTGAGTCCTTTGCTCCGGTAGTGCCATCGTTCCCTTCGATGACAACCCTCCCTTTGAAAACCCCTGCGTAATTTACATCGCCGCTGTCGGCTCTGGCATAGAGACCGTAGTTGTTAATTGTAGAGGTAGCTGATTTACCGTCGGCAACGAAAATCCCACCGTAATTATAATAATTATCATCCTTGTTCCATCCGTAAACCCCCGCTCCGGTCAATCCATTGGGGTATTTGATGCCAAGGACCCCTATGTTGAATACATCTACCGGAAGGTGCATGGGATTATCCCCGCTTCCGGTGAAATTCAAAACGCCCAGCATCCCTTCAGCATAAACAGTACTACCAAATTCATCCGTTCCTCTCACCGCAGCCTTGGTTCCTATATAGTTTTTTACATTCAAACCATGATTATCTGCATCGGTTCGACCAATGGCAACATGGCCATTGACATCATAAAAGTAGATGTCGTAAAGGCCGTTGGCTTTCCAGAATTCATTGGCGGCAAGACCAAATTGCATCCATTCCGAACCGTTATAATAATAGTAACCCGGGTTGTTTCCGTCAATCTGGTAGATCATCAGTCCGGTGGCCGGCGAAACCGGCCGGGCGGCTTCGAGAACCCGCGGAGGGAGAAAGCCTTTATTGGTCGCCGTTACATCCAGCATGGCGGATGCATGGGGAGGACTGTTGGTGGTATTGATGGCAACCTGTGCCGGAAGGTTAAGGAGGGAAAACCCGAAAAGGGTAAGGAGGATGAATCTTTTCCGAACAATTTTCAATCCGGATGCGGACATTGGGAGAATTTTGGAGGATTTCATGGCTGTTTTTTTGGAAGTTGCATTTTATTATGGCTAATATACTACAATAAAGCATGAATAATCAAGGGGATAATTTTTTTTTTTGAAGTGAATACATCCTTTGTTTTTGTTTTAAATTTGTGAGAATCCCGCCCACAATGTTATTTTCATACACCAACTCATTTTTTTCACTCACTAACAATTCATTGCCTATGAAAAAGTTTTATGCTTTCACTTTTCTTCTTCTGATGATTGGGCTGATAAGTGCTGCCCAGGAGAAGGGAAAACTTTATCAGCGGGTCACCACTGATTACGAAAAAGGAAAAGTCACAGAATTTGGCACGCAAGCTGCTCCTGTTACGGGTCCTATTGCCACAGAGCTGCAAGGCAAAGGTCCGGTACTCAACTGGGAAACCGGACACAATGCCTCTATTGCTCAATATGTGAAAACTTCCGGTGTGAACCTGAAATCGGTCTGCGCCTGGGGTTTGAACGACCAACGGATCTCCGCTTACAACAACTCCAGCAATGTCCCCCTGTGGGAAAAACTTTGTCCGATCAGTTCATGGGATGAAGTGATCGACATGACAGAAGATGGCACTTTGTTAGCCAACGGCTTTGACAGCGCTTTCCAGATCTATAATGTCGAAACCGGCGCAGTAGTGTGGGAACAAATTACTCAAAACTGCGTGAAAGGAATTCAGATCACCAACGACGGACAACGGCTCTTCGTAGCTACTTTTAACATCGATACACAAAATGATTCTTATCTTACTTGTTACCAGACAGGCCAATCAACCCCCCTGTGGACCAAGTCTTTCTCGGGTAATTTTGTTGCCCTCAACGCCAGTGAAGACGGTAATCGTGTAGTTTTTTGCATGTATGGTGGAACAACCAACAAATTGTATGTTTTTGACGGAAATACAGGAGCACAGATTTTCGAGGCTCCCTTCCAGAATCAAAATCCGCCGGGTATTTCCTACGACGGGAAATACATCGTCAGTGGAGATTACAGCGGATTCGTATACTTGTACGAATACAACGAAGGGATCTCAACCTATGTTGAAAAATGGCATTATAAAGTGACCGGCGCCAGCTCATGGGTATGGGGGATGAACATTTCAGCCGACGGAAGTACCGTAGCAGTTGGCACATTGATCTTCCTTACCAGTGATTATGACGGAGAACTCTATGTGTTCAATACCTATTCTCCGGTTCCCCTTTGGGTTGCTTCCGGAATGAAAGACGCGGTGGTATCGGTCGACCTCAGCGCCGACGGATCGTTGATTGCGGCAGGAGGTTATGGACCCATCAACGATTCCCGGCCTGATTTCATGTTGTTCCGAAAACAAAGTTCTACACCCTATTTTAGCATCAACTCTCCGGGTTCTATCTTTTCGGTGGATCTTTCGGCCGATGGTAAGTTATGCATGACAGGCGGGAAAGCTGTTCATGCCCGTGAATTTGGGATGGGAGGAAAACTCTACAACATCTCCTCCGATCCCGGTGGTGGCGTTTTGGCAGGCCATACTTACCAACCGGGCGCTCCTGAACAAGCCGGCGCCAAAGTGGAAGTGATCGGGATCAACGATTATTTTACTTACACCGACCATGAATCTGCCTATTCCCTGCCCTACATCCCTGCAGGGACCTATACCGTACGCTATACTTCCGTCGGATTCGTCCCCCAGGAAATTTCGGGAGTCATCATCACCAGTGGTCAGACCACCAACCAGGATGTGACCCTGGTTCCCACCGGCGATCCACCGTCAAACCTGGTGGCATCCAAGGGGGCTTCCTATTCGGTCAACCTTAACTGGCAGGCTCCGGCGGCCGGCAACGTGATAGGTTACAACATTTACAGGAAAAATTATGCCCCCGATTTCTTCCCGGAGACACCCCTGGCGACAGTCGGACCCGCAACCCTGACTTTCACCGACAATACTCCCCTGGCAACAGTTCACTACTATTATGCCGTTTCAGCAATCTTTGCCGGAGATTTGCTCTCACCTTATTCCAATACAGCAGAGGGATGGATTGCCACCGGCTTTATCGCATCGGAACTCAGTTCCTATGTCGGTTCTACTCCGGTCATCGACGGAGTGATCACCCCGGGCGAATGGACTGACGCGTTCAAAGCCGATATTTCCGACTTGCTGGGTACCCGTGATAACCTGCCCAACCCCATCGGAAGCGTAATGGCCTATTTTAAAGTAAACCCGGCCAAGACATCCCTCTATTGTGCAGTAGAAAACTTCAATGATGCAGTATTCGAAGACCATGATGAGGTAGCCTTTTACGTGGATGACAACAACGACGGCGTATTCCCTCCGACAGGTGATGATTCCGAAGGGAATTACTGGGCCGTCCATTATGCATCCGGCGACCTGATCCGTTACCGGCCATTGTACAACACCGGCGGTGTGGGTACAACAGTAGAGATTCCCAACGCCCAGATTCATGTCTCTGATGCTACCGGACACCTGGTTTATGAATTTGTCATTCCCCTGGGGCCCGGCGAAAATTATAACATCAATTTCAACGAGAACAATCAATCTGGCATCTTTGCATTCGTTTTGGATGATCCCAGCAATTACGACGGCTACTGGCCCATCGATAACCTGAATATCTTCAACCCGGCCGGGTATGGCGTCATCAATTTCGGGGATGAAGACGAAGTACCACCACCCCCGGCCAACCTGGTCCTGGCCAATGTGCCACCATCACTCGACATCGTTCTTACCTGGGAACAACCCGCCATCAACGATTTCAACCACTTCAATATTTACTGGTCACACAACGGCGGAGCCTATACACTCCTCACCTCTACCTTCGGGGTTGAGTATTTCTATACCATGCCCGACAACGACAACTACAGCCTGTACGTGACCACGGTTGACAACGGCGACAATGAATCAGAACCCTCTCAGGTGGTGACCTTCGGAGGCGGCGCGACTACCTTCAGCCTGAACGGTGTGGTGACTTACGCCAACACGGTTCAGACACCGCTTGCAGGGATCACTGTAAACCTTAAAAACGCATCCGGTAGCATCATTGCAAGCACCACGACCAATGGAACGGGTGCTTATACTTTCAACGGACTGCAAAACGGGGACTATACCCTCGAACCTGTGACCACCAAACCCTGGGGAGGTGTTACAGCCCTTGATATGTTGCTCTATAAAAAACACATCGCCAACATTTCGTTCCTCAACGGCATCTACCTTGCAGCAGGCGATGTCAATGGTTCCGGCATGTTGACAGCCGCTGATGTTCTGTTGATCCAAAAACGAATCGCCTTGATTACCAACTCGTTCCCTGTTGGCGACTGGCTGTTCAACAATACCCCTGTTGTTATCAGCGGAGGTAATGTCACCCAGAATTTCAACGGGTTATGTTACGGCGATGCCAACGGATCCTATATTCCGACAAGCAAAGGTTCCCTTAAAACCGAGCCGGAAGTTATGCCTTCAGGTCAACTTTCTCTGGAATACGGAGTGGCTGACAATGGCCGGCTCACCGCTACAGTCTATGCATCAGAACTTTTCAACGTCGGTTCCTTCCAGTACACCCTTACCTACGACGCTTCACGGCTTACCTTTGCAGGAGCCGATCATTGGTATTCTGGAATCAGCGACGTGATGATCGGTAATCCCCAACCAGGCAAACTTACTTTCGTTTGGGCCGCCGAGCTTACCGGTGTGGACCTCGTACAGGAAAGACTGGTTGAACTGCATTTCAAGGTGCAATCAGAAAATTCTGCCTCCTTAAAATGGAGCGATCAACCGGTCACCAGCGAATGGGCTGATTACGAAGGTAAAATCCTGCATCCTGTTTACAAAAACGGAACCGTTGACAATCCTGCCAACCAGACTGTCAGTAAGCTGGAGATGATGATCTATCCTAACCCTGCCAAAGATTACGTCATCCTGCGTTCTACAGTCGCAATGCAGACGGTAAAAATCTATAACGCGACAGGGGAGATGGTTTACAACCTCACGCTTAACGCCAAAGAGGCTAAAATCAATACATCAGGATTATTGCCTGGTTTGTACCTCATCCAAACAGATACTCCTGGTGATCGCATCAGTCGCAGTATCTTGATACAAAGGTAAAGAAGGGCGGAATTTCATTGTAAAAGGAAAGAAAAGGGACCCCTTGGTCCCTTTTCTTTGTTTCAAATTCAAATTTAATCTAACAATCCATTGCCATGAAAAAAAACGTATGCTTGCTCCTGTTTCTTGTCGCATGGATCTTCTCCCCGGCACAGGTTTATCAGGCCTGGTTGGATGAGCTGGGACAGACACAAGTGACCCTGTTGGGAGATTCCCAAAAGAAAGAGATAAACACTCCTGCCAGGCTTTATGATCAACTCCCGGGATGGCCTAAAAAAATTGCAGCACATCCCAATTTTAAAAATATGCGAGGTGCCACCATCGCTGATGTCGATAGCGATGGGATCAATGAGATCCTTGCTGCCGCCTATAACCGGATTTATTGTTTCCATCCCGACGGATCCCTTGTTTGGTCCAGGCAACTCACTGGTACTGCTATTTATCCACCAACTGTCGCCGACATCAACCAGGATGGATTTCTGGAAATAGCACAAGCCACCGGAGGTGTTCCGGCAAACGGAAGGATCTACCTCATGGATCATTCAGGGAACGACATGACAGGATGGCCACAGAATTTCAGCAGTCACTGGATACTCTGCAGTCCGGTCTTCTCCGACGTCGATGATGATGGGTTTATGGAAATTATTTTCAATGAGCGAATCTATCCCGACGGGAACCTCCATATCCGGAAAATCGACGGCAGTTCGCTGAACGCTTCATGGCCGGTAGCAATCACCGGGACGCCCGCAGTAACACCTTCAGTTGGAGATATCGACGGTGACGGCAACAAAGAGGTCATCCTCTGCAGTACCTCCGATGTGCTGGCCTTTGGGTTGGACGGAGCCTTAAAACCCGGCTTCCCGGTGGTTAATCCCGGAACCTCCTTCTCTTATCAATCACCTTTATTGGTTGATTTTGACGGAACAGGGATCCATAATATCGTGGGAGCCTCCCATGGCGATGCGCCAGAATTTTACGTGCTGAAAGGCGATGGCAGCTATCGTCCCGGGTGGCCAATAGCAGTTCCTAACAACGATTGGACCTATACAGCTCCGGCTGTGGCTGATGTGAACCTGAACGGGAGTTACCGCCTCTTTTTCACCAAACCCAATGGGGATGAAGTACAACCCCTTTTGTTTGGCTACGATCCCGATGGGACCTCCCTCCCGCTCTTCCCGAAATCGGCCAGGGGAGGTGATGAAGGGATCATTACTGTTGCAGATATCAATAATGACGGGGAATACGAGATTATTACCGGGAGTAACCTGTGTGAAGACACCCTGGGTTTCATCCACGCCTTCAGGATGGACGGAACGGAAGAGGTGCCTGGTTTCCCTTTAAGGCCAAGGGGCTTTACTTATATGAACGGAGCAGACCTTGCCGATGTGAACAACGATGGTACCCTTGAATTGATCTCTCTGAGTTACGAACAGACTTTCTCTACAACCGACTCAGCATTGCTCAACGTCTATTCTCTTAATGTGCCGTGTACCCCATCGACCGTCCTGTTTGGCACTTACAAAGGCGATAACAGCCGATGCGGGTTGATTGAGGGAGCCGTTCCGCCGACGGGATACACCCTGAGCGGCACGATAACCTATCCCAATACGTCCCAAACCCCGCTGGAGGGGGTTGTCCTCCTTTTGAAAAACGGTTCGGGAGCCATCGTCGCCTCGGCTACTTCCGACGCTTCAGGAAATTACATTTTTGAAGACCTGCCGAATGGAAACTATACCATCACCCCGGCTTCATCTAAGGCATGGGGTGGCGTTACCGCGTTGGATGTCCTCCTCTATAAAAAGCATATTGCCAACATCGCCTACCTTGAGGGTATCTATCTTGCCTCCGGAGATGTCAATGGCTCCGGTACCCTTACCGCGGCCGATGTGCTGTTGGTGAAGAAACGGATAGCCTTTGTGATCAACACTTTCCCGGTTGGAGACTGGATTTTTGACAACACTCCGGTAACAATCAACGGGGGCAATGTAACGCTCGATTTCAACGGCCTGTGTTACGGTGATGCCAACGGATCGTACATTCCATTACCGGTTTCAATGAAACCCTCGAAAACAAAAATTTCCGGTTCATCTCAAAAATAGCTGTGATTCATCCCTACAGTGTTGGCTTATACTGTATCTTTGCCGGTCATAAGCATCAGGACCATGAAGGATAACATTTCATTACGGGTATTTACAACCTTACTTCTCCTCGGTATGGCGATGGTTTCATGCAGTAAATCAGACGAAACCACGCGCCACCCACGTTATTCACAACTCATCGGAACATGGTCGGGAACCACATCACAGAACCAAACTATCCGAATAGGGATCATTGCCGTAGATACCATCCTTTATGTAAACACATACAAGTACAATGTGCTCAAATACCAGGCCGATACTGTAAATGCTGTCATGCAGTATGACCTTCAATTGTCGACCATGGTTGTTTACGTTGATGACAAATCGTTTATATTCAGGCCTCATGGAGGCTATTCTTACTATGATTACCTGAAGGGTACTTTCGATGTGGATTCACTGGTGTTAAAGGGGCGTTTCAACACCTCGTTCGGGGCTTCCGGCGACAGTGTCTGCGGAACCTACATTGCGCATAAGGTGAATTGACCTCAGGGTTTTTTGTGATACAGGGTACAATATTGGGTTGTGTAGACCGGAATGAAATCTGTTTGCAGTATCCGGTGAAGGGTGCTGAAGAAGGCATCTTTGGCGGGATCATAATTTCCGACCACAAAAACATAATCCAGCGGCAGCGAGGGTCTTCCTTTGTTCTCTTCAAAGTTGATACAGGCCTCGGGATTCGAAGGTGAGCCCAGGTAAAAATTGGGTTTAGATTCCCGATTCCACAGCGTCGGGAAGTAACCGGTCTGGCATTCATAATTATACACCATTAAAACCGGTTTATCGACGGAGATATAATCAACAAAATGACCGGTGAACCAATTGTCGTTCACATAAATAGGTAACACCAGGCTGTTGGGTTGGATTTTATCAGCAGCCTTGTGGCAGGCGGTGGCCATTTTTCCAAGATCCCTGACGATCGGGGTATAATAACCCAGCAAATGTACGTGAACATACATTGCACCAATAGAAGCTGCAATCCCGATCCATTGCGGCATCTTAAAAGTTGCAATCCACAGGATGAGCACCAGGAAGAGTGCGAACTCGAGCCTCAGATTGGTATAGCTGGCGGTACCATAAGCATCGGGCAGCAGGAAAAAGAGCATCATAAGAATGACAGCGGTGGAGGCGAGCCAGGGGCCCATGAAGCGGCGGGTAGTAGCGACCGGTAAACCTTCCGGATCACTTTTCCCTTTTATTGTCGTTTTTTTGATCAGGTTCAGTATAAAAAACACGGCTCCGGTAAGCAACAATAGTGCTATAACGAAAAACAGCACGATGGTGATCTTCCCTTCGCTGTATGTATTGAAAGAGATCAGCGGTCGGACCCTGACCAGGTATTCAATGAGTTCTCCCCGCGGGATGAAATTGATCTGACGCGTTCCCGGGCGGCTGTAAAAAAAATAGACGAACAGAAAGAGGGGAACCAGAGAGGCACCGGTGATCATAACGGCTTTTGTGAAAAATGCCTGCAGCGTTTTACCCCATGGTTTGTCATTCCGGATCAGGTCGTTGACAGCGATCACCACTACCCTTGCTGCAATGGCGATCAGCAGAACGCCAAAAATCACAACATGCGAAATATAGGTGACCGCGATCAGAAATGTCAGCATCAGTATGCTTTTTAGCTTCCAGCCATGCTGTTCATGGGTCAACCAGTAATTCAGGGTTATAAGGAAAAAAAGGACGGCGAGGCAAAAATTAAAGAAACCGAAAAAGAGGAACATGGAATGGGTGAACGGAAAGACCAGGTATGAGTAAAGCACTTTTTCAGGAGCAATAGCCAATAGTAAACGCCTGAAAGCCAGTGGAATGCCAATCAATAAAAGAATGACAAGGATCTTTTCAGCCAGGAAAGCGGGGAAGACAAGTGTCAGCAGGGCCAGGAGAAAATGGGAGGTCCAATTGGGAACCGGTTCAGGGTTGAGGATGAAAAATTGTTGGAACAGTTTATTGTTGTAAAATATCAGTTGATTGATGATGTTGACGTTACTCAGGTGGGAAGCGCCATCGAGGCTTGGGAAAAATTGAGTTGTCAGCAAGGGGATCATGCTGCCGATGGTAATAACGGTGAAAATTACTTGTTCGGCCGGTTGCCATTTTTTGGATTTGAGCATGGATAGCGGTTTATCGATAAAGAAACGGGTGAAACAACAGCGGGAGGTTGTGAGTGTTAAGGTTCGATCTGGTACAGCAGGTAATCGCGGATAAGAGGAATTTCAGTTGAAGGGATCCCGTGTTTTACAAGGAAAGGGACATCTTCGTTGAAAGCTGCAAGCATGGCTTCTGTACCGGGCACTTTCCGGGAGAAGGATTCACGGTAGAGCTCCAGCGCTGCTTTTCTATCGCCACTGCAAAGTTTTACATGGGCGGCATTCATCAAATCATAGCCCGAAGCTTTTTCAGGATCCCGGAGCAGTGCAGAATAACTTTCATCGGCATGGTCAAGTTGTCCCAGTACAAACTGACAGTATGCAGCCGGGCGGAGTAACTTGAGGTCATCGGGATCAAAAAAGAGTAGTCGGTCGTATACGTTAAGCGCTTCCTGGTACTCTTTCAGGTGAAGGTAACACCGGGCAACCTGGAGTTGTAAGGGGGTATCTTCAGGCAACATTTCAGCTACCTCTTTAAAATAGCCAAGCGCCTGTTGATAATTTTTCATTTTCAGGTGGCAAAATCCCAGTTTCTTGAGTAGCCATTGGCGATTGGTATCAAACAGTTCGGCCTTTTCGTAAAAGGCAACAGCATTTTTATAATCTCCCGATTTTTGATAACAATACCCGGTCTTTTCGAAGAGATCACCTCTCGGTCCGTTTTTCTCCGTAAGGTAGAGATAGAGTTCTATGGCTTCAGGATAATACTCCTTATCGAAATAGAATCCGGCAATTTTTTCAGTAAATACAGGCCGTTCAAAGATCTTCCGATAGAAGTTCAATCCCGGCAGGCTGATCTTCCAATTGAAAACATCTTCAAATTCGTGACGGGCGGGAAAGAGCTTGAAAAAGCGGTATAGGTCCTGAATGTATTGAATATAGGCTGCTTTGGATACCAGTGATTGATCGAGGAGCTCTTCTTCGGAAGCCATCTCCTTCATTTGTGCGAATTCTGCTTCAAAATTGGTAACGATCATCGATCGTTGCTGTGCCGGGATCGCCTGGAAGTTGAAGGCAAAAGAGTATTTATCGGAATTACAAATATAAAAAGCTTTCTCGAGGCTCTCCATCAGTCGCTGATTGATCTCTTCTGAACCGGAAAATACACCGCTGATATCAGGGTGGTCACGATGGAATGGGACGAACCAATTGCTCATCGTGTTGAAAAAATCGAACCGTTTCAGGAGTTTGAAGGTACTCATAAAGACATCTCCGCCCTCCATTTGCATTCTCGAATATTTCTCGATCTTTTCGAACAAGCCGGGGACCTCTTCAATCATGTCTTTCCATCCCGGGTTTTTCTCCTCCATATCTTCCTCTTCCTGCTGATCGCCAAATTGTAATTTATCCTCAATTTTTGGCATCATTTTGCGCATTTCAGGGAGCACCTCTGATTCAAATTCATGGGTGATGCGTTCGGTCTCCTGTGCCATCAGATGTTGAAAAAGAATAAGTTCCAGCTCAGCGTGGATCACTTCGTCACCGGCTAACAATTCCAAGCGGGTGATCAATTCAGGATAGAAATTCAACCGTTGGTCGTATTTGATCAGTGCCAGGACCAACCCGGTCAGGGCTCGCTGGTAAACCTGATTTTCTTTCGATTCGATAAAATCTAAAAGGAGCGTGAATTTCCGAAGATCAAAAGAGAACAAAAGGCTTATGCTTAATGCGCTGACAGTAAGGCATTTGAAATACCATGGCACTGTGTCATTGCCATTCATCCGTCGTATCTGTTCGAACGAGGGATCATTCAGGTGATCTGTCAGCCAGACAAATCTGAACATCAGGTCAGACGGCTGATGCAGTAAGTCTGATTCCAAGGCGTGGCCCCCTGCGGGGTTGTCTGGGAATTTTTGTTGCATCCACGCGGTTTCACTTCTTTTGTAGCGAAGTTCCGGTTCCAGTTGGATGTCTTTCATCGCGTCGATGATACGTAACAGGGAAGTGCAGAGATTGTCAAGAATTTGTTGCTGTTGCTTGTCTTTGTATCCTTCGTAGGAATAACGAAGTAAATTTTGGTAGTTATCGCGGAGGGCATCCAGTTGGTAGAAAAAATCGG
>CALMDO010000205.1 GCA_937862805.1 uncultured Bacteroidota bacterium
AACATGAAAGATTACATCGAGAAAAATCAGAAACTCGATGAACTGATCGTCCCTGCCTCCATGGGGATCGATAACCCGATCCTGAACGACCTGACAATGCAGCTTACGACCCTCTACATGAAACGGACGGAAGCTTCACAGTACTCCAGGGATAAAAATCCCAGCCTGCGTGCCATCGACCTCCAGATCGCCACGACCAAGAACGCACTTTACGAGAACGTAAAAAGCGCTATCAACTCGAACGAAATTGCAGTTAAAGAGATCAACAGCCGTGTTGCACAAATCAATTCCAGGATCAATAACCTTCCGGAAACCCAAAGGGTACTGTTCGGCATCGAACGGAAATTCAAGCTGAATGACGCCATTTATACTTATATGCTGCAGAAAAGGTCGGAAGCTGCCATCACCCAGGCCGCTAACCTTTCCGACAATGAAGTGGTGGATGAAGCGAGAGGAGAGGGGCTGAACCCTGTTTTCCCGAAAAAAAGCCTGAATTACGTGATCGCATTGATCGTCGGACTTGTTCTGCCCATTGTCTATATCCTGGGAAAAGATTACTTCAACGACATGGTGATGGAACGCGAAGATGTGGAAAAGATCACAAAACTTCCTATTGTAGGGCACATTATCCATAACGACAAACCCGGGAAAGTGGTGGTGATCGACCATCCCAAGTCGACGATTGCCGAATCGTTCCGCTCGGTGCGCACCAACATCAACTACCTGCTTCAGGGAAAAGAAAAACAGACCATCATGGTCACTTCCGACATGGTCAGCGCCGGAAAGACTTTTGTCTCCATCAATCTTGCCGCCATCTTTGCCCTTTATAGCAAGAAAACCCTGCTGATGGGCTTTGACCTCAGGAAACCCAAGATTTATCAGGATTTCGGATTAACAAATACAGAAGGGATCAGTTCTTACCTGATCAACAAAAGCAAACTGGAAGACATCATCCAGCCATCGGGTGTTGACAATCTCGACATCATTATGGCCGGACCTGTTCCTCCCAACCCGGCGGAGCTGATCGCTTCCGAAAAATGCTCGGAACTTTTTGCGAAACTGAAGGAGCGCTATGATTATATCATCCTCGACACGCCACCTGTAGGCCTGGTTACCGATGCCTTCCTCCTGGTGAAACACAGCGATGCCAACTTGTTCCTGGTACGACAGGATTATACCCATAAAAAGATCTTTGCTTCCATTATCCGCGACATGGAAGCACGCAATATTCCCAACCTGGCAATCCTGATCAACGACGTCAAACTTTCTCGAAGTTCCTATGGCTACGGATACGGCTATGGTTACGGATATGGACATGGTTACGGTTATGGCTACGGCCATGGCTACGGCTACGGGTATGGCTACGGTTACTATTCGGATGACAAGGATAAAACCAAGAAAAAATCGATGCTCCAGCGGATCTTCGGCAAAGCATAAGTCAACGGGCACTACCATCCAAATGAACCATTATCAGTTAAACCACCTTAAAGAACTGGAGGCTGAAGCCATCTATGTTCTGAGGGAAGTCGCAGCCCAGTTTGAACGGCCGGTCCTGCTTTTCTCCGGGGGGAAAGACTCTATTGTGCTGGTTCATCTCTCCCGAAAAGCATTTCATCCCGCCAGGATCCCTTTCCCGTTGCTTCACATCGACACGGGACATAATTTTCAGGAGACCCTCGATTTCCGCGACCAATTGGTTGCAAGACTGAATGCACGGCTGATTGTCGGATCGGTTCAGGAATCGATCGACACCGGCAGGGTGACCGAGGAACAGGGAATCAATGCCAGCCGGAATGTACTCCAAACAGTAACCCTGCTCGATACCATCGAAAAATACAAATTTGATGCTGCCATCGGCGGTGCCCGCCGGGATGAAGAGAAAGCCAGGGCCAAGGAACGGTTCTTTTCACACCGTGATCAATTCGGCCAATGGGACCCGAAAAACCAACGTCCCGAACTCTGGTACCTCTTCAACGGGAAAAAACGAATGGGCGAACATTTCAGGGTTTTCCCG
Organism: uncultured Bacteroidota bacterium; assembly: GCA_937862805.1. Taxonomy (GTDB): domain Bacteria; phylum Bacteroidota; class Bacteroidia; order Bacteroidales; family FEN-979; genus CAIVAT01. Next base: position 2,015 of record CALMDO010000205.1, read on the forward strand.
ATCAGCAATTGGACTGAAATGGATGTATGGCAATACATCCTGGCAGAGAACATTGATCTTCCTTCCATCTATTTTACCCATGAAAGGGAAGTTTTTTATCGCGACGGGGTGTGGTTGGCAACGGCGCCGTTTATGCAGATGAAACCAAATGAACAGCCTGAACAGCGACGCATCCGCTGCCGTACTGTCGGGGACATCAGTTGCACGGGACTTACCTTATCAACTGCCGATACAGTGGAAGATATCATCCAGGAAATTGCTGCCACCCGTGTTACCGAACGGGGCGGCCGTTACGACGATAAACGGTCGGAAGCGGCGATGGAAGACCGAAAAAAAGAGGGCTACTTTTAACACGATGAACGGAATGGATCAGAAATTCTCGAGCCAGGCTTACCTGAACATGGAACTGCTGCGATTCACCACGGCCGGCAGCGTCGATGATGGCAAAAGTACACTGATCGGTCGGTTGCTCTATGACAGCAAATCAATTTTTGAAGACCAGCTGGATGCCGTAAAAAGAGCCAGCCTCCTGAAAGGAGCAGAACATCTCAACCTGGCGCTTTTTACGGACGGGCTGCGCGCCGAACGCGAACAGGGGATCACCATCGATGTTGCTTACCGCTATTTCGCCACCCCTCACCGGAAATTCATCATCGCCGATACCCCCGGGCATATCCAATATACCCGTAACATGGTGACCGGCGCCTCTACCGCCAACGCAGCCATCATCCTGATCGATGCCCGTAACGGCGTCATCGAACAGACACACCGGCATGCAACCATCGCTTCCCTCCTCGGAATTCCACATATCATTGTCTGTATCAACAAGATGGACCTGATGGACTACCGGCAGGAGGTATTTCTTGACATTTCGGAGAATTTCAGGGATTTCGCCGGAAGGATCTTTCCCGACAAAGATATCCGTTTTATACCCATCAGCGCTTTGCGTGGAGATAACGTGGTGAAACCTTCCGTCAACATGCCATGGTACAACCAGGGAACACTTCTGCACGTTTTGGAAATCCTGCCTGTTGACCAGGATCATGACCTGAAACACCAACGGTTTCCGATTCAATATGTCATCCGGCCGGAATCTGATCAATACCATGATTACCGGGGTTACGCCGGACGGGTGGCCGGCGGCTTCTTCAAACCCGGAGATCCGGTCACAATCCTGCCTTCCATGATCAGAAGTAAGATCGTTTCGGTCGATACTTTTGACGGAGCATTGGAAAAAGCTTTCCCTCCCATGTCGGTGACACTCACCCTCGCTGATGACGTGGACATCAGCCGGGGAGATATGATAACAGGAGAGTATGACCTGCCAACCATTGGTGGTGAATTTCAGGCCATGGTTTGCTGGATGAATCCCATCCCGCTGAAGCCCGGAGGAAGGTACGCCCTGAAACACACTACCCGCGATGTCAAATGCATCGTCCAATCGGTCGATCACGTGCTCAACATCAATACACTGGAAAAAATGCCGGAAGGAACTCCCGTGAAAATGAACGACATCGCCTCCGTCATGATCCGCACAACCCAGCCCTTGTTCTACGATCCCTACGTGAAAAACAGGATCACCGGTAGCATCATCCTGATTGATGAAGCAACCCACGAAACAGTGGGGGCCGGAATGATCCTCTGACAGATGGGGCCGCTCACAATAAAAACGGCTCAATAACGTTCACTCAATGGCTTTGATCGGCCCGATAACCTGACTTCATGAAACTTTTACGCTACCTTCTCCTGATCCCGGCCTTCATGACCGGCATCAGCCTGCTCCGCGCCCAGTCGGTGCCCGTCGGTCAATGGCGGGATGAATTACCGTACACCTTGTGCAATTCGGTGACAGACGCAGGTGATAAAATTTATTGCTCCACACCGTATGCCGTGTTCTATGTCAACAAGGAGGATTATAGCGTGGGCAGGATCACCAAGATCTCAGGCCTTTCTGACATTGGGATCAGTTGCATCCGCTATAACAGTGAATACAAAACACTGGTCATCGCTTATACCAATGCCAATATTGATCTCATCAAAGACAATACCATCATCAACATCTCCGATATCAAACGAAAACCCATCCTGGGAAACAAGACCATTAACGACATCTATTTTATCGGGAAAGCAGCTTATTTATCCTGTGGGTTTGGGATTGTTGTATTGGATATCAGCAAGGAAGAAATTCGTGATACTTACTACATCGGTCCCCAGGGTAGCCAGGTCAATGTCCTGTCAATGACAACAGACTCCCACGACTCTATTTACGCGGCCACCGAAAAAGGAATCTATAAATCGTGGGCTAAAGACCCTAACCTCGCCAATTTTGCCTCCTGGCACCGCGACATGGCCATGGATACTGCGGCCTCCTACAATACCATCGTCTCTTTTTCAGACCGGATCGTCGTGAACAAACAGGGCAACGCTGCCGATACCCTCTGTATTTTTTCTGATGGGCAATGGACCCGCTGGGAAAGAGATTACTATAACAAAGTGATGAGCCTTCAGGCTACCAACGATTACCTTGGCGTTTCGTACGACTACTTCGTGTGCGCTTTCGACGAAAATTTTAATTTGACGACCACTGTCTGGAATTACGATCCGGGCAATCCCTACCCGAACGATGCCTTAATTGACGCCTCGCGGAATCTCTGGATCGCCGATACCTACTCCGGAATGGTCATGTACCGTTTACAAACCGGAGCCATCGAGCACTTTTCGCTCAGTGGCCCGCTCTCGGCTTTGGCCTTCAGTATGAATGCCCGTGGAAATGATCTGGTGATAGCGCCGGGCGGCAGGGATGCTTCCTATACTCCGCTCTATTATCCTGCTCAGGTATATCATTTCGACAATACCAACTGGAACAACGTAACCTCCGGCAACAGCCCATTAATGGGAACCGCCTATGACATTGTGGTCGCCGCCATTGACCCTTCAGATAGCAAACGCATCTACGCCGGTTCATTTGGCCGGGGCGTACTGGAAATTTATAACGGTGTAGCAACAAACCGTTATACGGAAGGCAACAGTACCCTGCGCCACCATACGGCTTCGGATACTTCTGACGTCCGTGTCGGAGGCCTGACTTTTGACAAACAAGGAAACCTGTGGGTCGTCACCTCCCACAACAACAGTTGCCTCTCTATGAAACAAGGAAATACCTGGACAGGCTTCACAATCCCCGCGGTAAATGAAAATGACCTGGGACAGATCATGGTGACCAGCCCGGGACAGAAATGGATCCAGATGCGGTATGGCAACATGAATCCCAACTCACTACTCGTATTTACCGATAACAGTACACCCGGAGATCCCTCTGACGATCAGTCGCGGTTGCTGAACTCAACGGTGGGAAATGGCAATATCCCGGGAAACACAGTCAATGCAATGGCTGAAGATCTTAACGGCGAAATTTGGATTGGGACCGAAAAAGGGGTGGCCGTCTTCTACTCGCCTGAAAAAATCTTTACAGGTGAAAACTTCGACTGTCAGCGAATTCTGGTCCAACAAGGGAGCTATGTACAATATTTGCTTGAAAATGAAACAGTTACAGCAATCGCTGTAGATGGCGCCAACCAGAAATGGATCGGAACCGACCGGGGTGGTGTTTACTGTTTTTCCCAGGACGGAACCAAAGAGAAGTACCATTTTACAGCGGAAAACAGTCCGCTTCTCTCCGACCGGATCATCTGCCTGGCCATCAACAAAGACGGGGATGTCTTTTTCGGAACCGACAAAGGGGTTATCTCTTTCCGCGGACCCGCCACTCCGGGAGGTGAAACAAATGAAAATGTATATGCCTTCCCGAATCCGGTGCCCTCTGATTTTACGGGTTATATTGCCATCAAAGGATTGGTGGCCGACGCCCAGATCAGGATCACCGACGTGAACGGGGTGCTGGTTTATTCCACCCGTGCTTATGGAGGACAAGCCATTTGGGACGGAAAGAATTTTGACGGACGCAAAGCCAAAACCGGGGTTTACCTGGTTTATGCTTCCAATGACGGAGGAAGTGAGAAAGTGGTTACCAAGATATTAGTTACCAACTGATGCTCCACTGTACGCAGGGCATTGTTTTTCATTCTGTTAAGTATTCCGATACCAGCCTGATCGTAAAGATCTATACCGGGCTTTTTGGTATCCGCTCCTATATTTTTCGTGGTGTCAGGAATCCCAAGTCCAGGATTAAAGCGGGTTTGTTCCAACCCCTGACGCTTTTGGACATGGTGGTTTATCATCGGGAAAAACAGACGCTTCAGTCGGTTAAAGAGATCCGCCTCTCCCATCCCTACCACTCCATCCCCTTTGACATTCATAAAAGCAGCCTGGTTCTCTTCATTAATGAGTTGCTCTATCATTCGATCCGTGAAGAGGAGGCAAACCCTGAACTTTTTTCTTTCATTTACAACACCTGCGTGACTTTGGATGAAACCGTCGTCCCAGTCGCTTCTTTTCATCTCCTGTTCATGCTGCAATTGTGTCATCATCTCGGAATTTTTCCACAAGTAAATTTTTCGGTTGATCATCCGGTCTTTAATATGACAGAAGGGCAGTTCCAATCAACCATCCCCGATCATCCCCATTATTTTGATCCGGCCACGAGTCGGTTGTTTTACCAGATGCTACGGATATCCGCTACAGATCTCGGGATTCTTTTTCCCCCGGCGGCTGACTCAGCAAGCTCCGTGCCTTTCCCGGCTGTTGCACCGGAACGGGAAGCCGCCCGTTGCGGAATCATCCTTCCTTCCATGAATGCCACATTGCGCAATCAAATAGTCGAAAGCCTTTTACAGTATTACGAATTGCACCTTCCCGGTTTCCGGAAGGTAATGTCACACCGCATCCTCCACGGGATTTTCATCTAAATCCCTATCTTTGCATAAAACTTACAGTATGGCTACCGGAATGTCTGAACAGGAGCTGATCCGACGTAATTCACTGAATGAACTGATCAGGTTGGGAATCGATCCTTTTCCCCCGCAAACGTTCGAGGTCAATGCAAAGGCCTCCGAAATCAAATCCGGGTTTCCCGGAGATCCCTCTCTTTTTCAGCAGGTAAGCATGGCCGGCCGGATCATGAGCCGCCGGATCATGGGCGCTGCCTCTTTCACAGAATTACAGGATGAAAGCGGCCGCATCCAGCTGTATATCAAGCGCGATGAATTGTGCCCGGGAGAAGATAAAACACTGTACAACACGGTTTTTAAAAAATTGTTGGATATCGGAGATATCATCGGGATTACGGGATACGTTTTCATCACCCAAATGGGAGAAATAACCGTCCATGTACAAAGCCTCAGGTTGTTGAGCAAATCACTGCGGGTGCTCCCGATTGTCAAAGAAAAAGAAGATACCGTTTTCGATGCCTACACCGATCCCGAACAGCGGTACCGCCAACGGTATGTCGATCTGATCGTGAATCCCGGAGTTCGTGAAGTCTTCGTACAACGCAACAAGTTGGTCAATTCTATGCGTAATTACCTGAACAACAAAGGTTATCTCGAAGTGGAAACGCCTGTCCTGCAACCCCTCTACGGGGGAGCTGCTGCCCGACCGTTCAAGACCTTTCACAACACATTGGAGATGACCCTTTACCTCCGGATTGCCAATGAACTTTACCTCAAACGGCTGATCGTGGGAGGATATGACGGCGTCTTTGAGTTTTCCAAGGATTTCCGGAATGAGGGTATGGACCGTTTTCACAACCCTGAGTTCACCCAGATGGAGCTCTATGTAGCCTACAAGGATTATGAATGGATGATGTCGCTGGTAGAGGAAATGGTCGAAAAGATCGCCTTTGACCTACACGGGACGACGGTTGTACAGGTGGGTGAACATCAGATCGATTTCAAACGCCCGTGGAAGCGTTTTACCATGTACGAAGTAATCCATCATTTTACAGGAGCAACGATTGACGGGATGGATGAAGAGTCGCTCACCGCACTGGCCCTTTCGCTGGATGTTCCCATCGATAAAACCATGGCTAAAGGCAAGATCATCGATCAGATTTTTGGTGAAAAATGCGAACCTTACCTGATCCAGCCGACTTTTATCACCGACTACCCAATTGAGATGTCACCTCTGGCCAAAAAACACCGTGACAAGCCGGGGCTGGTCGAACGTTTCGAAGCCATTTGCAACGGTAAGGAGCTGTGCAATGCCTTTTCGGAACTCAATGACCCGCTGGATCAGCGTGGCCGGTTTGAATCGCAGATGGAGCTCGGAAAAAGAGGGGATGATGAATCGATGGTATTGGATGAAGATTTCCTGCGTGCCCTTGAATTCGGGATGCCTCCCACGGCAGGACTGGGAATTGGCATCGACCGTTTATCGATGATCATGACCAATTCACCCTCCATACAGGATGTACTCTTTTTCCCGCAGATGCGTCCTGAAAAAAAGATCAGCGAATAAGCACCATTCTGCAAGTGATCGTTTTTTCACCGGAAGTGACCCGGCAGAGGTAAATTCCCCCTGGTAAAAGGTTTCCATGATCATCTGTTCCGTTCCAGGTAACTTTCTGAGCAATACCCTCCCCGGAAGAATTCAGCAGGGTACGTACTTTCCTGCCCCGGATATCAAAAATCTCCATCAAAATTCGTTCACCGCGACTGGCAAAAACAGGCAGGGTGGTTACGTCGGTGAAAGGATTCGGATGGTTGTAACCCGATCCTGAACGGGTATCGTGATCGGCAACTGCACTGAGAATATCGGTGTTGATCGCCAGGATTTCATGCTGGATCCCTTCAGAAGAGACGATCTTCAGCGAATCGATAAAATACCGGGTAGCAGGATAACTGGTTACCGGTATGGGCACCTTCACCAGGAGGGATACAGTGTCACCCGGTATCATTACAAGCGGTAAGGAAGGAAGGGAAAGGTCATCGATCCACCAGGGCACACCGGTTCCATCCTGTTGTAAACTAAGCAAGGTAACATTTCTTTCCAGCGTATTTTCTATTGTGAACCACAAACCGAAATAAGCGTCAGTGGCATCCTCGTACCGGAGGGTATCAGGTGTCGTGTAGAGCAGGGTGTCGATGGTCACAAAACGGAAAGGATCTGCAGCGCCGATAAAGGGCAGGGTGGCATGTCGACCCGACTGGTCTGCGGCAGTGATATAATACTTGATGAGGCTTCCTTCCGGTTGCCGGGGAATGTAACCATCATATACATTGCCACCGGGATGGTTCATTTTAACCGTGACAAAAGGGCCCGGGCCGACCCGGTAATGGAGCAACACTGAATCGTCGATCACCGGGGTATGACTACAGGCATAGAGTTGCATCACGACCTGGTATCCATGCATGCCGGTTTGATTTCCATACAACGGCAGATGGCGGATATAAAGCTGGCCGACATCGGCAATTCCCATGACCCGGCAATGGAGGGCATCGGTCGATTCCCATGGCGTGGAAGAATTCTCCAGGAACCCTTTGACGGTATATCCCGGCATGGCTGCCTGGTAAACCGCTTTGGCGCTGTCGTCCCATGAGGAACCCATAAAAGGGATCAGGACTTTGTTGTTTAAAATAACCGAGTTGGTATACGGTTGATCCTGGCCGGTCATTACCCGGTAAACATGGTAGGGATAACCATAAGGACAAATTTGTGATGCCCAGTAATTGGCCGCGGCTTCGATGGCAGCGTACCGCGAATGGGATGGCGGTACTTTCCTGACCAGTATTTTGTCGGGAGCCAGAAACTTGGCCCAACAGTCGATGTGGTCAATATAGGTATTGTTGGGATCAGCTACAACATGGTAATTGTTGATACCCAGATAGTTAAGCATTTTTTGGGATATTTGTGCGTGGGTCTGGGTGGGATTTTCTTCCCAAACCAACTGGGTAGAGGCGCTGTTCCCCAAGCCATCGGTCATGTAATTGCCACCGGTATGTATCACGTTCATTCCGTACCAGGGGATACCCAGCATGGCGGCAACTTTTTTCGGAATTTCGTCGTCACCGGGACGAGGCCTGTTGTAGGGAAAGTCAACAATTCCGATGTTGTTGGTGCTGTCTGAGACAAACCAGGGGCCGTAATCGCGGGTCCAGTAAGAATCGGTGGGAGCGATGATGAAATTGCAATGGCTGGTATCGATCCCGACGCCAAGGTATTGCTGGATCACCGTGTTTTTTTGAGATGTGCTGGAAACGAGGGTTGTCACTTTTAATTGCAACGACATCTCCTTAATCAATGTAAGCGGAATCCCGAAAGGATAGCGAACCAGGGCTCCCTGCATTTGATCGAACTCAGCAACGTTCCTTACAGGAGCGGCCGGCGGGTCGGTTTCGACGAATGATTTGCCGATCTCTCCTTTACGCAGCAACTCTTCCGGGGTCATCCAGTGTTTAAGTACCGGTATGGAATCACTTTCAATACCCTGAGCCTGAACCAGCGGAGCGAAGAAGAAAAGGAACAGCATCCAGGGATAAATCTTTTTCATAAATCAATATTATTTGACAAAAATAATATTTTCATCGGTTTGTTAGGGTCAACCCTTAACATTTAATACAGCCTGGTCTCATCGGCGCCCGGTTTTATGATCCATACTTACCAGGCTTTTCATAATAAAATGGTAAATTTGCAGTTATTAAATCATTCCTCCTTAGCATAAAGCTTATTGCATGTCTTCAAAAAAAAGCCTCTTTCTCTCTCTTTTCCTCCTCCTCACACCTCTTTACTTTTTTGCCCAGGACACCATCAGACCCGATTCCCTGTACCGGAATAAGCCGTTGGTGGAAGATGATCCGGTGGTGTTGATGCTCGACAGCCTGGCAAACCTTAAAATTTTTGAAGATGCTGAATTTCCGCATTCTGACCAATACCAGAATTGGAATACCTATTCGGATATGGACATCCCCGTTTTCCCCGATTCTGTTTACCGGGAACGGATCGCCCAAATGAACGACCAGTCACCCTTTGAGTTCGTTTACAACAGCGAAGTCAGGAAATTCATTGAAGTCTATGCTTTCAAAAAAAGAAAACTCACCGCACGGATCATGGGTTTGGCCCAGATTTACTTCCCGCTTTTCGAAGAACAGCTCGACAGGCACAATATGCCTTTGGAATTGAAGTATTTAGCGGTCATTGAATCGGCGCTCAACCCGGTAGCCAATTCCCGTGCCGGGGCCAAAGGTTTATGGCAATTCATGTACGGTACCGGAAAGGTTTACGGGCTGAAAGTGAGTTCGTACGTTGATGATCGTTTTGACCCTTACAAGGCAACCATTGCAGCTTGTGAACACCTGGGCGACTTGTACGATATCTATGGGAACTGGGCGTTAGCCCTGGCTGCCTATAATTCAGGGGCCGGCAATGTCAACAAGGCTATCCGCAGGTCAGGAGGATTGAAGAATTTTTGGGCGCTTCACAATTACCTGCCCCGGGAAACCCGCTCATACGTCCCGGCTTTCATCGCGGCCTCGTATGTCCTTACCTATGCCAACGAACACAAAATCTATCCCGTAGACCCGGGTATCCTCTATTACGAAGTCGATACGGTAACCGTCAGAAACCCGCTCTCTTTCGAACAAATTTCAGAGATGCTGAACATCCCGATGGATGAGGTGGCTTTCCTGAACCCTTCGTTCAAACACCGGTTTATCCCCGCCACCCCTGAAAATCCTTACAAGGTCAGGTTGCGAAAAAAGTACGTCGGTGCCTTTATCAACAACGAAACGGCACTTTACGCCTACAAAACCCGCAATGTCTCCGCCCAGGATTCATTGATGGCCATGGCCTTCAGCAATTTCAGGGAAGCCGATCTGTACACCGTGAAAAGCGGAGAAAGCCTTACCTCCATTGCAAAAAAGTTTCACATGACCGTTGCAGAGATTAAAGCGCTTAACGGACTCCGGAAAAATTATGTCAAACCCAAACAGAAAATCCTGGTCTATACTAAACCTCCGCGTGAACTGCCCAAATCTTCCACCACCGCTTCAACCTCAACCGGTGCCGGTACAACCATGGCATCCAACGATACTACCCGCCAATCTCCAACATCAACAAACGCTTCTCCTTCAGAAGAAGTAAATTCTGCCTCATCAGCACAAAATACCGAAGCTCCGAAATCCATTCACGTTGTCAGAAGCGGCGAAAGCCTGGGATCCATAGCCAATAAGTACCACTGCACGGTTCAGCAATTGAAAAGCTGGAATGACCTTTCCGGCGATAAGATCACCGTGGGACAGAAATTGAAAGTCAACGGGGCCATTGCCCGCAGTGAAAAACCAAAAACCACTTCCTCAGGAAAAACGACCACCTCCTCTTCCCAGAAATATATCTACTACACCATTCAGTCTGGCGATAATCTCTGGGACATCGCCGACAAATTTGATGTAACAGTTGCTCAATTGAAGAAAAGTAACGACATTAAAAACACCAGCCGGTTGAAACCCGGACAGAAGATTAAAATTCCCAGGTGATTTTTTTCGTAAATTTGTCTTATGGCCTGTTGATCACTGCCATTTGGCTTACCCATGAGTACAAAAACCAAGAAAAGTATTGTTATCAGGAGCGTCCTCTGGGGATTGATCATTGTCCTCATCGCCATTTGGGTAACACGTGGCCTCTTCCACTACGAAGAGGAGAAAAAAGATGCCATACGCCGGATCAGGGAACGGGGATATCTGATAGCCCTGACCGACCAGAACACCCTGGATTATTTCCTTTACCGGGGCGAACCGATGGGATACCAGCTCGCCCTCCTGGAATCATTTGCCGAACACCTGGGTGTACCACTTAAAATAATCTGCAGCAACACCTTTTCAACCCTTGACTATTACCTGAGGAACAATGCCGCCGATCTCATTGCCATGAACCTCCCGGTCAACCCGGAGGGTAAAAAACATGTACAGTTTTCTGATCCTTTCGGCGAAACCAGACTGGTCATGGTGCAGCAGGCAAAACACGCGGGGCGCAAAGACAGCACCTATATCAGCGCACTTAAAGATTTTCCGCGGGATACCCTGTATGCCACTGAAAATTATTGTTTTTCCACCTTCTATCACCTCATCTACCGGCAATCGGGCCGGAAGGCAATCCTTAAAGAAATCCAGGGAATCAGACAGGAGGAGTTAATACGACAAGTCTCAGAAGGAAAAATCAAATACGCCATCTGCCAGGAAAACATTGCCCGCGTCTGCAAAAGATTTTATCGTAACCTGGATGTTTCGCTGGTCGTTTACCCTCATTACAGCTTCAGTTGGGGTGTTGCACACGCTTCCGATACCCTGCTTAACGAACTTAACCAATGGCTGAGAGCGTTTAAATCATCCGGCAAATTAAAAAAGAATTATTTAGAATACTTTGATAATCAGCGTATTATTAATTTTTTCCAAAGTGATTATTTTTCCATAACAGGATGTTGCCTCTCTCCCTATGATAAGATCATCAGGGAGCAAAGCAAGGTCTTTCCATGGGATTGGCGGTTGATCACTTCGTTGGTATACCAGGAATCCAATTTCCGACAGGGGCAGACCTCCACCCGCAATGCCATCGGCCTCATGCAACTGATGCCTGAAACCGCTGCCAAATTCGGTATCGACAGTCTTTCTTCCACTGAACAACAGATTGCGGGTGGGATCAGGTACCTCCGTTATCTTGATAAGCAACTGCCTGAAGAGATCACCGATCCGCGCGAAAGAGTTTACTTTGTCCTGGCCTCTTACAACGTGGGCATCGGGCGCGTGATAATGGCACGAGAAAAGGCGGAAAAATACGGGAAAGACAAGAACCGGTGGAACCGGCATGTTGATTATTATCTGCTCCGTCGTTCCCAGAAGGATCCTCATGCGCCGGCTGACAGTACCGATCAGTACCCTGTTGATTATAAAACCGATGGGTTTGTGGATGACATTGTGGGCCGGTATTTCCACTACCGCAACCTCATCCGTTAAGTTAACCTCCCTTTTGCCTGATTATCATGCCTTTCCTTGGTGATCCTGAATAAACAATGCACAAATATCCCGGATGGATTGTTCGACGGGGATAAAGGTAAAGGGAATGGCTTCGCACAGTTTCTGGTTGGTATAGGTGTAGTACTGTGTTGCGGAGATCGCCATTTCCCGGGTAATTTGAGGTCGCGAACCGGTCAGAAAAGCTTTCAGTGTCTCTGCACGCCAGGCCAGAGAAGCCAATCCCATGGGAACATTGAAAGCCGGCTCCGGTTTGTCAAGGAAGTGCGCCATCATTTTGAACAAGGCTTCGTAGGTCACATTTTCCGATGAACAGATAAAACGCTGACCGGCTATATCACGCTCCATCAGACTGATCATCGCTTTTGAAACATCCCGTACATCGACATATCCATTGATCCCCCTCGTATAAAATTTCAAACCCTCCCACACCATACGGAACAGACCGGAGTTGTGATTCCAAAAACCGGGGCCCAGGATTATCGAAGGATTGATGATCACGGCATTCAAACCCTCCTCCATCCCTCTCCAGACTTCCCTTTCTGCGCCATATTTGCTGATGGCATAGACAGAATTTTTCCTTGAGGGAACCCAATAGTCCTCTTCGCTGGTCAACCCGTCGTTGTCTGCTCTCCCTAAGGTGGCGACTGAACTTACAAAGCAAAATTTCTCAACCCCGCGACTGATGGCGAGGTTCACCAGGTTGGCAGTCCCTTCGGTATTAACCTTCAACATGGTTTTGTGATCGATGGGATCAAAGGAGACCACTGCTCCGGTATGATAGATTTTCGTGATCCCTTCCAGGGCATTTTCCATGGAGCCAAAATCCAACAGATCACCTTCAACCCATTCAATGTTATTCGCCAGGGACGAACCGTCAGGAGTATAATAGGAGAATACTTTAGATACCCTTGCAGTATCGCTTGTTTTTCTCCGTAAAGCCCTCACAGGTTTTCCCTGCCGGATCAGGTCAAAAAGCAGGTGGGAACCCAGCAATCCGGTTCCGCCGGTTACAAGTATCATGAATGGTATTTAAGCCACAAAGGTACTTAAAAGAGAGTGAAGATGGATAGAAGAAGTGGATTTCCATCACTGGTTTTGGTTGGTTATAACTTCGAACCGGCAGACCACGCGTTCCCCTGCCTGATCGACCAGGGTCAGACGGTGAGTGCCACTTTCCGGCGAGATTGCCATTTGGTGGATCTCGTTGGTAGTTCCTATAAATTGATCGTCCAAATGCCAGTATATCAATTGTTTCGGATTTCTATGGGCAACTTTTACGATGGCATACCCGGCTTTTCCGTCCAGATCAACGGGGATGAATATCCGGCTGTTGTTTCCGGGGTAAATGATCTCCATGTTGTGGCGTTGTGAGACTGTTTCACAACCAGTTTTAAAGGGTGGCAAGGGCTTGTAAAAGGGGTTTTTGTTCCTGAAGTACCACTCCTGTACCGGCGGAAGAACAAACCAGGAGACATGGAGCATCTTATCAGGAGCTTCACAACCAGTATGAACCTGCCACTTCCCTGTCGGATCAAGGTGTACCATTTGATGAAACGGGCAGGGCGGGGTTTTCATTCCGGATTTGGGGACCCAAACCGAGTCGGTGAATTCGCAAATCGAAGAGGCCCGGTACCCGCTGTACCGGCAAACTTTCGCCAGAACCAGTGCCGGGTCAGGTCGTCCAAACCAAGAGGAAGGAGGCAATCCTTTAAAAACATCAAACAAAACCGGTGCGGCCATTGAAATGCCGGTAAGTCCGGGACGACCCTCCCCGGAGGCATTTCCAACCC
>CALMDO010000206.1 GCA_937862805.1 uncultured Bacteroidota bacterium
CAGTGGTGCTCTATTTTCCGATCCGTCAGATGGAAGTCACGGAAGTAGGACCTTTTGTTTTTCACGACAAGATCCCGTTAAAAAGAGACCATGACAAAAAGGGGGTCAGGGTAGTTCCCCATGCAATTGCGAGGTTCGGATCCTTTTTAGCACACGGGGTAATCATGATGCCATCGTATGTCAACATCGGTGCTTATGTTGATTCCGGTACGATGATCGATACCTGGGCCACAGTGGGTTCGTGCGCCCAGATCGGTAAAAATGTCCATCTTAGCGGTGGAGTCGGGATCGGCGGCGTTCTCGAACCGGTGCAGGCAGCTCCTGTCATTGTTGAAGATGGCTGCTTCCTGGGATCGCGGTCGATTGTGGTGGAAGGCGCCCGGATCGGCTACGAATCGGTGTTGGGAGCCAATGTCGTCATCACCGGGTCAACGCGGATCATCGACGTTTCGACACCACAACCCGTGGAACACAAAGCCTATGTCCCTCCCCGGTCAGTCGTCATCCCGGGTTCCCTTCCCAAAAAATTCCCTGCCGGTACTTACCATGTACCCTGTGCACTGATCATCGGGAAAAGGAAACCCTCCACCGATCTGAAAACATCCCTCAACCAGGCCTTGAGAGAATTTGATGTTCCGGTATGATGAAAAAAATCCTGATCATCCAAACCGCCTCCATCGGCGATGTGATCCTGGCTACACCGCTCCTTGAAAAACTGCACCACGACTTCCCCGGAGCTGCCATCGACCTCCTTGTAAAAAAAGGGAATGAAAGCCTGTTCACAGGCCATCCCTTTCTGAATCTGTTCCTTACCTGGGATAAGACCCATCATGGATTTCGGCATTTCCTTCAACTGATCATCCTTGTCAGAAAAAACAGGTACGACTTGGTTGTCAACGTGCAGCGGTTCTTCAAAACCGGTATGCTTACAGCCTTGTCGGGCGCTTCCTCTACCGTGGGGTTTGATAAAAATCCATGGTCCTTCCTGTTTTCTCACAAAGTGATACACCAGATCGGTAAAGGGTTGCACGAGATTGACCGGAATCTTGCCTTGTTGCAAAATTTTCCCGGTAATAAAAGTTATCTTCCAAAGTTGTACCCGACTTCAGGGGATGAAACGGCGATTCAAAGTTTTAAAACGGGGATCTATTACACCCTCTCTCCTGCCTCGCTGTGGTTCACCAAACAATACCCGGCAGAACAGTGGGCATCCTTCATCCGGAAGATCCCCGCAACCTCCGTTTTATACCTGTTGGGATCTCCTGCTGATCACGACCTGTGCGAAGAGATCCTCCGAAAAAGCGGGCATCCTCAGGCCTTTAATCTCAGTGGCCGGTTGACCTTACTCCAATCAGCCGCCCTGATGAAAGACGCCAGGATGAACTTCACCAACGATTCGGCACCGATGCACTTAGCCTCCGCGGTGAATGCCCCCGTGAGCGTGGTTTTCTGTTCAACCGTCCCGGAATTTGGTTTCGGTCCCTTATCCGATCGCTCTTTCCTCATCCAGACTGAAGAAAACCTGGATTGCCGCCCTTGCGGATTGCACGGTTACAATGCCTGTCCCAAAAAACACTTCCGTTGTGCTACCGGTATCCTGCCGGAAGCACTTACTGCACAGCTTTAATTACCAGTTCTCCACTCCTTTTTCAGGAGAAATTAGTCAATAAATGCCGATTTCTTGGTACTTTTGTTCGTTGTTTATTCATCAGAATTTTTTATTTCGCATGCAATCTGAAATTGACGCTTGTCTGAAGGTGCTTAAAGCGGGAGGCACCATCCTCTACCCTACCGATACAATTTGGGGTGTAGGATGCGATGCAACCAATGCCGCGGCCGTCGACAAAATTTATCATCTTAAAAAAAGAATTGAAGGGAAAAGCCTGATCATCCTTCTCGACGATTTTAAACGCATCGGGGACTATGTGGTCGATGTCCCGGAGGTTGCTGCAGACCTGGTCAGCAGTGTAGATACTCCGCTCACGATCATCTATTCAAAGGCTAAAAATCTGTCAACCAACGTTATAGCCAAGGATCAGTCCATTGCCATCCGAATTGTCAGGAATGCATTTTGTTGCCGGTTGATCCGGGCTTTCGGAAAACCCATCGTCTCCACTTCAGCCAACATTTCCGGAGAACCTCCCCCGCAAACTTTTAAAAACATCAGCCGACAGATCCTCGAGGGAGTTGATTATGTGGTCGATCCATTGTTAGATGACATCCGAACGATTAAAACATCCCGGATCATTCGGCTGGAGGCCAACGGCGAATTCAGGATCATCCGGAAATAAATGCTAATCCCGGCGCGCATGCTCAAAACCCGATTGGTTCTTCTCTTGTTCACCGGCACCTTTCTTTTGTTGATCTCCGCTACGTTCTTACCCGCAGAAACCCTTAAGCAATATACTGTTTCCGGAAAAGTGACAGACCAGAGCAACGGGGAAGCCTTGCCCGGAGCCACGGTCTTCATCAGAGAACTGAAAACCGGCGGGGTGACCGATCTGTACGGCAACTATTCGCTGACTCTTCATGAAGGCAGTTACACGCTGGTTTTCTCTTACATTGGTTACATGACCCGGGAAATCCGGGTTGAGCTGACAGCCAACAGAAGCCTGATGGTTGAGCTTTCGCCCCATCAGCAGGAGTTGAAAGAGGTAGAGATCACCAGCGAAAGAAACGACCGCAACGTGGTCAAACCGGAGATGAGTACTTTCAGGATGGACATCAAGACCATCCGGAAAATCCCGGCGCTCATGGGCGAGGTGGATGTGATCAAGGCCATTCAACTATTACCGGGCGTTCAGTCCGTCGGAGAAGGATCGAGCGGATTCAGCGTAAGGGGTGGTTCCCCCGATCAGAACCTGATCCTGCTTGATGAAGCAACAGTTTACAACGCTTCCCACCTGATGGGCTTTTTCTCGGTATTCAACAACGATGCCATCCGCGATGTAAAACTTTACAAAGGAGATATCCCCGCTTCATACGGCGGAAGGCTCTCCTCCGTATTGGATATCCGGATGAATGAAGGGAATTCGAAAAAATTTGAGGTCAACGGAGGAATCGGGATCATCGCGAGCCGGCTGACCGTGGAAGGACCTGTTTGGAAAAACCGCTCTTCCTTCATTGTCTCAGGCCGGCGTACCTATGCCGATCTCTTTCTTCCCCTCTCCTCCAACAAAGCCTTGCAGAACAACCGGCTCTATTTCTATGATTTCAATGCCAAGATCAATTACCGCATCAACGACAACAACCAGATCTTCCTGTCGGGCTATTTCGGACGCGATGTTTTTTCCAATGCTTTTGCCCGAATGAATTGGGGCAACGAGACCGCTACTTTTCGATGGAATCATCTGTTTACCAATAAGATATTTTCTAATTTCTCTTTCTTGTACGCCAATTACCGCTACTTTTTAGGTACCCCATCGGGAAACAACACTTCCTTTGAATGGTACTCAGGACTCCGTGACCTGGGTGTCAAAGGAGATCTGAGCTTCTATCTGAATCCCTCCAACACCATCCGATTCGGACTCTCCTCAACCTATCACATGTTCTATCCCGGAAAAGCAACAGGTACCGGCGATCAAACCGTGATCACCCAGGTGGAGGTTCCCGACAACTATGGAATCGAATCAGGTCTTTATGGCAGCAACGAACAAAAATTGGGCGATCATTTCACAATCAAGTACGGGTTGCGGTTTTCGCTTTTCCAAAACATTGGTCCGGGTACTGTTTTTCATTACAATGATCAGTATGTCGCCACCGATTCTTCCAATTATAAGGCAGGAATCATTTACAACATTTCTTACGGGATAGAGCCCCGTTTGGGAATTCTATGGGATTTCAATGCCCGTCATTCCGTTAAGGCAAGTTATGCCCGCACCAACCAATACCTGCAGTTGGCGCAAAATTCTACCATCGGCACCCCGTTGGATATCTGGTTTGCCGCCAGTCCGAATGTCAAACCGCAACTGGCCGACCAGGTAGCCTTGGGATATTTCCGGAATTTCAGGCGCAATACCATTGAAACCTCGGTAGAGGTGTACTATAAATGGATGCAGCACGTGATCGATTTCAAGGATTTCGCCAACCTGATCCTCAACAACAAGCTGGAAGGTGAGATTCGTAGCGGTAAAGCCTGGTCGTATGGCATTGAGTTTCTGGTCC
>CALMDO010000207.1 GCA_937862805.1 uncultured Bacteroidota bacterium
CCAAAATGGTGACGCTGGTCACGCTGAATCCAGCCCTGGCAGGCGACGAAACGGCAATGAAAGAACTCTTCGACCGGATGGAGCGGAAAGCGCGCAAACAACTGGAGATTCTTATGACCTATATCCGTTTGTCGGGTTTCGGTTTGGAGGAGCTCCGAAAGGTTTCCAAGACTCAATTGCTAAAAGCATCAAACGGAACCACGGCACAGCTTAACCATCTGGTAACCAAAAATATCCTGGAGACCAGGGAATGTCTTGCATCGGAAGCTGAAGAGACATCACCGGAGAACTTACGACAGGTTGCGCTCAGTGCAGCCCAGCAGGAAGCCCTTCACAGAATCAAGGAGCTTTTTTTAACCAAAGAGGTGGTTTTGTTGCATGGCGTGACCTCCAGTGGGAAGACTGAACTCTACATCCAGTTGATCCGCGAGATGATCGACCAGGGGAAACAAGTTCTTTACCTGCTTCCGGAAATTGCTTTGACCGGGCAGATCATCAACAGGTTGCGCAAATATTTCGGGAACAGGGTCGGGGTTTATCACTCGCGGTTCAATGAAAATGAACGGGTCGATATCTGGAATTCGGTGTTATCGGCTGATGATAAGGAAAGCGTAGGGAGTCGGCGTTATGATATCATACTGGGAGCCCGTTCGGCGATCTTTCTCCCGTTTTCTGACCTGGGATTGGTGATCGTTGACGAAGAGCATGATCCCTCCTTTAAACAAGCCGATCCGGCTCCCCGTTACAACGGCCGGGACGCTGCCATCATGCTGGCCCACTTTCACCATGCTAAAACCCTTCTGGGATCGGCCACACCTTCCATTGAGACCTACTATAACGCCACGCGTGAAAAATTTGGTAAAGTAGAACTCTTTGAACGGTACGGAAACATGGAGATGCCGGAAGTTCAGGTGGTCAACATCCGTGACGAAATGAGGCAAGGGAAGATGAAAAGTCATTTTTCTTCGGCGTTGCTGGATAAGCTGAAAGAGGTTTTGGAACACAAGGAACAGGCCATTCTTTTTCAGAACCGGCGGGGGTTTTCACTGCGTCTTGAATGTGAAACCTGTTCCTGGATGCCCTCTTGTAAAAACTGCGATGTAACGCTGGTTTATCACAAAAAAAGCAACCAACTTCGTTGTCATTACTGCGGTTATGTGACAAGGGTCCCCGAACGATGCCCCGATTGCGGAGGAACAGCGGTACGGATGAAAGGTTTCGGGACAGAAAAAGTGGAGGAGGAGTTGGCTCTGCTGTTTCCGGGCGCCCGGATTGCAAGGATGGACCTGGACACAGCCCGTACAAAACATTCACATCAGCAGATCATTGCCGATTTTGAAGAACGAAAAATCGATATACTGGTCGGTACCCAGATGGTGACCAAAGGACTTGATTTTGATAACGTCAGCACAGTTTGCATCCTCAATGCCGACAACATGCTCAATTACCCCGATTTCCGTGCCCCGGAAAGGGGTTTTCAACTCATGGCACAGGTCAGCGGACGCTCCGGAAGAAAGAACCACCAGGGAAAGGTCATTATCCAGACTTACCATCCCAACCATCCCGTGATCCATGACGTGGTCAACCACGATTATATTTCCATGTTCCGCAAACAGTTGCAGGACCGTTTTCAATTCCACTATCCTCCCTTTAACCGCATCATCCTCATTAAGTTAAAGCACAAGGAGCCGGAACTCCTTAACAAAGCTGCTGAAGAATTTTCAAAGATCCTGCGTAAGGCTTTCGGGAACCGGGTTCTGGGCCCTGAATACCCCGTCGTTTCACGTATCATGAATTACTACATCAAACACATCCTGCTGAAGTTTGAAAGGGAATTGCCGATCAGGCAGGTGAAACAGGAGCTGGTGGAAAAACGGGATGCATTCCAGGCTAAAAGTGATTATAAAACAGTCAGGATCCTTATGGATGTTGACCCCCAGTAGTATCGATCACCAGAAAAAGATCTTCATTCTCTTTCTTCATCAGGTACCTTTCCCTTGCAAACTGCTCGAGTGCTGCAGTGTCGTGCATCAGGTCATGGATCAGCGTCGAATCTTTTTGGATTTCATTCAGGTAAAACTGCTTTTCCTGGTTCAGCCCGTCAAGCTGGGTTTGTAACCGGTTTCGGGTCAGCAGGTTATTGCTGTCGAAAAAAACAAGCCAGACAATGAAAGCGACGGTTGTCAACAGGTACTTGTTGAACAGGATGGAAAAGATTTTCTTCAATGCGTTGCTGTTATGTATCGGGCGAGATTTGTTGTTTAAAATACTGATAGATCGCTTCCTGGGATCTGACAGGAGGGTCGTCGGTTTGTTTGTATTCGTTGATATGACCGGGGTTGAGCAGGCGTGCCTTCACGTTGTCTTTCAATTGGATATCAAGGATGGCCTTTAACTGTTCCTGGATGGCAGGGTCATAAACCGGGGTCGCAACTTCGATACGGTTGTCGAAATTGCGCACCATCCAATCGGCTGAAGTGATGTAATATTGAGGGTTTCCGGCATTTCCAAAGACGATGATCCGGGCATGTTCCAGAAAGCGGTCCACGATGCTGATGGCCGTTATGTTATCGCTGATCTCGGGGAGGCCGGGAACCAGTGTGCAGATACCACGGATGATCAGTTTGATTTTGACGCCGGCCTGGCTGGCCTTGTAAAGTTTTTTCACCATTTTTTCATCCACCAGGCTGTTCAGTTTGATGATGGCCCAGGCTTCCTTACCCAGTTTGGCATTCCTGATCTCCTTGTTCAGCATCTTGATAAAGAAGTTACGCATGTTGAACGGGGCAACGATCAGGGTTTTAAATTTGTAAGGCCGGTAATTTTCTTCCATCAGATGGAAAGCGTTATCAACCTCCGAACAGATCTTCTGGTTTGCGGTCAGAATGCTAATGTCCGCGTAGACTTTTGCTGTATCTTCATTGAAATTCCCGGTGCCGATGAAACCATAGAAATAGTTGGCGGTATGTTCTTTTCTTCGGATCAGCAGCAGTTTGCTGTGGACTTTAAATCCGGGGATGCTGTGGATGACTTTCACCCCCTCTTCGCGCAATCGGCCGGTCCAGAAGATGTTCGCCTCTTCATCAAACCGGGCTTGCAGTTCCATGAAGACCGTCACCGACTTCCCGTTCCTGGCGGCATTGATCAGGGCGTTGATCACGTTGGAATTCCTGGCAGCGCGGTAGATGGTCATTTTGATGGCACGTACCTTCGGATCGATGGAGGCTTCCCTTAACAGGTCGATGATGTAATGGAACGACTGGTAAGGGTAATGCAGCATAATGTCTTTGTGCCGGATAGCCTGGAGGATACTGCGGTTGAGTGGTAGGTCTTTGTGCCGCAGCGGAAGCATGGGAATGTATTCCAGTTCGCGGTGCCCAAGGTTGGGGAAACCCATGAAATCCTTGAAATTGTGGTAACGCCCGCCTCCTCTTACCGGATCATCTTTGGTGATTTCAAGTCGTTTGCTGATCGTCCTGAGCAGGTCTTCAGGCATCGAGTTGTCGTAAACGAATCGCACCGGTATACCCCGTCTTCTTTGTTTGAGGCTCTCCTGCATCACTTCCAGGAAACTTTTGGAAACGTCGGTATCGATATCTATTTCGGCATCACGGGTGATCTTCACCGTGTAAGCAGAAAAGAGGGTGTAACCAAAGATGGAAAAGATCTCTGAAAGACAGTACCTGATAACATCATCCAGCAAAATGATATACCTTTTTTCACCTTCGGGGGGAAGAATGTAAAAGCGTGAAACCGATTTTGTCGGCAGTTCGATCAGTGCATAATTTTCTTTCAGTGCTCTGTCTTTACGTCCAAGTTTCACGGCCAGGTAGATCGATTTATCCCGCAACGAGGAGATGTCCTTCAGGTTGCTGATCATGATGGGAAAAAGGTGTGCCCTGACCTGTTCCTGGAAATATTTCAGCACAGCTTGTCCCTGACCAGGCGTCAGCTGGGTTTCGTCGATGATGAAGAGGTTGTGGTTTTTCAGTTCGCTGACGATGTGTTTATAAACCCGCATGAACTCTTTCTCCTGTTTCTCCACCAGTTCAACGATCGCTTTCAGCGTATTTTTGGCCATTTCGGGGCTCTCGTGTGGTAACGGTTCCACTTTCAGCATCCTGTTGAGGGTTGCTACCCTAACCCTGAAAAACTCATCCCGGT
>CALMDO010000208.1 GCA_937862805.1 uncultured Bacteroidota bacterium
TGGGCAACGGGAAGACGGAGATGTGGTACATTCTGGATGCAGAACCCGGCGCCGAGCTGATCACCGGATTCAATCGCCCCGTTAACCGGGACATTTACCTGCAGCACCTGAAGGATAAAAATCTCAGGGAGATCCTGAATACCGAAAAGGTCACCAAAGGGGACCTCTTTTTCATTCCGGCGGGCCGGATCCATGCATTAGGACCGGGAATTCTTTTGGCCGAGATCCAACAAAGTTCTGATACCACTTACAGGATCTACGACTGGGACCGGGTGGATGAGAAGGGCAAGGGGCGTGAACTCCATACCGAAGAGGCGTTGGAAGCCATCGATTTCGGGTTTTCTGGGGATTACCGCACGCATTATAAGGCCCGTGTGGGAGAATCCTCCCTGCTTAAGGAATGTCCCTGGTTCTCCACCCATCTGTTACAGCTCGACAGAAAGACGGAAAAAGACTATTCCGCATTGGATTCTTTTGTGATCTTGCTTTGTATCGAGGGGCAGGCTCAATGTACGGCCGCAGGGCATTCGACGGATGTAAAAGCGGGGGAAGCATTGCTGATCCCTGCCATGCTGGATGCTGCCATACTGGAGCCGCGTGGAGCATGTTCTTTCCTGGAAGTTTACCTCCCCTGAGCGTACGGAGGTTACTCAATCTAATTTGATCGATCCGAAATCGATTTTTCGGATGTTGTGAACGGGGTACCACGCGGCCAATCCTCCGATGGTCAGCACCGTGGCAAAGACCACCAGGAAATCGATGGCCTTTAGATCGACGGGATAGGCGCTGACCACAAAACTGCTGTCGGGGGCCCCCAGGGCAATAAGCCCATAACGGATCTGTATCCAGCAGATCACTGCCCCGAGTACCAGTCCGACAGCCGCACCGATCATTGAAATAAGGATCCCTTCAGTGAAAAATATGCGTTTGATCCTTGCGGTTGTGCAGCCTATGCTGCGAAGAACCGCGATATCCTTTCGTTTGTCTAAAATGAGCATCGATAATGAACCGATGACGTTGAACGTTGCCATGAAAAGGATGAAGGTAAGGATCAGGAAGATGTAAAGTTTTTCCGAACTCAGGATTTTGTACAGTGTAGCCTGCTGCTGGTATCTGTTTTGGACGATGAACCGGTTACCGGCGATCCGGGTGAGGGATTGGCAGATCTTTTCCTGGTTGGCGCTCTGTTGCAAGCCGATCTCCAGGGCAGATCGATCCTCTTTGTAGTCGAGTAGCTCTTTAACAAACCGGAGCGGAAGGAGCAGGTACTTGACATCGTAGTCCTGCTGGATTGAGAAAAACCCTGAGGCGAAGACCACCCCTGAGCTGAAGGCGTTATCAAGGGAGGTGGAAAAAGAACCGTCGCGGCGGGGAACATAGATTACCAGCGGATTCTGGTAATCCTGCAGGTTGACCCCCAGGGTGGAGGCGATGCCGTACCCCGGGACCCCGAAATTCATCGCGTTATCCTCTAACAGAAATTTTCCTTCGATCATCATGGTATCGATACCGGTCATTTGCGGAAAAGTTTTTTCCACTCCTTTGAGGGTGACAATCGTTTGTTTATCCCTGTACCGCACCAGCGCATCCTCTTCTATCACTTCCGAAAGGTGCACCACACCCGGGATTTTGCGGATCTCTTCAAGAGGAAGGCTCCGGATGTCGAAAGTTTTTCCGCGGGCGGCGATGATCCGGATATCCGGATTGAAGGAGCTGAAGAGGGAGAGCACCAGTTTTTCGAAACCATTGAAGACAGAGAGGACGATGATCAGTGCCATGGTGCCGATGCAGACCCCGGTGACGGAAATGGCAGAGATGATGTTAATGATGTTGTGTGATTTCTTTGAAATCAGGTATCTGCGGGCGATATAGAAAGGAAAATTCAAGATTCAAACGATCGTCATTATTTCCAGGCTTTTACAATAAGTCCGGTACCGGTAGTGTGGTGGAATTTCAGGTCGAGGCTGTTTAACAAAAGGGCAACCGGCCAGGCCACGAGGTAATAGAAGGGAAGCAGCAGAAAGAAGATACGGGAAGCGTTGATCAAAAGAATGGGATATTTCATGGAGAGCCGCCATGCCACCTGGCCCGGTTTACCGTATGAATAGTAAGCTTCCGTTTTGATAAATCCGGCCCTGGCAAGTTTTTTGCAGATTTCACCGATGTTGTAGCCATCGCGCACGTGTTCATCAATGAAGGATGAACCTTCCTCGTGGTCATGCACATCGGAGCCTCCCTGGTCGGAAGGGGTGGAAATAAGCAACATTCCATGCTGGGTCAACGAATCATAGAAGTTTCGGAATACCGTGTCGTCCTCAGCGATGTGTTCCATCACATCCACCGACAGAATCAGGTCAAACTTATCGGGTTTGTTGAAATGGGTAAGATCGGCAGTTTCGAAGAGGACATTCCGGCGATGTATCTGCGTGAAAAACCGGTTGCAATCTTCCACCTGCTCCTCTTTCACATCCACGGCCTGAATGGCCCAAAAGGGGCTGAGCCCTGACATGAAGTAAGAATACTGCCCGAACCCGGAACCCGCGTCAAGCAATGTGCAATTGGTATCTCTTCGCCCTCCCTTGCCATTCGCCCATTTCCTGATCTCCCTTTTAACATACCAGGAACGGAGCAGCAAGAGATCGAGTAACCGGTAAAAAAGAACCCGAAGGAAGGGTGTCCGGTTAAAAACTTTTCCCAGCGATTTTTTGATCGGATCGTACTGCATATAACAAGTCTATGAATTCCCCGTCTCCAGCTCCTGCTTCTATTCTTTCAGGAGGTTTTCGATGTTTTCGATATAATCGAGCGAATCGTCAAGGTAAAATTGCAGTTCAGGCATGATCCTGAGCTGGGCATGTACCTTTTGCGCCATCTGGTGGCGCAGTTCTCTCGCGTGCTTCCGGATCTTTTCAAGCAGCGCATTTTTATCGCGGGTGCCGAAAAGACTGATGTTGGCGCGGGCAAGGGCAAGATCCTTGGTGACCTGCACTTTGGTGACCGTAATGAGCGCTCCCTCAAAGAGTGTTCGGCTGTCTCTCTGGAAAATTATACCCAACTCCTTCTGAATCAGGCGAGAAATCTTTTGTTGACGGGTGGATTCCATTCAACAAAAATAACAAATAAAACAGCTATCTTTGCCGGCATGAAGAGTTTTTTCAAGATACTTCACTTTGCCACTCCTTATTGGGGTTATGCCTTGCTGAATGTCATATTCAATATCCTGGCTGTATTTTTTTCGCTGGCTTCCTTCGGGTTGTTCATTCCGGTGCTTCAGATGTTGTTCCATCAGATAGACATTCCCACCTCGGCACCGGTTTTGCGCATGGACATTGACTCCATCAAGGACAATTTCTATTATTACACCGGGCAATTGCTGGATCAATACGGCAATGAACGCATGCTGGTTTACATCGGAATTGTCATCGTGGTCCTTTATTTCCTGAAAAACCTCTTTCGCTACCTGGCGATGTACTTTCTCGCGGTGGTCCGGAACGGCGTTGTAAAAGACCTCCGGAACGCATTGTATCTCAAAATTCTGATCCTTCCTTTATCCTACTTCAATGAAAAAAGAAAGGGAGACCTCATTGCGCGGATGACGAACGACGTTCAGGAGGTCGAGTGGTCGGTGATGAGTTCACTGGAAATGGCCTTTCGTGATCCGATCACCATCCTTGGTTCGCTGGTCATCCTGTTCGTTATCAGTCCTTCTCTTACGGTTTTCGTCTTGGTGTTGCTGCCGGTGAGCGGTTTCATCATCGGAAGGATCGGAAAAAGTTTGAAAAGGACCTCTGATAAGGGACAAAGAATGATGGGTTTCATTTTATCGATTATCGAAGAGACCATCTCGGGGTTAAGGATTATCAAAGCTTTTAATGCCATTGATATTACGGATAAGCGGTTCCGTCATCACAATCAGGATTACAACCGTTTGATGATCCGTCTTTACCGGAAAAGGGATTTGGCCTCACCTTTGAGCGAGTTTTTGAGCGCCTGCGTGGTGGTCGTGGTTTTGTGGTATGGCGGGAAACTGGTTTTTACCCCCGGCAATTTTCTGGATGCTGCAACTTTTCTGGTGTACCTTGGTATTTTTTCGCAGTTGATGCCCCCGGCTAAATCGATCACCCAGGCTTTTTATAATATACAGAAAGGATCTGCTTCCATCGATCGGATCAGGCAGGTGCTGGCGGAACCAGAGGTGATCGAAGAAAAAGAGGAAGCCTTGAGTAAGAAGGATTTCAGATCGGATATCGAGTACCGGGATGTTGCATTTTCATACAATACAGATCCGGTTTTAAAAGGGATCAACCTGACGATCCGCAAGGGAAAAACCATCGCTATTGTCGGTCCGTCGGGGGGCGGTAAATCAACCCTGGTCGATCTTTTGCCCCGTTTTTATGATTGCATCGGTGGCCAGATTCTCATTGACGGCATTGATATTCGCGACCTTGTGATTCGCGATTTGAGGGGTTTGATGGGCATCGTATCGCAGGAGACGATTCTTTTCAATGATACGGTTGCCAATAACATTGCTTTTGGAATGGATAATGTCAGCAAAGAGGATGTGATCGCTGCAGCGAAAGTGGCCAATGCCCATGAGTTCATCGAAAAGATGCCGCAGGGGTACGAAACCAACATCGGCGACCGGGGAACAAAACTTTCCGGGGGTCAGCGACAACGTTTAAGCATCGCCCGTGCCGTCTTGAAAAATCCTCCCATCCTGATCCTCGATGAAGCCACCTCCGCCCTGGATACAGAGTCGGAAAGGCTGGTCCAGCAAGCGCTGGAAAACCTGATGCGAAACCGCACTTCCATTGTCATCGCCCATCGCCTTTCGACCATCCAGTTTGCCGATGAGATCATCGTCCTGCAAAACGGCAACCTGGTCGAACGCGGGACCCATACTGATCTGTTGGCAGACAACGGCGTTTACAGAAAACTCTACGAACTGCAATCGTTTAACTGATCAGGAGGAAATCAGGGAAGTCTTTCAAATCCCGGCCATCTTTACAAGGACCTCTTCCAGTTTCTTTTTCATGGGGCGGGTACGGCCATCGAAATCATTCACCAGCAAAGAAAAGACCAGTTTACGCCCGGTCACCGTTGAGACGTACCCGGCGAAACTTTTTACTTTGGAGATGGTACCGGTCTTAGCCCTGATACGCCCTTCAGCCACTGTTCCTTTCATGGCTTTATGGAGGGTGCCCGTCAGACCTGCCAGCGGAAGGGATTCATAAAACGATTCAAAATAGGGAGAAGTCCGGATGACATAGAGGGCGTCGACCAGTTGTTTGGGAGAGATGGCGTTTTGCCTTGACAATCCGTTGCCATCGTAAAAATTCATGCCATGGGTGTCGACCCCTTTGTTTTCCCAGTAATCAAGAATGGCCTTCACCCCTGAGCCGGTGGTGGCCTGTTTGTTGACTTTCCCACCGATCCTGCGAAGCAGTTTCGACGAACGCCAGTTGACGCTCATCTGGTTGGTGACAGTCACCTCGGGAATGATCTCTTTTCCGAAAATATCCAAGGCTGCCCCGGTAACAAAGATTTTAAGCGTGGAAGCAGGGATCATCGGCCACTTTGAACGGTAGTCGGCAACGATTACCGGATTTTTGGAGGTGATGTCCACCACCAGGTACCCCAGAGAGCCATTTTTCAGCGCCGGATCCTGACGCAGGGTTTCCAAGGCTTCGAGCAGGGGTTTGTCATCAGCAGTACGTTCCTCCGCCCGGGCTTTGGTCAGGGCAGCCTGTTCCTTTTCCGACAGGCCCTGCCGGCATGATACACCTGAGAGTAAAAGCAACAGGAAGAAAAAGAAGTGTTTGCAATAATGCATGACCAAACCCGATGACAGTGCAAAGATCAAAAAAATCCGGTTAACAGAGGGCGGTATCCGAAGAATTTTATCAATCGTAAAGTCCATTAACAGGCTTTCCGGATCAAACATTTCATAATTTTGAACGTTCTTTTATTTTCATCGGGAATGGAACAAGCCAAACAATACATCAGGGAAACCTCTGCAGGACTTTTTCACGAGATCAGGGAGATCCGGCGGCACTTTCACCGCCATCCAGAGCTTTCCTGCGAGGAATACGATACCGCAGCATTCATCAGCCGGAAATTTGAGGAGTATGGCATTCCCCACGTAACCGGAATTGCCGGTACAGGCATTACCGGTTTGATCCGGGGAAAGGATCCCGAAAGCCGCTGTGTCGGGCTGCGGGCCGATATGGATGCACTGCCCATCGAAGAGGTCAGCACCAAGGATTACCGTTCACTTCATCCGGGAAAGATGCATGCCTGCGGGCATGATGTTCACATGGCTTGCCTTTTGGGAGCAGCAAAAATTCTGACGGGACTCCGGGAGCGGTTCTCCGGTACGGTCAAACTGATTTTTCAACCCTCTGAAGAAACCTACCCGGGAGGTGCCATTCAGATGATCGAAGCAGGAATTCTCGAAAACCCCGAGCCGGAAGTGATCATCGCCCAGCATGTCATCAACAATTTGGAAGCAGGCGATATCGGTTTCCGCCCGGGGGCTTACATGGCTTCTACTGACGAATTTTTCATCACCGTCAAAGGCAAAGGAGGTCATGCCGCCACCCCAGCACAGGTGATCGATCCCATCCTGATCGCATCACACATCGTGGTGGCCCTGCAGCAGATCGTCAGCCGGAATGCAGATCCTGTGATCCCTTCGGTGGTTTCGGTTGGTAAGATCATCGGAGAAGGCAGGACCAACATCCTGCCCGATGAAGTGAAAATGGAAGGGACCGTAAGGACGTATAATGAGTCCTGGAGAAAAGAGATTCACCGGAAAATTGAGAAGATCGCCACCGCCATCGCCGAAGGGATGGGCGCTACCTGCGAAGTACGCATCGCCCACGGCTACCCGGCGCTGGTGAACGATCCGGGGGTGACAGGTCAACTGCAACGGTGGGCGGAAGATTACCTGGGAAAAGACCATGTCAGGCAACTCGAACCCCGCATGACTGCGGAGGATTTTTCTTATTTTGCTCAACGTCTTCCGGCTTGCCTTTACCGGCTCGGCATCACCGCTGCCTCCACGGGCATCAATTCAAACCTCCATACCAATACCTTCGATGTTGATGAACAATCACTCATAACCGGAATGGGCATCCTCTCCTGGTTTGCCTTTCAATTTCTGAACCCTGATAAGGATCCGGTAAAATGACAAAAACTGCTTACCGGTTGCTATTGATCTTCCTTTCCCTCGTTGCCGGCCAAAGTCCGATAACCGTCTTACAGGCCCAGGATTTACGTCCCGACAGGCCCGCGCCCCTGCCCTTTCAGCAAAATGCACCCCAACCGGGCAATGAAGAGCAATTAGCCATTCAGTTTTATCAAAACCGCGATTACGACAAGGCCGCTGAACTGTTTGAACGGTTGTACCAAAAGAAACCCGGCAACAATTACTATCAATACCTGCTCTTCTGCAGGTTAGAAACGGGGGATTTCGACAAAGCCGAAAAACTAATCCGCAAGCAACAAAAAGCCGAACCCGGTGCCCTCCGTTACCAGGTCGATATGGGCTATCTCAGGAACCGGGAAGGGAATACTGAAAAAGCCAGAAAGATCTTCGAAGAGGTGATCCGGGAGCTGTCGCCCAACCAGCAACAGGTTATTGATCTGGCCAACACCTTCATTGCCAGGGGAGAATATGAATGGGCTATCAAAACTTACCTCAGAGGACGAGAATTGTTGGGAAACACCTATCCCTTTGCAGTGGAGATGGCCGCGGTCTATGAACGGATGGGCGATTTTTCGAGTGTCATGGAACAGTACCTCGACTTGCTGGAGATCAACCCGTCGTACCTCAAAACGGTTCAGGATCGTTTGCAGATGGTGCTTTCCAACGATATCAACAATGAAAAAAATGAACGGTTTCGGAAGGTACTCCTCTCTCGGGTACAACATTATCCCGACAAAACCTGGTACGCGGAACTGCTCTGGTGGTATTCAATCCAACAGAAGGATTTCCAGCTTGCTTTTGTTCAGGCCAAAGCACTGGACCGGCGGCTCCGGGAGGATGGCACCCGTTTGGCCGATCTGGCGGCATTGGCGGTGGCCAACGAAGATTATCAACTGGCAGTGGATTGTTACCAATACCTGATCTCCAGGGGACCATCAGGGCCGTTTTACGAACTCGGTCGCCGCGAGCTGATCAATACACGCTACCGGATCGCGATTTCTGAACCATCGGTTCCCGGGAACCAACTCGAAATCCTGGAAAAGGAGTTGAAAGAAGCCATCGGGGAGACGCCGGAAGATCCTGAAAATGTAACCCTGATCAGGAATTTGGCCCATCTGGATGCTTTTTATCTTAAAAAACCGGAGGAAGCCACTGAATTGCTGGAAAAGGCCATCACGATCGTCGGGATCAGCCCCTTGGAAAAAGCTGAATGTAAACTCGAACTGGCCGATATCCTCCTGCTGAACGACGACGTCTGGGAGGCAACCTTGCTTTACCAACAGGTTTACAAGGAATTCAGAAACGATGTCATGGGGCAGGAGGCGAAATTCCGCAATGCCATGTTATCCTTCTATATCGGAGAATTCAAATGGGCACAGGCCCAGGCTGACATCCTGAAAGCATCCACTTCACGGTTGATCGCCAACGATGCCATTGCTCTCTCCCTCCTGATCTCTGAGAGTTACGATCCCGACAGCAATACAGTTGCGCTGGGTCTGTACGCACGGGCTGATCTCCTGAATTACCGGCTGGAACCACTCAAAGCTTATCAAACATTGGACTCCCTGACCCTGCTTTTTCCCGACCATCCGATCCTTCAACATGTCCTGCTTAAAAAAGCGTTGATTGCTGAAAAAATGGGCTGGTACGCCAAGGCGGATTCCCTTTGCAGCCTGCTCAAGGAACAATACCCTGACGGAGTTTTGGCTGATGAAGCAATAATGGAAAATGCGAGAATCAACGAACGCTTCCTTAACAATAAGGAGCGAGCCATGGCCTTGTACCAGGAGTTGATGGAGAAATACCCGGGAAGTATCTTTGTACAGGATGCCCGGAAAAGATTCAGGTACCTCAGAGGAGACGGGGTGCATGACTGAATGTTTAAACAAGGTTTAACCTGGAAACCAATGGTCAGAGCAAAAAAATTTTTGGGACAGCATTTTCTCCGGGATGACAACATCGCCCGTAAGATTGCAGGATATCTCAACCCCGCTTATCCTTTGGTTTTAGAAGTGGGACCCGGGACAGGCGCTCTTTCGCGGCACCTGCTTCACGACGACCGTTTTGAAACCTGGTTCATGGAGGTGGACCGGGAGGCAGCAACCTACCTGCGATCAGCTTTTCCCGACATCAGGGAACGGTTGATCGAAGCCGATTTCCTGAAATATGACCTCGCTGCTTTCCCTCCGGAAAAAGCCATTGGCTCACGACCAAATGAAGAACTTCCCGCTGCGCAGGGTCCTCGCTTTTCCATCATAGGGAATTTCCCTTACAACATCTCTTCGCAGATTTTATTCCGGGTGTTGGCCTTTCGCGACCGGATTCCTGAAACGATCGGAATGTTCCAAAAGGAACTGGCAGACCGGATCACTGCTCCCCCGGGGAGCAAAACTTACGGTATCCTGAGTGTGCTGATCCAGTCGTTTTTTGAGACCGACTACCTGTTTACGGTCGGGGAACAGGTTTTTTCACCTCCTCCCAAGGTTAAATCGGCCGTCATCCGTTTACGCCGCAATGGTGTCACCTCCTTAGGATGTGATGAAACACTCTTTTTCAGGGTTGTGAAAACGGCCTTCAACCAGCGGAGGAAAACCCTTCGCAACGCGCTGAAACCCTTACCCGGCAGCCATCTTCTTCAGGAAACACCCTCCCTTGTCCCGCTGCTCGAACTTCGTGCCGAACGACTTACCATCGATGATTTTATCCGGATCACCAGGACCCTTCAACAATTTATTTCCTGAAACAGACCTATCTTTAATGGATTTTACCATCCATGATCCGAAAAAAAGAACATATTCATCCGGTCAGAAAAAAGAGTACTCAACAGCCTGGAAAAAAAAGAAAGAAAAAGGAGAAAATTCTGCCGTACAGGCCGACAAGGGCCAACCATCTCTTCGGGCTCTTCTTCTTTCTTTTCGCCTGGGTGCTCTATGGCAATACCATCGCCACTCATCCTGCTACGGATACCTTGCTTTATCCCCGGACGGACGCCCTGCCGGTTCCCATCCGATACCTCTTCCCGCTCGAACAGTGGGCGGGTAATTGGTACACGCCGCTTAGCCATGGGGTCAATGTACTGATCTATGGCTTCCTTTCGATGTTGGTCTTTTTTACCCTGAAAAGATTGTTGAAAGATTATAATATCCTTTACCCTTTTCTCATCGCCCTGCTCTTTGTGGTTCATCCATTGCACACCGAGGTGGTAGCCAACCTCAATTACCGGGGTGAACTGTTGGCTTTTACAGGAGGCATAGCCTGTATGTGGTTGATGTTGAATTACCTGGCAACGAAAATGATGACACGGGTAG
>CALMDO010000209.1 GCA_937862805.1 uncultured Bacteroidota bacterium
CCAAACAATTTTTCGTCATATATTCCACGATCGGTTTCTGAAGATCGGAATCTTTGATTTCTGTTTTTGTTTGTGCTATAACCACGGAAGCCATCACACTGAACAGACAGAGGAGAAGAAACTTTTTCATGGCGTGTCGTATTGAGCGATGCAAAATTGGCTGCAGATTCTGAATAAAATCTGAAGTATTGCCAAAATGTACTCAGAAAAATTTCAGCTGGAGGATGTGAAGATTCCCGTCGACTTGATAGTCGATCGTGATCTTGCTGAGCACTGCTATTTTATAGACGATGGCCAGTCCGAGACCGACGGAATCTCCGGATGGATCTGATTTCCTGAACCGCTGAAAGAGTTGTTCCGGAGGGCAGGTAAGGGGTTTCCCTGTATTCGTTATGGATAGTTGAGCAGCATTGAGGAATATCTCCAGGGTTCCTGCCAACAGGTTATGTCTGATGGCATTGGAAATCAGGTTGGATATCAGGATTTCCGCCAAAGCGGGATTCATTCTGACAGTCGCTGCTTCATCGAGTGTTACCGATACGTTGATTTTTTTCAGTTCAGTCAACTCCCCGAAATGGTCCAGGATTTTTCTTATGAGGGGTGCTAAAGGGACCGGTTCCTGGCCGGTAAATTGCTCATTGTCAATCCGGGATATCAGCAGAAGTCCCTGATTCAGTTTGGTAATACGGGTGGTTGCTTCAAAGATGGCACTGATAGTTTTCAATTGTTCCTCGTCGAGCCGTTCGTCCTGGATTAGCAGTTCCAGCTTGGATTTGATCACGGCAAGCGGGGTCTGCAGTTCATGGGCTGCGTTTTCATTGAATTCCTTAAGATTGAGAAAATCGCG
The DNA here is from genome assembly GCA_937862805.1 of uncultured Bacteroidota bacterium. Classification (GTDB taxonomy): domain Bacteria; phylum Bacteroidota; class Bacteroidia; order Bacteroidales; family FEN-979; genus CAIVAT01. The sequence goes on from CALMDO010000209.1 coordinate 848, forward strand.
CTGAATCTTATCCGACATTCGCGTGAGCGCCTGGTTCAACCGGTCGAATTCAAAAATGTCACTGTCATTTACCGGAAGAGGTTTTTCACGATTCACATCAAAGTTCTCCAGGAGGGTTAGTGTTCTGTAGAATGGAATCCAGACCCTTCGGGAGATGGTATAATTAACCACGACAAGCAACAAAAGAAGCATGATGAAAAGCAGTGCAACAACCACAAGAATCCATGCAATGAGTTTTTCTGTTTCCAGCAATGGCTTATAGATATTGATGGTGTATCCTTTGTGCCGGAAAGAGGTGTTTTCAGCCAACAGATGCCGGTAGGAGAGAAACTTCCCCTCTTCGTCGTTGTACATTACCGTGTCATGAATTCGATCTGAGCGCTGGTTGGGTTCGTAAAGAATTGTCACATCCACAAGATGACCGAAAATGGTCCGGAAATCAGGTACGCTGTCGGAGTAATTGATGGTCTCCTCGATCAGCATTTTTTCATTCAGGAGCCCCTGGTCAAGTTGAGAATAAAAGATACGGTGCAGGAGCAGGTAAAAGACAAGCCCGGTGATCAGGAAAACCCCGGCCGAAAGCGCCAGGTAGTAGCGGGAGGTCTTTACCAGGAGCCTGATTGTGGTTTTTTTCACTGTGCCGAGAATTTATAGCCCATGCCGTACACCGTACGGATATAATCCGCTCCTCCCCCCTCGATGATTTTTTTCCGGAGGTTTTTGATATGTGTGTAGATGAAATCGTAGGAATCGGCCAGATCCATGGAATCGCCCCAAAGGTGCTCGGCGATGGATTCTTTGGTCAATACCCGTTCTTTGTTTGAGACAAAGAAGAGCA
>CALMDO010000210.1 GCA_937862805.1 uncultured Bacteroidota bacterium
TCCTTCAGATGAACCGCCCAATTTGAGCAGGACCAGTCCGTTGGAACCCGCGAGCGGGGTGGCATTTTTGAAGTTAGCCGGGGAGAGAGAATCTGCTCCCATCATGTAACGCACGTCGGGATTTTGCTTGGTATCGTAAGCTCCGACGAGGATCTCGGCCTGGTATTCATCGCCCAGGAAGACGTAACTGCTTTTGGGAATAACCTTTGCCTGGATTTTGTCGAACTTGAAGTTGAGGGCATCGATTGAACCGTAGAGGTTGCTGATGACGTCGAACTCGGCGTTGTAAACTTCGGCTTTGATTTTGTTAAGGATGGTCACGGTAGCAGCCAGGATGGTCCGGTAGAAGTTGTGCATCTCCCAGCTTTGGGTGGCTCCGTCGCGGTCGTAGAAAGGTCCTTTGGTATCCATCCCGATTTTGATGGCTCCGCGGAATTTAGGATCAACCAGTTCGAGCATTTGCTTTTTGTAAATTTCGATCCGGTTTTTCAGTATCCTTGATTCACCCGCCGACCCGTCGGGTGAACTGCCGATGAAGAAACGGGTGGGGGTGTCGTAGTTATCTTTTCGTTTAGCTACCCTGAGGTTCAACTTCCTGGCTTCGTCCATCGATTCGAGTTTTTCGGTACGCATGATCACCACGTACTTAATGCTGTCGATGTACTTTACCATTTTATCCGACAGTTCATGGGCTTTTTGGGCTTTTTCCCAGAAAGGGCCCACTTTGTTGGGGTTAAGTTGATATTGAATGACGAATTTGGAATAGGTATTGTCCAACTTTTTAGCAAAATTGTCATTGGTTGTCTCCATGCTTTCGTTGACAACCAGGAATGCGTCAAGGATTTCTTTCGAGACGTTCAGTGCGAGCAAAGCAGTGAGTACGAGATACATCATACCGATCATCTTCTGCCTCGGTGTCTCTTTATATCCAGCCATTTAACTATATTTTTCTGACGTAATTAACCCAATTTTTAAATGAGGCGGCGGTTTATACCTTCCCTGCATTCATAGCAGAGAGCATGTTTCCGTATACTTTATTTAGTGCCGCAATGTTTTTAGTCAGGTTATCCACCTCTATCCGGAACCGGTCAGCATTCTCCATAGAGTCGGTCAGGTTGGTGGAGAAGTTGTTAAGGGTTGTGTTGAATCGTTTGGCATTTTCAACCTGTTGGTTGGAATTTTGCACGTGCAACTCGTATAAGGCGTTAAGGGCGGACAGGTTAGAAGATATCCTTTGAAGTTCCTGGTTATAGTGGGCTCCCTGGGTTGCTGTAGCATTCAGCGTTTCCGCGGTTTTGGAGAGAAAGCCGGCCGATTCGGTATATTTTTCCACGAATTTATTGGCGGCGTGGGTGACGTTGGAGAGGCTGTCGGAGAAGGCTTTGGTTGCCTGCAGGTCATCTTTCAGTGAGAGGGCTACTTCTGAAAACATGTTGGCCAGACTGGCTGCATTTTTGGAAGTATTCCTGATGTTGTTGAGTTGTTCCTCTGATGCCGCGGCGTTTTGTTCCAGGGTACGGGAGGTTTTCCGGTAGGTATCATTCATCAGGTTGGCTGATTCCGTGGCAGTTTTCAGGGAGTTGACATACTGATCGCTGGCCAGGGTTGCATCCGAAACCTTTGATAGTTTGGAAGTTGTATCGCTAAG
>CALMDO010000211.1 GCA_937862805.1 uncultured Bacteroidota bacterium
AGAGGAAGTGATACGGTGCGGAAGGTCTTCGTATTCCGGTTGATTGACCTGAAAGAAACCATCACTTTTAAAAAGGAGGAAACTCCGCTCAAACCGAAGACCGATGCGCCCATTGATACGCTCGACTATTTCCTTCGCCAGATCAGGATGGATACGTTATACCTTGAAATCCTGCACAAACGTTCTGTCAGGGATACCATTCCGATGGATGTCCTGATACGGCGTGAAGCAGAAAAAATGGTTCAGCAATCGCGCGACCTCAACGAATTTTCCGATACTTCAGGGATATTGACGCGGTAATTGTGCCGGTGCGATTTACCGAGGAGAAGTCATTTTGGAGGGATCGACAATCCGGGTAAACTCTTCATCGGTGAGCAAACCCAACTCCAATGCTGCTTCCCGGAGGGTTTTGTTTTCTTTATGGGCTTTTTTAGCGATCCTGGCCGAATTGTCGTAACCGATGTGCGGGTTGAGGGCGGTGACCAGCATCAGGGAGTTGTCGAGGTTTCGTTGGATGGCCGAAGGGTTCGGTTGAATGCCGGCAGCGCAGTTTTCACTGAAAGAGACGCAGACATCTCCCAGCAGCCTGGCCGACATCAGGAGGTTGGAGATCAACAGGGGTTTGAAAACATTCAGTTGAAAATGGCCGTTCATCCCGCCGATGTTGATAGCCACGTCGTTGCCCATGACCTGGCAACAGACCATGGTCATTGCTTCGGGTTGGGTAGGGTTGACTTTCCCAGGCATGATGCTGGAACCCGGTTCGTTTTCGGGAAGCATCAGTTCGCCGATCCCGCAACGCGGTCCTGAAGCTGCCAGCCGGATGTTGGAAGCGATGTGCATCAGGCTTGCAGCAAGTGTTTTCAGCGCTCCTGAACTCTCCACCATGGCGTCATGGGCTGAGAGGGACTCGAATTTATTGGGCGCTGTGATAAAAGGAAGCCCTGTCAGTTCTGCTATCTTTTTAGCTACCAGGACATCGTAATGGAGGGGTGCGTTCAGACCGGTCCCGACGGCAGTTCCGCCCAGTGCCAGTTCTGCCAGGTGGGGCAGGGTATGGCGCAGCGCCGCAAGTCCGTGATCGAGTTGGGAAACGTAACCTGAGAATTCCTGTCCAAGGGTCAGGGGTGTTGCATCCATCAGGTGGGTACGGCCGGTTTTGACGATCTCTTTGAAGGCTTCCGCTTTTTCTGCCAGGGTAGCCCGTAGTTTTTCAACTCCGGGGAGGGTCACTTCGGTGATCATTTTGTACCCGGCGATGCTCATGGCGGCCGGGAAAGTATCGTTTGACGATTGTGATTTGTTCACGTCATCGTTGGGATGGATCAGCCGTTTTCCTTCTGTTTCAAGTGAACCACCACCCAAAACATGGGCCCGGTTGGCGATCACCTCGTTGAGGTTCATGTTGGTCTGGGTACCTGAACCGGTCTGCCAGATCACCAGGGGGAACTGATCATCCAGTTTCCCGTCGAGGATCTCATCGATCGCGGCAACGATCAGTTCTTTTTTATCGGCCGGAAGAACCCCCAGGTCGAAGTTGACCAATGCTGCTGCCTTTTTAAGGATCGCCATGGCCCGGATCACCTCCTTAGGCATGGAACCCGGCTCCCCGATCCTGAAATTGGTTAATGAACGCTGGGTCTGAGCGCCCCAGTACTTTTCAGCAGGAACCTCAACAGGCCCCATGGTGTCTTTTTCGATGCGTGTTTTCATGTGGTAATAATTTTATTTCATTGATCAGGCGTTCCCATATTCCATCAGGTAAGATTTGATGAACCGGGCTAGGTCTCCGTCGAGGACGGCTTGGGTATCGCTGGTTTCCACACCTGTACGGAGATCTTTAACCATTTTGTAAGGGTGAAGGACATAACTCCGGATCTGGCTTCCCCATTCTATTTTCTTTTTTCCGCTTTCAATCACGGCGATTTTTTCCCTTTTTTTCCTCAGTTCAATTTCGTATAGCTGTGATTTCAGTAGTTTCAGTGCCTTTTCCCGGTTTTGTCCCTGGGAACGGGTTTCCTGACATTCGATCACGATGCCGGTTGGTTCATGCTTCAGACGGACGGCTGTTTCCACCTTGTTCACATTTTGCCCACCGGGGCCACTGCTGCGAAAGGTGTCCCAGGTGATCTCCGACGGATTGATCTCAATCACAATATCATCGTTGATGATGGGATAGGCATAGACGGAAGCAAAAGAGGTATGGCGTTTGTGGTTGGCGTCGAAGGGAGAAAGCCGTACCAGCCGGTGAACCCCGTTCTCTCCTTTCAGGTAGCCATAAGCGTAGTCGCCTTCAAATTCGAGGGTGACTGATTTAAGTCCGGCCACATCGCCTTCCTGGAAATCGACTTCCTTCACTTTAAACCGGTTGCGTTCACCGTACCGGATGTACATCCGCATGAGCATCTGTGCCCAGTCCTGGCTTTCGGTTCCCCCGGCTCCTGAATTAATCTGGACGATGGCGCTGAGTTTATCTTCTTCGCCGCTCAACATATTTCTGAACTCCAGGTCTTCGACCAGGCTTAATGTCAGTTGACAGGGTTCATCCAGTTCCTCCTCCCGCGCCTGACCCTGGATATAAAAGTCCCACATGATCTGTAACTCCTCAAAATGACGGGCGGTTTCGGCATAAGCGTCGGTCCAGGACTTTTTATCACGGATCGACCGAAGCAATTGTTCTGCTATTTTGGGGTTGTCCCAAAAACCGGGTTCCTCTGTCTGTTTTTCCTCTTCTGCGATCAGGGCAAGTTTTCCATCGACGTCAAAGAAACCTCCTCAAGGCTTCAAGCCTTTTTTCCATCTCTTTGACCTGTTCTGCTGTTACCATATTTCTCTCAATCTTGTAGATAGTAATTATTTAACAATAAAGTGATTGCATAAGTTACGCGATCCATTCGCGGGCCAGTTCCGCTTCAAATCCTTTTCCAGTGACAAAGTTGAGAATTTTTTCCCTGAATAACGAATCGTCTTCTTTTTTTATTTCCAGTCGTTTTCGTTCGATAAGCCCTTTCAGGGTTCGCAGGTATTCTTCTTCATTGATCTCACGGAGTGCTGTTTGTATGACCGGTTCGGGGATCCGGCGCCCTTTCAGTTCGTACCGGATTTTGATCCGGCCCCATTTGTTATGGGTGAATTTTCCCCTGACGAAGGCACGGGCGAAGCGGGTCTCATCCAGAAAGCCCTCTTTTTCGAGGTGGCGAAGGATGGCCTCGTTTTCAGACCGTGGCACCTTCCAGAAGTGGAGTTTTTTTATGACATCCCATTGACAGCGCTCCTGGTAAGCGCAGTAGCGTTCAATCCGGGGGAGGATCTCGTCGGGGGAGTGTTTTTCAGAAACCATCGTTTTACGGAGTGTTTAAATGTTTATTTTTATCCCGTTAAAGAGGGGTGACCGGATTTTTTCTGTGATAAAGGTAGTTTAATAAAAGAAGGGCCTGATGCGAAAGTTTATTGTTTTTTGGATCGTTTTTTTTTCTTTTCTGATGATTTTTCATCCCTCCTCCGGGCTTGCTCAGGCCGATTCTGCGATGGAACCATTGAAGGAGAAAAAGAAGCTTGGGTGGACCTGGGCTGCCTTGCCTATCGTGGCTTATGATGCAGACCAGGGATGGCAATTCGGTGCCCTGGGACAGGTTTTTTACTATGGTGATGGCACTACCTGGCCTGAGTATCGGCATACGCTCTATGCCGAAGTGTCGTGGTACACCCGTGGGAGCGCCACGTACCAGTTGTTTTACGATTCGAAGTACCTGATTCCCGGAAAGATACGGATTACTGCCGATGTGGATTACTTAACGGAGCGGGCCCTGGATTTCTATGGTTTCGATGGCGCTGTTTCCAACTTTATACCCTCGGTTATGGAACAGGGCAGTGAAGATTATATTTCGAGGGTCTATTACCGCCATGAAAGGAAGATGTTGCGTGTCATGGCTGATTTCCAGGGACCTGTGGCCGGACAGAAGTTGCGCTGGCTGGCAGGGATCAATATGATCGATATCAGGACGGGGACCGTGGATATAGCGAAGATCAACAAGGGGAAAAAGGAGGAAAACCAGTTACCGGATACCACGCTGCTTTACAATGACTATGTGAAATACGGTTTGATCAGCGAACAGGAAAAGGATGGCGGGACAACCACCTTTCTCAAACTGGGAATGGTTTATGATACCCGCGACAATGAAGCGGCTCCGGAGCGGGGATTATGGTCAGAAGCCTTGTTGTTGGCGGCTCCCGGATTTCTGGGAAACAATGCTTTTTCGTTCGTCAAGCTCGCGGTAACCCATCGTCAATACCTTCCGATAGTGCGACGCCATTTGATATTTGCTTATCAGCTCAGTTACCAGGGTACCGTGCTCGGGTCCACCCCTTTTTACATTTTGCCATACATGTACAACTCTTACAGCCTTACCACCCATCCCGACGGGTTGGGCGGCGCCAAAAATCTGAGGGGAATTATGAGAAACCGGATCGTGGGGGATGGTACCGCTTTCGGGAATTTAGAGCTTCGGTATAATTTTCTCAACATGGTTATCTGGAAGCAAAGCATCTCCCTGGGAATCACCGGTTTTATGGACGGAGGGATGGTGGTTCAGGAACACCCGGTACTTACGGATCGTGTTCCTGACGACAAGCAATCGTTTTATTTCAACCGCAGTGCCGACGGGCTTCATCTCTCGACCGGCCTGGGTCTGAGGGCTGCCATCAACCACAACTTTATCATAGCGCTTGATTACGGCTTTGCCCTCGACCCGCAGGACGGCACCAGCGGCTTGTATATCGGTGTCGGAAATATCTTTTGATGCCGGGAGAGAAATCTTTGCTTTTTATTTGCTTTGCGTAAATTCCAGGTTGAGCAGGATGTTCACATCGGATCCGACCACGGCGCCGCCTGCTTCTGTCAGGTTGTTCCATTTCAGTCCAAAATCAAGCC
>CALMDO010000212.1 GCA_937862805.1 uncultured Bacteroidota bacterium
TGAGCATCCAGGTCATCAAGGAGCAGTTGACAATCCTGGGTAACGCCCTGCCCATGACTCCTCAAACCTTTGAACACATCGATATGTTGCGCCGGATTGCAGGTAACAGCGATGACTACCTGGAAGGCATCAAAGCTTTCTATGAAAAGCGGACGCCAGCTTTTAACGGGAAGTAGCGTTAGTCTTTATATTCCTGATTTCAGTCATCACTAATTGCAACTCCTCGCGGGTTAGCAGAAAATCCCGGGGCGTGAGTTTTGTCATCCTGATAAAAATGATAAACTGGTATAAGGTCGCCATGGTATAGGAACAGGTAGCTGCAATTCCTGCTCCGATAATACCCCACAGGGGAACGAGGAGAAAGCCGAGTCCGACCGTGAATACAAGGCCAATGGCCGAACTGATGGTATTGTGAAAGGGTTTATTGATTCCGGAAAAATAGCTGCTGAAGATCATTGACACACTGAGTGCCACAATTCCCACCGACAGTGAAGCGATCACATTGCGAACCTGCACAAACTGTTCCCCGAAAACAAAGGTATATACGGATACCGGAATCAGGAGAAGGATCCCCATTCCTGCCAGGGTGATGATCCATGTCACTTTGGCAAAAGAAAGGGTAATGTGCGCGGCATATTGGTCATCTTTTTCATTGGATAGTCTTGAAAACTGCACCATGGAGATGCTTCTGCTCACCAGCCACAGACCTTCGGCGAGGGTCATGCCGATGGAGAGTACCCCAACTGCTGCCCGTCCCTGGAAAGCATCGACAAACTTCAGGCTCAGGCGGTAATTGAGTTGCTGAAAAATATTGGCTACCTGGACAAAAGTCCCGAATCTCAGGATCTCTTTCATCAATTGTTTGATTCCTCCCATGGGTTCGGGTTTGAGCATCGGGATCAGGATCGCCAGGCTGATCACGTAGGCCACCACATAGGAAAGGAAGATAGCCCAGAAATAAGCCATCACAGTTCTTTTCTCAAAAACAAAAAGAAAAAGAAGAAGGATCAGAAAAAGGGTTGTGATCTGTACCAGGTTGATAATGTTGTACGCTTTGACCTTTTCATGTCCAAGAAGGAGCATGAAATTGACTGAGCAGAGGGAGATGGCAAAAGCCAGGAAGAGCACGGGCCAGAGGTACCCTTCGGGAATGATATCCAGGGTGGGTGACCATTGGCCCAGCAGATGAAGAAAAGCAGTTAGTATTCCTGTCATAACCAGGGTCCAGATGGTAGCGGGAACAAACAGTCGAAAAGTTCCTGTCCGGGGCGTCATATAGACCAATGCCCCTCCACTGACGAAGTTGTTGAACAATTGGATAATGGTGACCGAGAAGATCAGTAAGTAGATGGTTCCCACTTTTTCTGCACCCAGGCAATGAGCGTTGAGGCTGGCCGCTATAAAGGCAAGGAGGGCATTGACCAAGCGGGTGCCGATGGTACCGATTACTTTTTTAAACATTGCCGGAAGATCTTTTCCGTAATTTGGCCCGAAGCTGGTGGACGAAGTAAACAGAATTTATCCGGTACCTTTTCCCGTCGATCAGGGTAAATGAGCCCGCCTGGGAAAGGGTATGCAATCCTTTTGAAAAAGGAGTGTTTCTGACAGGGGTGATCTCCCGTACCGGGATCTCTTCGAATTCCTCCGTGGTAAGTTTTACAACCCGGTTGACCACCACTTTTCCTCCGTAAGTCAAAGAGCAATCCTGGGCTGGCCTGTACAAAACCCCTTCGTGAACAAAAGGAGTTCCTCCGGGTCGGGAAGACCGGACATCCGTTTTAACCGGATTCCGGACATGGGGGACATAAGGTCCGTGAACATCATCAGCATGATAGATAAACAGCTGGGCCGTGGAATATTTTCTCAAAGTAAAGAAGAGCCACCATTTTTCTTCGTGCAGAAACAAGGTTGGATCGATGGCATCAACATTGGGGATCAGTACTTTGTCCTTTACAAAAGCCTCTTCAGAATAATTCCGGCGATAGAGTTCAACCTGCTTTGAGCGATGTGATTCAGGAACGCAATAGACCATTTTTTCATGTTCCACCAGAAAAGGGTAAGAAAGATGTTTCTCCTCTTCGATAAGGTGGATCGGGACAGAAAAACTGTCTCTCCTCACATCATAAATGATCTCTGAGATACTTCCTTGTTGTTTTTTGTAGCTATAATCTTCCACCAGGATGTGAAGTTTGTGGTTTTCAAAAAATCCAAAAGGATCTGCCAGGTATTTGGTATTGGCAAACCGACGAAGCCACGTAATATCGAGCGGTCGAAGCGGTTGTTCTCCGAAGGCCACTTCGCGGATAGGTTTCCTGATCAGACCCACATTCCAGACTTCTGCCGAGAGGAGATCACGGTAGTGGAACTGAATCCTGTGTATAAAAATTCGGAAAAGAAAAATGACCATTCGCAGGTTTCCCGGAAGTTTATAGAGCGGGGCTTTGGTTTCACTCAGCGGGTAGCAGGTTTCAGGTTTTCTCACCAGTTCGTCCGCCACCAGTGCCGGCCAGGTGGAGGAGATCCTGAGCAGTTGATCCAGGTTTCCTTTATAAGAGTGAAGCATGGTTTTGAGGTACCCTTTGTAAAGGATTACACCGGCATCGAGTTTTTCAGTAAGCCGTTGGAGGATGGCTCCCGTGACCGGTTCGCCGTGATAGATCTCCCAGAATCCGGCCGGGCCGCCCCTGTATTTCATTTCATCGTCGTGGTGAAAGGACCACACACCATAACGGGCCGCTTCGAGGATATCTCCTTTTATTATATTGAATCCGAACCGAAGGATAAAGTCAAGACTGTAATTCCGGATTGCTGCGATCTCTTCCTCTTGAAAATACTCCGCTTTCCCGGTCTGGATAACCTGGCAGGTCAGTGCATCAACGGATTCCAAAACAGCAGGCAACGGGATGTGCCTTTTTGAAGGGGGTTGAAAGAAGCTGCGGTTCAGGATCCTGAATAAAAGGTGAGTCAAGCGGAATCTGTGAAAGATGGAATGCTCATTTTGAGGGGATCGTCCGTCATGGACCAGCAAGACAGGCCGATGACCGTGAGCGATGAGTTCAGCGACGGCATCTGCCTGCCACTGTTGCAATCCGGCAGGGTTGCACAGGATTCCGAAACAAAGATGGTCGGGCTGCCCGGTTCTGCCAGTTGTTTCTTTTTTCACTTTTATGGTTAGTTATTTTTCAGGATGTCACGGTAAACTTGCACAATCTGCATTCCAACCTGTTTTTTGGTGAAGCGGCCTTCAATACTTTTATGTAATGTTTCAGGATCGTAGGTCCGGCAATGATCCAGCATTAAGTTAAGCGCTGCTGTCAAGGCTTTCATGTTCTGCTCCCCGACAATAATTCCGTTCGAAGCATTGATAATTTCAGGAACGATGCCCACCGCGGTAGAAACCACAGGGAGGCCTGCTGATAAAGCTTCGACCACGACGCTGCCAAATGTTTCATAACGGCTGGAAAGTACCAGGAAGTCAGAGGATGCAAAAAAATCCTGCAAAACCTGCTCTTGTATTAACCCGGTAAAGGTAACAAAGCTCCCGTAGATTCCAAGGTCGCGGGCCAATGTTTTCATTTTCTCCAGGTCGGGTCCCTCCCCTGCCAGGAAACACATAAAATCAGAACGGGAAAGACTCAGTTCGGCTATACTTTCAAGAAGCAGTGTGATGTTCTTTGATCGGTCTTCAAAGCAGGATAGATGCAAAATGTTTTTCTTCTCCGGCTGTTCTTTGCGCAGGGGGTAAGCCATCCCTTCAGCATCTATCACATTGGGGATCACAAAGGTACGGAGATGTGAAAAGCCAAGTTGATGCATTGAGCGGCGGAGGGTTTCCGAAACCGGGATAAGGGCGGCAGCTTTTCCGATCAGCCATTTGGTGATCAGCCGATGAAAGCCCTTTGGGCTGGTACTGTTTTCGGGCAGGTAACGTGACCAATGTTCAGAGATCACCATGGGCGCTCCAAACTTGCGGTGAGCCAGCCATCCCATAATTCCCATGCGGGTCAGCACATGGACATGAATGATATCCGGCGATAGACCCCGGATGCTGTGAAGGGCTTTGGTGCCGGCCCGATAGAACCTCCAAAGATTGTGCAGCTTTGAAAAAAAGTCATGCCGGTCAGGGTTTATCTTATAGTAAACACGGAGCACCCTCACCTGGTTTTCCTGGCTGAACTCTACCTCAAAATTGTTCGGACAATGGGGATCCGGATGCAGGTAGATGACGGCCACGTCGCAATACGGGGTTATTGCTTCTGCCTGTCTTTGAATGAACAAACCGGGCATGGGATCATACCGGTGGGGATACCAGCGGGGCAAAAACACGACCCTGATTTTTTCCGTCATACCCGATGGGAAATTTGTCAAATATAGTTAAAAACCAAAATTTTCAACAATCCGGATGGCGTTCTCAGTCCTTATCCTTCCGTTACCCCTTATCACCGCGAACCGGAATCCCCGTTCAGAAAGTTCCCTGTGATAGCGGTCGAAGAGAAATTTTCTTTTACCGGGATGTTCGCGAAGGGGGTCAAATTCCCATGGAAGGTCGATATCGCAAAGGAGATAAAGATCATACCGATGCCGTTCGATCTGTTGTAAAATCCACGGGTGACACCTTCCATATTTCACTTCACTCCATATTTTGGTCACGATCAATTCCGTATCGCAGAACAAGCGGTCTTTGGCCATCGCTGCCGAAGCCTTTTCTTTTTGTAGTTGTTGGCGGGCAATATATAGGATGTCATCCTCTTCGTAGGGCCGATTCAGCGATGTAAGATAATCGCGGGCGAATTCGGGAACCCAAAGGGTATGGTAATGATCGGCTAACTGTTGTGCCAGCATCGATTTCCCTGTTGATTCAGGTCCGGTAATGGCGATTTTCCGGATCATTTCATAAGTTTTATTCTCCATTCGAGGAATCCCAATGTAGCGATAATGGTGAATACGAGGTACTGAAAGCTGCTGAAATAAAGATTTTCTACAAAACAGATCCCGATCATAACGGTGTCGGACAAGATCCATAGAATCCAGTTTTCAATTTTTTTCCGTGATAACATCCATTGTGCAAGGATGTAGACCGCGGTTGTAAATGCGTCCCATGATGGCAGCCGGGTTTCGGTGTAACGGATCAGTAACCAACGGATGAGGAGAAAGAATCCAACACCTGCCAGGATGTTGAGTACCATTTCCATTTTCGAGCACACGGTGATGGAGAGTCTGCCGGCGTTGGGTCGAGGGCGCGTCCAATTGTACCAACCGTAAATGCTCATCAGTGCGAAAAAGGCATTAATTCCGGCATTGGCATACAGATGGCTCCGGAAGAAGATGATCACATAAATCACCACGTTGATGATTCCGAAAGGAAAGGCCAGTATTTGCTCCTTTTTCATTAACCAGACACTGGTCAAACCGGCAAGAACGGCGATCATCTCGATAAAGCTGGTTTGGAAAGGGCCTATCTGAAAAGGAGTGGTGACATCCATTGCGCAAAGGTAAGTTTTTCGGTTTTTTTCAGAGGTTCGTTGAAAACATTAATTTTGCATTTTAAACCGGAGCCCTGCTACAGATGTTCCATTTGATCCATTTTCAGTTCCCGTTTATCGTCAATCTTCTGATTTTACTTTTAACTGCCAAGCTTCTGGGCGAGTTGGCCGAACGTTTCCGTCAGCCTTCCATGGTGGGGGAACTGATTGCCGGAGTTCTTTTAGGTCCTTCACTTCTGAACATCATTCCCGGTCCTGGTGACATCAAAGTGATTGCCGAACTTGGCGTTTTCATGCTGATTGTGCTGGCCGGGATGGAGATTGAAGTGGAGGAAATCCGTAATTCCATCCGGGGAAGGAACCTCTGGATCGCGCTGCTGGGTTTTATCATCCCCATGGTTTGTGGCGCTGCCATTGGTCTGATCTTTAAATTTTCCAATACCTTCACCGCTTTCCTGGGGCTCTGTATGGCCATCACTGCTCTTCCGGTGAGCGTGAGAATTCTCATGGACCTGGGAAAACTTCAAACCGACGTGGGTCAGCGGATCATCTCTGCTGCCATTTTTAACGACATCCTGGCTTTGCTGATCCTGGGCATTATCCTGGATTTGAATGACGTATCAAAAACCCTGAAAGATCTCACGCTTTCGATATCCCTCGCCCTGGTTAAGGTACTCATTTTCACCGCCATTCTTATTGTAGCTTACAAGCTCTTCAACCTGGCCAAACGAAAGGTCAACGTTGTCAACCCGAGGATGAATAAATTTTTTCACTACCTGCGGGGGCAGGAATCAATGTTCGCGCTGATCATTCTTTTCGTACTGATCTTTGCCAGTATCGCCGAACTGCTTGGATTACACTTCGTTGTAGGTGCCTTTTTCGGGGCCATCCTGATCCCGCGCAGCATGTTTTCCAGCCGGGATTATGAAGGGGTGCACCGGTCTATCTCCGGGATTACCATGGGATTTTTAGCACCGATATTCTTTGCCACATTAGGCCTCTCTTTTCAAATCGGATCATTGGATAATTTCCTTTTATTGTTTGTCGTTTTGTTTGCCTCCTTTTTCAGCAAAATCCTGGGAGGATATACCGGAGCCCGAATGGCCGGGTTCAACAGCCCCAAATCCATTGCCATCGGTTTGGGGCTGAATGCAAGGGGCATCATGGAGCTGGTCATTGCCAACATCGCGCTCCAAAAAGGGTTCATTGACATCCCGGTATTTACCATCCTGGTTCTCATGGCCATTATTACAACCATGTTGACCCCGATTTTACTCAAGAATGTTTTTAACAGAATCGATCTTTCTTAACTTCGCCAACCCAAAAGACTAATACACTGACATGATCGACATAATTAGGGAATTTATCGATATCGTACTGCACATCGATGTTCACATCCAGCAATGGGTCACCGACTACAGGACCTGGACCTACCTGATTCTTTTCATCATTATTTTCATGGAAACCGGGCTGGTGGTCACTCCCTTTTTACCCGGTGATTCGCTGCTCTTTGCAGCGGGAGCTGTTGCTGCCATGCCCAACGAGCCCCTCCATCTCCCCTACCTGATCCTCCTGATGCTGATCGCAGCTTTCGGAGGCGATAACACCAACTATCTATTTGGAAGAAAACTCGGAAAAACAGTCTACGAGAAAAATTACCGGTTCATCCGGCGTGAATATCTCGATAAAACCCACGCGTTTTATGAAAAACACGGGGGCAAAACTCTTATCATTGCACGGTTTATGCCGATCATCAGGACCTTTGCGCCCTTCGTCGCCGGAGTAGGGACCATGCGTTATCCGAGGTTTCTCTCTTTCAGCATAACCGGAAATGTGCTTTGGGTTTTCAGTTTCTCCCTTGCCGGCTATTTTTTTGGAAGCATTCCTTACGTCAAAGAAAATTTTTCGCTGGTCATTGTGACCATTATCCTTGTTTCGCTTTTGCCGATGGTGATTGCTGTGATCAAAAACCAGCTGGGAAAACGCCGGAAAAACTCCTGAGCCATGAGCCGTTCTCCCCATAAAGGGCAGATTTCCAATCTATCAGTCGCCGGGATGCTCATCACCCTGGGGATCGTTTACGGGGATATCGGCACCTCTCCCTTATACGTGATGCGGGCGATCGTATCAGGGGCAGGATCGATCTCAGAACTGTTCATCTTAGGGGGATTGTCGTGTGTGGTTTGGACCCTTACCCTTCAAACCACCATCAAGTACATCATCTTCATGCTGAGGGTCGATAACAACGGGGAAGGAGGGATCTTTGCCCTTTTTGCCCTGATCCGTAAACGGGCCCGTTTGGCCTATATCTTTGCCATCATCGGGGGGTGCACCCTTTTATCCGACAGCGTGATCACTCCCGCCATCACGATCGTTTCAGCGGTAGAAGGGCTCACCATTGTCAATCCCCGCCTGCCGGTCATCCCCATCGTGCTGGTGATTGTCACACTCCTTTTCCTGATCCAAAAATTCGGAACCAGAACCATTGGAAAGTCATTTGGGCCAATCATGCTGACATGGTTTACCATGTTAGGGGTTTTAGGCATCTCGCAGGTCATCCATTTTCCCCAAATTTTCAAGGCCCTTGATCCGAGCTATGCTTTCCGTTTTCTAACCGAGTTTCCCGAAGGATTCCTCTTACTGGGTGCTGTATTCCTCTGTACCACCGGCGCCGATGCACTTTATTCCGACCTGGGACACTGTGGCATTAAGAACATCCGCGGAACCTGGGGATATGTAAAAGTTTGCCTTCTGCTGAACTATTTCGGGCAGGGAGCCTGGATCCTGATGCATGCCGAATCGGTCAACCAATCGACCAACCCGTTTTTCGCCATCATGCCTGAATGGTTCCTGATGCCCGGGATCACCATTTCCACCCTGGCTGCAGTCATTGCCAGCCAATCCATGATCACCGGCTCGTTTACCCTGATCAGTGAAGCC
The DNA here is from genome assembly GCA_937862805.1 of uncultured Bacteroidota bacterium. GTDB lineage: Bacteria > Bacteroidota > Bacteroidia > Bacteroidales > FEN-979 > CAIVAT01. The sequence continues at coordinate 8,424 of CALMDO010000212.1, forward strand.
ATCTCCCTTAACTTTTGGCCCAAAATAAAGATCAACTATCCTACCAATATTAAAGGACAGATGTTCATTTCCAGCATCAATTGGATGCTCTATTTCCTATGCCTGGGGGTGGTACTCTTCTTTCAACGCTCCTCGAACATGGAGGCAGCTTATGGTCTTACGATCAACATTACCATGCTGATGACCACTATTCTTTTGTCAATCTACCTCTATTACAAGAAAATACCCATTTATTTGCTGCTCTTGCTGTTGTCGATCTATCTTACCATCGAAGGTTCTTTCCTGATAGCCAACCTCAACAAGTTCATGAATGGCGGGTGGTTCACCCTTTTACTGGGCGGTGTGTTATTCGTGATCATGTATGTATGGTTCAACGGGAGGAAGATCAAGAACAGTTTCATTGAATTCCTGAAAATTGACCAATATACCGATATCATCAAGGAGCTCAGTCACGACCAGTCGATTCCCAAATACGCCACCAACCTCGTTTTTCTTACAAAAGCCAACAAAAGTTCTGATGTCGAATCAAAGATCATTTACTCGATCCTGAACAAATATCCCAAACGGGCGGATGTTTATTGGCTCCTGCATGTCGACATCCTGGATGAGCCCCATGTCCTGGAGTACAAGGTCACCCATATCATTCCGGAGGTAATAATCAAGGTCGATTTCAAACTGGGTTTCAAAGTCCAGCCCAGGGTCAATCTTTTTTTCAGGCAGGTTCTGGAGGAATTGAGCCACGACCGGGAGATCGACCTTGTCAGTCGTTACACCTCCTTAAGGCGGTACGGCATACAGGCTGATTTTCGTTATGTCGTCATTGACCGGATTCAGAATTATGATTTTGATTTTCCCCCGAGGGAACAAATGATCATGGATATCTACACGCTGATCAAGCGTTTCGGCATTTCGGAAATAAGGTCCATGGGGCTCGACACCAGCAATGTCACTGTCGAAACGGTGCCTTTATACATTGATAAAGATATTCCCGTACTTTTGACGCGCAACGATCTCACACAACATTCCGGATAAATGAAAAGCAAACATACGCATCCCCTATCGGTAGCCGGATTGCTTGTAACCCTCGGGATCATATACGGGGATATTGGTACTTCTCCACTGTACGTAATGAAAGCCATCCTGGGAGGAGCGACTTATATCACGGAGAATTTCATTCTTGGAGGGCTTTCCTGTATCTTCTGGACACTGACCCTTCAAACGACAGTCAAGTATATTATCATCACCATCCGGGCCGACAACCATGGAGAAGGCGGCATTTTTTCCCTCTTTGCACTGATCCGGAAAAAGGCTAAATGGGCTTACCTTCTTGCCATCATCGGGGGATCGACCCTGCTTGCCGACGGTGTGATCACCCCTTCGATCACCATTGTCTCAGCTGTGGAAGGCTTGCTTACCATCAATCCCCGTTTCCCGGTCATCCCGGTGGTAGTGATCATTATCACCTGCCTGTTCGTTTTACAGCAGTTCGGTACCAAGGCGGTAGGACATTTGTTTGGCCCCGTCATGCTGGTCTGGTTCTCCATGATGGCTGTTCTGGGGGCTCTTCAGTTGAGCCACCATCCAACGGTTCTCAAGGCCATAGACCCTTTTTATGCTTACCAGTTCCTGACTCACTATCCTCATGGTTTCGTTTTGCTGGGAGCGGTATTCCTTTGCACCACAGGAGCAGAAGCCCTGTACTCCGACCTGGGTCATTGTGGTTTGAAAAACATCCGGGCCACCTGGGGTTTTGTAAAGATCAGCCTGTTGTTGAATTATTTCGGCCAGGGAGCGTGGATCCTTCGCAATACCGATCTGATCAATGAATGGACAAACCCCTTTTTCGCTATTATGCCCCATGGATTCCTTTGGGCCGGGATCGCCATTTCGACTGCCGCTGCCATCATAGCCAGCCAGGCCCTGATCAGCGGCTCGTACACCCTGATCAGTGAAGCGATCTCACTGAATTTCTGGCCAAGGATCAAAATTAATTATCCCACCAACATTAAAGGACAACTATACATCTCCAGCATCAACTGGATGCTTTTCGTAGCGTGCCTCGGCGTGGTGTTGTTTTTTAAAAGGTCTTCCAACATGGAAGCAGCTTACGGCCTGTCAATCACGATCACCATGCTCATGACAACAGGATTGTTAAGTGTTTACATGTATTATAAAAAAGTGCCGGTCTATCTCATTGCCATTTTTCTGGCAGCTTACGCGACCATTGAACTCTCGTTCCTGGTGGCCAACCTTAACAAGTTTCTCCATGGGGGCTGGTTCACCATCTTACTGGGAGGATTCTTGTTTACAGTGATGTACATATGGTACCATGGCAGAAAGATCAAAAACAGTTTTATCGAATTCGTAAAGGTCGAAAAGTATTATGAACTCCTGAAAGAGATCAGCCAGGATGAATCAATCGCCAAATATGCCTCCAACCTGGTCTTCCTTACCAAAGCCAACAAAGTCAGCGACATCGAATCGAAGATCATCTATTCCATTATCAACAAACATCCGAAAAGGGCCGACGTTTACTGGCTTCTTCATGTTGATATTCTGGATAACCCCCATGTATTGGAGTACAAAATTGTGCACTTAATTCCCGGGACGTTAATCAAGGTGGATTTCAAAATCGGATTCAAGGTGCAGCCCAGAGTCAATCTCTTTTTCCGGCAGGTATTGGTAGAATTGAGCCAGAAAAAGGAAATCGACCTGACCAGCCGTTACGATTCATTGCGAAAGTACAATGTTCAATCTGATTTCAGATTCATCGTGATCGACCGGATCCAGAACTACGATTTCGACTTCCCTCCCAAGGAGCAGTTCATCATGGATATTTACTCCAGGATCAAGAACTTCGGAATTTCTGACGTCAATGCGCTGGGCCTTGATACCAGCAACGTGACCATCGAAATGGTGCCGCTCACTGCGGATAAAGATATTCCCACCCACCTGGTAAGAAACGACCTGACACAGCATTACGGCTGATCGCCGCAACCGGATTAACCTTTTTTCCTGCTGAAAGCTTTAACAGCCGCCTGCACGATATCCGGGATATCAAGGTTAAATTTCCGCAAAAGCTCTTCCGGTTTTCCGCTCTCGCCGAAAAGGTCGTTAACAGCGATCATCTCCATGGGTATCGGATGGTTTCGGGTGAAAGTCTGCGCTAAAAGTTCTCCAAGTCCGCCATTGCGCATGTGCTCCTCTGCAGAGACCGCACAACCGGTTTTATGGACCGATTGTAAAACTGTTTTTTCATCCAGGGGTTTGATGGTGTGGATGTTGATGACTTCGGCTGAAATACCTTTTTCAAGTAATGCTTCGGCGGCATGGAGTGCATTCCACACCATGTGCCCGGTAGCGAAAATTGAGACATCATTTCCCTCCGTCATGACCTGTGCTTTCCCGATGATGAATTCTTCATTTACAGGGGTAAAATTGGGCCATTTAGGCCTTCCGAACCGCAGGTAAACGGGGCCTTTGAACTTTGCAATGGCCAGGGTGGCGGCACGGGTCTGGTTGAAATCGCATGGGGAAATGACCGTCATATTGGGCAACATCCGCATCAGGCCCATATCTTCAAGCCCCTGGTGCGTAGCGCCATCTTCTCCCAGCGTAACCCCGGCGTGGGAGGCACAAATTTTGACATTCTTCGCAGAATAGGCTATGGATTGACGGATCTGATCATACACACGACCCGTTGAAAAATTGGCAAAGGTCCCCGTAAACGGTATTTTACCACCTATAGTCAGTCCGGCCGCGATGCCCATCATGTTGGCCTCGGCGATTCCGACCTGAAAAAAACGGTCGGGAAATTCCCGTGCGAACTGATCCATCTTGAGTGAACCCGTAAGGTCTGCGCACAAGGCCACAATATCCTGATTTTGACGACCTGCTTCCAGCAAACCCTCTCCAAAACCTGAGCGGGTATCCCTGGAACCGGCATTATTAAAACGCATCATAATTTTTACAATTTATCGATAAGAAAGTAATTCATTTTATTTGCATTTCAAGTCGGGGCCCATCTTTCGAAGATACCAACTCCTGTTGGTCAGTAACAAGACTTTCGATCCTGTTTTTATATTTATCTCTGCTCCAGATAAACTTTAATTTTATGGCATCAAATCTACAAACCTCTGCGCATTTACCGCATAGTATGCATTCAGAATTTGTTACCAGACCTTTATTTTGCTTTACATAATCAATGATCGGTATCTTAACAAGGCATTCATTCTCACATTTACCACACCGCGTACATTTGCCGGCGTCGACGACGGGAATTAAACGGGAATAGGTAGCACCTGCCGCACATAATGTCCCCATCATACATAAATTTTTACAAGCCCATCGTTTATCCAGAAAAAGAGACATGATCAATGCAAAAGAGACATCGCCCATCCAGACAATCTTGTAATGCTCATTCAATTCAGGTTTCAGAAAGGTGGGAATTATGGTGAAACCATGCGTTATACCTCTTTCTTTATTCAGAAAATAGAATATAACGGCTGATGCAAAAAAAGGTATAAGTATCAGGACCCTTGTCCAGAGTTTTGGTTTCTTCCACTTTGTCTTATGAAATGCGTGATTCCCTCCGTAGTCGGTTACAGTTCCCATAAAACAGAACCAACCACATCCAATTCTGCCAAACAACGGGGAAATGAGAATTAACACTGTCCAGATGATTAAAACGAATGTAATCACTCCCCAATAAATCGAATGCCAGATGAATCCTAAAGCAGAATATTGAAAGAAAACCGGAGTCAATATCAAAAATAGAAATCTCGATAAGAAGTTTAGAGAATAGATTTTCTTCATAGTTACTATGATTTATTTGTTTCTCCTGTCTATATTGATCAAAAATCTCCTTCAGGTTCTACTGATTCTTCTAATCGCCGGTGTACAGGTTGACGACAACGGTCTGACCGGGTTCCACAGTGAATTGTTTCTCAACAGTGGAAGTAACACTGCTTGAAAACCTCGATCTGAACACAACCCTGTAGGACCCCGGCTGGAGAGAAAGTGTCTCCTGCAATTGCGGAGTATCCTTGAAATTATAGAGCCAGGTCGATTGATTCTTTTCCTCCAGGTACAAACTTCCATACCCGTTGGCGGACTTCCGGATGACCGCGATGCCAGGCAAAGGAATCTCAACCTGCGTGGTCTGGCTTTGCCTGATCTCAACATCTGTTAACCTGATCTTTGGCAGGCAAAGGATCTCTGCCTCATACTTTCCGGTGAGATAATTCTCTGTCTGGTCAAACTGTTGTACGTTGATGATTTCATTTTTACCTTTCTGCCGGATGATACAAGGGGTATTTTTCAGTTGGTAATTTCCTGATGCTTTAAAGGAAAGTGAGCCCTGCGGGGTTTCAACGGCGATGATGTTATGCTTTCCCGATGTAAGCCTGATTGAATCGCGATGAACGGGTGGAATCGTATACACGGTGAGATCATAAACCACCAGTGGATCCAGGTCCAGGGTATCGGGAACGCCCCTTGAATTGAGGGTGTGGATAAAATTATACAGGGGAAGACCCGAAAAATTATCATAAAAGGTCATGTTCACGTTGGTTTCGGTTGGTTTTCCATTGGCATCCAACAGGTTGACCTGGGTGGTGGTGGGATTTAAAGCGCGGGAGATGATGATCCGGAGCGCCGACCGGAACTCCGCTTCACTGGAGGCATCAAAATAGGTGCCTGCACAATCGAACTCTTTTTTAAAATCTTTCCCGATTCCTATGATGAAGGGTTTCAGAGCGATGCCTTTTTTCTGCAATTCGTGAGAGACAGCACAAGGGTCGCCACCGCACTCTTCCAATCCATCCGTGATCAATACGATGATATTCCTGCAGTTGTTGCAGGGAGTGAAATCTTTAGTCGCCTGTGAAAGGGCATAAGCCAACGGGGTGGTCCCTTTGGGGACGGTCGTTTTAAGTACATGTTTGATCTTGGTTATGTTATCTTTCCCGAATGGGACCTCAAGGCGGGTATCAAAGCAATCCTGCGGAGGGAAAGAGCGTTGATGCCCGTAAAGTCGAAGCGCCAGTTCGAGATCGGGTTGGTTGCGAAGGCTGTCAAGAAGTCCTGAAAAAAGCCTGACCGCGATGTTGAATTTTGTATCGCTCTTCCATCTTCCGTACATGCTTTGTGAAGCATCAAAAACAAACAGGATCCGGGTGGTTGGTTTTGTTTTTTGAAATCCTTCCTTTCCCTGGCCCCACAAGCCAAACGGAATGAAGAGCATCCATAAAATAGTACCCTGAAACCTCCGGTTTGTCATTTGATTTATAATAGGTAGCTGAGAATCAATAATCTCCCAGTGTTTCTTCCAATTGACCCAGGGCCCGTGCCAATTGGTCGTCGTTGGGTGGAACCCCGTGCCATTCGTGGTTGTCGGTCATAAAATCGACCCCGGATCCCATGTGGGTATGGGCAAGCAGCATCACCGGTTGCCCCTGCCCTGTGAACCATTGCGCTTTTTTGAGGGTGGCCGTAACGTCGTTCATGTCGTTTCCCATCATGTTGAGTACTTTCCATCCGAAAGATGCGATTTTGGCCTCAAGATCTCCCAACGGCATTACCTCGTCGACAGGTCCTTCGATTTGCTTGCCGTTGTAATCGATGGTAGCGATCAGGTTATCCACCTTGTGGCCGGCAGCGAACATCAAAGCCTCCCAGTTCTGTCCTTCTTCGAGTTCTCCATCGCCTAAAAGACAATAAACCAGGTGCTCATCCTGGTTCAATTTTTTGGCAAGGGCTGCCCCGATGGCTACCGAAAGTCCTTGTCCCAGTGATCCTGATGAGATTCTGATACCCGGTAACCCTTCGGCTGTAGCAGGGTGGCCCTGTAACCTGGATCCCAGTTTACGAAAGGTAGCCAGTTCGGATGTTTTGAAGTAGCCATAACGGGCAAGTACACTGTACCATCCGGCGGAAAGATGCCCGTTTGAAAGGAAAAAGAGATCCTCTCCTTTTCCATCGATGGTGAAGGCAGCAGGATCAGGCTGCATGGTATCAAAATAGAGGGCTGTTAAAAAATCGGCACATCCCATGGGGCCGCCCACATGGCCGGAAGAGGCGCCATGGACCATGCGCAGGATATCTCTTCTTACCTGAGTAGCAATGTTCTCAAGATCTTTAATTGTATGCATTGGAAAAAACCATTGTTTGTGAATTCTTCGGATGTTCGAAAAAGTGTTCAAAGATATTAATTCAATTTGACGTGGGTATTCTCCTTTTTATTTCTTTTGCAGGGAACCAAACATCTCTTGCCATGCGGATCCGGATCCTGACGATTAACTTATTGATCCTTTTTCAGCTCATCTTCAACCCACTGGCTGCTCAACGGGAATCGATCTGGGTCGACTCGGTTTTTCGTTCGTTGGACCTTGACCAGCGGATTGCTCAGTTGATGGTTGTGAGAGCCTGGTCGTGCAAGGATTCTGTATATAACGACAGTTTGGTCCGGTTGCTTTCCAGGTTTAATGCAGGCGGGGTTTGTTTTTTCAAAGGTTCACCGGTTAACCAGGCATTGTTGACCAATCGTCTCATGGCAACGCTTCCCACTCCTCCGCTTGTCACCATTGATGCAGAATGGGGATTGGGTATGCGGCTCGACAGTGCCTTTTCTTTTCCCAGGCAAATGGCTTTAGGCGCTGTTGCCGATGATTCGCTGATCTACCAGATGGGACAATTGGTGGCTTCCAGCTGTCGCCGGATGGGAATCCAGATCAACTGGGCCCCGGTAGCCGACATCAATAACAACCCCGACAACCCGGTGATCGGCTTCCGCTCTTTCGGTGAAGATCGGGAAGCAGTGACCAAAAAGAGCATCCGGTACATGCGGGGGATGCAGGATGGTGGGATCATGGCTGTTGCAAAGCATTTTCCGGGTCATGGGGATACCGACACCGACAGCCATCTGTCGCTGCCGGTCATTCTGCATTCCACGGCCCGTATGGACAGCATCGAGCTCTATCCTTACCCTCCACTCATCAGCCGGGGGGTCGGAGGAATTATGGTTGCTCATCTCTACCTGCCCTGCTACGATTCAGCTGCCAATACCCCGGCCACTCTCTCTTACGAAGTCATCACCCGACTGCTGAAAAACCATTTAGGTTTTCAGGGAATCGTTGTCACTGACGCTCTTGACATGCAGGGAGTTACAAAATATTTTAAACCCGGCGAGATCGAAGTGAAAGCGTTGGCTGCCGGTAATGATCTGTTGCTCTTACCCCAACATGTTGAAACAGCGATCAGGGGGATCCGTGCGGCTGTTGACAGTGGTTTGCTGGATACGGCCCTGATTAACCAAAAATGCCGGCGCATCCTGAGGTTGAAATATGAGTTGGGGCTTCATACACCACGGCCCATCGACATCCGTAACCTGGTCACGGAAATCAATCCGGAGGAGGCGTACACACTGCGTGAAAAGATGGTAGAGGGGTCTTTAACCCTGCTGAAAAATGATATAGAAATAATCCCTTTGCGTGGATTGGATCATCGGAAAATCGCCGTCCTCAGCCTGGGAGATACCACCCTCAACCCTTTTCAAAAAAATCTTTCCCGGTACGCTCCCCTGAGATTGTTTAACCTTCCGAAAAAGTTCACGGTTCAGGTTGCCGACAGTATTGCCAGGCTCATGAACGACTACGATATGGTGATCCTGGGTATCCATGGCGTCAATAGCAACAAGGCCGATAGTTTCGGAATCACCGGCTCAATGGCGGATCTGGCAAACCGGCTTATCTCTTCAGACCGGACCCTGCTGACCCTTTTCGGAACTCCTTATGCCCTTTCGAGGATCCCGAACAGCATCAAAGCAGAAGCAGTTGTAGTTGCGTACCAGGACAATGAGACAACCCAGGCAAAAAGTGCTCAGCTTCTTTTCGGAGGAATTGCGGCTTCCGGAAAACTGCCCGTCTCCTCCAATCCTTACCCTGTTCACAGTGGCATGGAAACCGTGAAAAACCGCCTCTCTTTTATTTCATCCGGGGAAGTCGGAATTCCTGCAAAAGCGCTGGACACCATCGATTCCATCATCCAGGAAGGGCTCGATGTACGTGCCTATCCGGGCTGCCAGGTTCTTTTTGCCAAAGACGGCAAGGTCTTTTATGATCGTTGTTTCGGTCATCCCCGTTATGAAGACACGCTACAGGTAACGCCCGACGACCTTTATGATCTGGCTTCAGTAACTAAAGTTGCCGCAACCACACTTGCCATTATGAAATTGTGGGATGAAGGAAAACTGAAACCGGAAGATCCCCTTGGAAAATTCCTTCCCGAACTGGCCGGGTCCGACAAGGCAGCGCTTCGGATCGTTGATGTCATGACTCACCGGGCAGGACTTCGCGACTGGATTCCGTTTTACCGTGCCACCCTGAAAGATTCCAGACCCGATCCATCCCTCTACAGCGACTCCCCTTCAACCGGTTTCCCGATCAGGGTAGCGGAAGGATTGTACCTCCGGCAGGATTACCCCGATACTATTCTCAGGAAGATAATCGATTCCCCGCTGACCGAAGGGAATAGTTACAAGTACAGCGACCTGGGGTTTTACCTGCTGTATAAACTGGTGGAACATTGCTCAGAAACCACCTTTGATCGTTATATGGAACGCCATTTTTACGGCCCCCTGGGATTGACCACTACCTGTTTTACTCCAAGGCAGCGTTTCTCCGTTCAATATATCATGCCGACTGAATACGATACGGCCTTTCGCATGCAATTGATCCGGGGCGATGTGCACGATCCCGGAGCAGCTATGTTGGGAGGCATATCCGGTCATGCCGGATTGTTTTCAAATGCCAGGGATCTGGCGGTCATCCTGCAGATGTTGCTTCAGGAAGGATCTTATGGTGGCAGGCAATATGTGTCGGTCGATGCAGTCAGGGCCTTCACCCGGGCTCCATTTTCTGATAAAGGTAACAGGCGGGGTATCGGATTTGACAAACCCCTGCTCAACCCCTCACCCGACGGGCCCTGTTGCGAATCGGCTTCTCCCGCAAGTTTCGGGCATTCAGGATTCACCGGTACCTACTTCTGGGCCGATCCGGAGAACGGGTTACTTTACATCTTCCTCTCCAATCGGGTTTGCCCCTCAGCTTCCAACCCTTTGTTAGCCGGCATGAATATCAGGACCCGTGTTCAACAGGCAATGTACGATATCCTGAAAAAATATCCTGCCAAATAGCTATCTTTGTCACCACTTTATGGTTTTTTGACAACAATTTAGTTTCGCTACAAACGGATTTATCTTTAATGGATAAAAAGTCGCATATAATATTGAAATACAGTGCAATCTGGACATTTTCGATAATTTTCACACTGGCCATTGCCGTGTACCAGCGAATGACCGGTCCCACCTACCCGGTTCGCGGTGAAATGACCATTGGGGCACAATCCCTGAGGTATAAATTGATCCGAACATACGACGGAGCCGATGGCGCCCCGGTAAAAATTATTGCGAAAGACACTTCCCTGAGGGGTGAAATTACTTTCCGACGTTTTAAAAGTTTCGACAAATGGGTTACCGCCCCCATGGTGCGCCGGGCAGACACCCTCATCGGAACTCTGCCGCATCAGGAACCCGCAGGAAAAGTAATGTATCGGGTAACTCTGATGAAAGGAGATCAACGCTACCTGCTGAACGAGGAAATCGCAGTGCTTAGGTACAAAGGTCATGTACCCTTAATTGTCCTGATCCCTCACATCATTTTTATCTTCCTTGCCATGCTCTTTTCGACCCTGACAGGGTTGATGGCCATTTTCAAAGGGAAACATGTGTATGGCTATGCCTGGATTACAATCATCACCCTTGCATTGGGAGGCATGATCTTCGGACCCATCGTGCAGAAATATTCCTTTGATGCATTCTGGACCGGCTGGCCTTTCGGGAATGA
>CALMDO010000213.1 GCA_937862805.1 uncultured Bacteroidota bacterium
CATCCTCGAAATGAAGACCTGTTGTGGGTTCATCCAGGATATAGAGGGTGTTGCCGGTATCGGTTTTCGAGAGTTCTGTGGCCAATTTCACCCGTTGTGCTTCTCCACCCGAAAGGGTGGTGGATTGCTGACCGAGGGTGATGTAGCCCAGGCCGACATCGTATAATGTTTTGATTTTGTGTACGATAAATGGTATGTTCTCGAAAAAATCAACGGCTTGTTCGATGGTCATGTTCAGGATATCGTTGATCGATTTTCCTTTGTAACGGACTTCGAGGGTTTCACGGTTGTAACGTTTCCCATGGCAGGTCTCGCAGGGGACATAGACATCGGGCAGGAAATTCATTTCAATAACCCGTAACCCGGCCCCTTTGCACGTTTCACAACGGCCGCCTTTAATGTTGAATGAAAACCGCCCGGGTAAATATCCTCTTATCTTTGATTCAGGCAGTGCTGCAAAGAGTTTTCTTATTTCATCAAATACTTTGGTGTAGGTCGCAGGGTTCGACCTCGGAGTTCGTCCGATCGGTGACTGATCGATCTCGATCACTTTGTCGATGTATTGAATCCCTTCGATGGATTGGTAAGGAAGGGGTTTCTTGTCGGAACGGTAAAAATGATGGCTGAGGATGGGGAAGAGTGTTTCGTTGACCAGTGTCGATTTTCCGCTGCCCGACATACCGGTGACACAGATCAGCTTTCCCAGGGGCAGGTGAAGGTCAACTTTTTGCAGGTTATTTCCGGTTGCTCCTTTAAGGGTCAGGAATTTCCCGGTGCCTTTCCTGCGTGTATCCGGAACAGCAATTTTCCGTCTGCCACTCAGGTACAGACCGGTCAGATGGTCAGTCCGGGCGATATCAGCCGGTGTCCCTGTGGCTACAACTTTTCCCCCGTGAATTCCTGGTCCCGGTCCGATGTCGATCACCCAGTCTGCAGACTGGATGGTCTCCTGGTCGTGTTCCACAACGATTACCGAGTTGCCGGTATCCCGGAGTTTCTTCAGGGCCTGAATCAACCGGAGGTTGTCGTGTTGGTGGAGTCCTATGCTGGGTTCATCCAGGATATATAAAACTCCCACCAGTTGGGAGCCGATTTGTGTTGCCAGTCGGATGCGTTGGCTTTCTCCTCCCGAAAGGCTTCGGGCGGGTCGGTTCAGTGTAAGGTAACCGATCCCGACATCCAGTAAAAAACGAATCCTGCTCCTGATCTCCCGGATGATCTCCCAGGCGATGGTGCGTTTGCGTTCATCGATCGCATCATTGAGTTCCCCGAACCACCGTTCAAGCTGCACCAGGTCCATATCCGCTAATTGGGCGATGTTTTTATCTAAAATCCGGAAGTGAAGTGATTCGTTTTTCAACCGGGCACCATTGCATTCGGGACAAGGCATCCTGTTCATGAAACTTCCGACCCATTTCCGGATGCCGGCAGGCGCTTCTTCCGCGTGTTGCGCATTGATAAACCCGATGATCCCTTCGAAATTGACCGCATAGGTGGAGGTGACACCCAGGTAATCATTTTTAACCCTGAACACTTCATCCGATCCATAGAGGATCAGATTGACCACCTGTTCAGGAAGTTCAGCGATGGGTGTGTTCAGGTCGAAACCGTATTTCTCCCCGATGGCCTCAATTTGTCTGAAGATCCATGAGTTTTTATATTCCCCCAGCGGAACTATTCCGCCTTTGCGGATCGACCTGCCAGGATCGGGGATGATCTTGCTGATATCGATTTCTGAGATGATGCCCAGCCCGTTGCATTTGGAGCAGGCGCCATAGGGTGAGTTGAACGAAAAGGTATTGGGTTCAGGCTCATTGTAGGAGATTCCCGTTGTCGGGCACATTAGTTTCCGGCTGAAATGGCGAACAATGCCCTGATCTCCATCCATGACCATGATGGCATCTTTTCCATGGCGGAGGGCCAGGTTAACAGACCCGGCCAGCCGGGTTACCGACGAGGCGTTCACTTTGATCCGGTCGATTACGATTTCAATGTCATGCACCTTGTACCGGTCTACCTGCATTCCGTGTTCTATTTCACGCACCTCCCCGTCGACCCTTACATGAAGGAAACCCTGCCGGCGAATCTGGTCGAAGTTTTCACGGTAATGTCCTTTCCGGCCTTTGACCACGGGAGCCAGTACCAGGATGGTTTTTTGCTCGTACTCCGATACGATCAGTTCGAGAATTTGCTGTTCGGTGTACCGCACCATTTTTTCACCTGTAGCAAGCGAATAGGCATCCCCGATCCGGGCGAACAGAAGCCTCATGAAATCATAGATTTCGGTGATGGTCCCGACGGTGGAGCGAGGATTCCGGTTGGTCGATTTCTGCTCAATGGCGATCACCGGGCTCAAACCGCTGATCTTGTCCACATCGGGCCTTTCAA
>CALMDO010000214.1 GCA_937862805.1 uncultured Bacteroidota bacterium
CATCCTCGAAATGAAGACCTGTTGTGGGTTCATCCAGGATATAGAGGGTGTTGCCCGTATCGATTTTCGAGAGTTCTGTGGCCAGTTTCACCCGTTGTGCTTCTCCGCCCGAGAGGGTGGTGGATTGCTGACCGAGGGTGATATAGCCCAGGCCGACATCATATAATGTGTTGATCTTATGAACGATAAATGGGATATTCTCGAAAAAATCAACAGCTTGTTCGATGGTCATGTTCAGGATATCGTTGATCGATTTTCCTTTGTAACGAATTTCCAGGGTCTCACGGTTGTAGCGATTCCCATGGCAGGTCTCGCAGGGGACATAGACATCGGGCAGGAAATTCATTTCAATAACCCGTAACCCGGCCCCTTTGCACGTTTCACAACGGCCGCCTTTAATGTTGAATGAAAACCGCCCGGGTAAATATCCTCTTATCTTTGATTCAGGCAGTGCTGCAAAGAGTTTTCTTATTTCATCAAATACTTTGGTGTAGGTCGCAGGGTTCGACCTCGGAGTTCGTCCGATCGGTGACTGATCGATCTCGATCACTTTGTCGATGTATTGAATCCCTTCGATGGATTGGTAAGGAAGGGGTTTCTTGTCGGAACGGTAAAAATGATGGCTGAGGATGGGGAAGAGTGTTTCGTTGACCAGTGTCGATTTTCCGCTGCCCGACATACCGGTGACACAGATCAGCTTTCCCAGGGGCAGGTGAAGGTCAACTTTTTGCAGGTTATTTCCGGTTGCTCCTTTAAGGGTCAGGAATTTCCCGGTGCCTTTCCTGCGTGTATCCGGAACAGCAATTTTCCGGCGGCCGCTCAGGTACAGACCGGTCAGATGGTCAGTCCGGGCGATATCTGCCGGTGTCCCGGTGGCGACAATTTTTCCCCCGTGGATTCCTGGTCCGGGTCCTATGTCGATCACCCAGTCTGCAGATTGGATGGTCTCCTGGTCGTGTTCCACAACGATTACTGAGTTGCCGGTATCCCGGAGTTTCTTCAGGGCCTGAATCAACCGGAGATTGTCGTGCTGGTGGAGCCCGATACTGGGTTCATCGAGGATATACAAAACACCCACCAGTTGAGAGCCGATTTGTGTTGCCAGTCGGATACGTTGGCTCTCTCCTCCTGAAAGGCTTCGGGCAGGCCGGTTCAGGGTAAGATAACCGATCCCGACATCCAGTAAAAAACGGATCCTGCTTCTGATCTCCCGGATGATCTCCCAGGCAATGGTGCGTTTGCGTTCATCGATCGCATCATTGAGTTCTCCGAACCACTGTTCGAGCTGCACCAGGTCCATATCCGCTAATTGGGCAATATTTTTATCCAAAACCCGGAAGTGAAGTGATTCTCTTTTCAACCGGGCGCCATTGCATTCAGGGCAGGGCATCCTGTTCATGAAACTTCCGACCCATTTCCGGATGCCGGCCGGCGCTTCTTCCGCGTGTTGTGAATTGATAAACCCGACGATCCCTTCGAAATTGACCGCATAGGTGGAGGTGACACCCAGGTAATCATTTTTAACCCTGAACACTTCATCCGATCCATAAAGGATCAGATTGATCGCCTGTTCAGGAAGTTCAGCGATGGGTGTATTCAGGTCGAAACCATATTTCTCCCCAATGGCTTCAATTTGTTTGAAGATCCAGGAGTTTTTATATTCCCCCAGCGGAACTATTCCGCCTTTGCGGATCGACCTGGCAGGATCGGGGATGATCTTGCTGATATCGATTTCGGAGATGATACCCAGCCCGTTGCATTTGGGGCAGGCGCCATAGGGTGAGTTGAACGAAAAGGTATTGGGTTCAGGCTCATTGTAAGAGATTCCCGTGGTCGGGCACATTAATTTTCGGCTGAAATGGCGAACAGTGCCCTGATCGTCATCCATGACCATGATGGCATCTTTTCCATGTCGGAGGGCCAGGTTAACAGACCCGGCCAGCCGGGTAGCCGAAGAGGCGTTCACTTTGATCCGGTCGATCACGATTTCAATGTCATGCACCTTGTACCGGTCTACCTGCATGCCGTGTTCCATTTCACGTACCTCCCCGTCGACCCTTACATGAAGGAAACCCTGCCTGCGAATCTGGTCGAAGTTTTCACGGTAATGTCCTTTCCGGCCTTTGACCACAGGTGCCAGTACCAGGATGGTTTTTTGTTCGTACTCCGATAAGATCAGTTCGAGAATTTGCTGTTCGGTGTATCGCACCATTTTTTCACCCGTAGCCAGCGAATAGGCATCCCCGATCCGGGCGAACAGCAGTCTCAAAAAATCATAGATCTCGGTGATGGTCCCGACGGTGGAGCGGGGATTCCGGTTGGTCGATTTCTGTTCAATGGCGATCACCGGGCTCAAACCGCTGATCTTGTCCACATCGGGCCTTTCAA
>CALMDO010000215.1 GCA_937862805.1 uncultured Bacteroidota bacterium
GGTTCTGATGCGAAGATTAACCTGTATGAATCTCCATGATGTTCAGATCGTACAGAATAATGCAAAATCTGAATTAGTCATTATCGTCGGAGATACCATTTCAAAAGCTACTTTATCGGAAATTCTATTGACTCAGGGGAATGTGAGTTTTAAAGCCGACACCATTCTGAATTTGGACCGGGAGAACCTTTTACAAGTCGTGGCAAACTTTGACGACCCGAAACACCCTGCACTTTGTATCACCTTGAATGAAAATAAGTGGAAGGTTTGGGAGAATATCACGACCAGAAACATGAATAAACCTGTCGCCTTTGTTATAGATGGCAAAGAATATGCTGCCCCACAGATAATGGAACCCATTTCGCATGGAATGATTTCATTGACCGGGGGTGGCTTTTCAAGAAGTGAAGTCGGGAAATTAGTGACTATCATTTCAAGTGGACCCCTGCCCTTTAAATTTAATATTGTGAGTATCAATTAGGGAAAAAACCCGCTTCAAAAAAAATCCTCACCAATCGCGGTGGGGATTTTTTTATCGCATCATCTTTTATGAAAATCTTTCTCCGTAAATATGCTTTCCGGAACAGGGTTGCAGCCATACAAAAGAGAGACAGGAAGTATTATAAAAACTCTTCAGATCTTCTTTCCGATATAAAAGACATAACCGTAAAACGCTTTGTACCTGGCATATAATTGCGCTTCATGTCGTTGATTGGCGACAAGTTCTTCGGCTGTCTGATTACCTTTGTATTTGTCCAGGAATTTTTTCTGTGCTTCTGTCTGGTGATCATAAAAATGTTCAGTCCAACAGTTTTCAGGCAAGATAAAACTCGCCACAGGGATGTACCCGGTTTTCTGCATTATCCCTATCTTATTGGGAATGGTGTCAATTTCAGGATACGCATCCCGCCAAAATGCGGTGATTTCGTCCGGTCGTTCATCGGTAAACCACGATGCTTCAGTAACAGCAAGATAACCTCCCGGTTTGAGAAATTGCTTCCACTCTTTCAAACCCCGTTTAAAACCGATATTGTAAATGGCTCCTTCAGACCAGATAAGATCCAATGCCTCATTTTGAAAAGGAAGGTTTTCCATCGATCCGACAATACCACTCACCCTTTTCTGGAAATTGTTCCTGCGCACATTCTGGTTGAACAAATCTATAAAAACGGGGAACAGATCAATCCCGGTGATGTGCCCTGTCGTGTGCTCCGCTAAAACCATTGTCTGTCCTCCTGTCCCGCATCCGATATCTGCTATTTTGCTGTCGCCGGCCAGATGATCAATAAAACCCAGGGCTTTAACGGTTACCTCCGGACTGCCCGGCCCTTGTCGTTCAATACTTGAAAAATATTCACAGATCAGATTAAAATCAAATTCGTGAATGGATTTGTTTTCGGTACTCATAAGTAGGGGGTTAAAATTAGAATTTCCTGACGGCCCGCACAAATTTCCCCTGCCATTTGGGGAAAGTGGTTGGTTCGATGGCTGTCCCGGTCATATAGATGCCAAAGGCGGCTGAATAGCCGAACTCCGTGGAACTGTAGTAGGACGAAGTTTCGACAAATCCGCCAATGACATTGCGTAGCTGGTACATCAGGTACAATTCGCCCATTGAGGGTAAGAACCAGTCATCATAATCTCCTTCAACAAAATCATAACAGATCCGTGCGGCGATGTTTAGTTGCTGGCATCCGTTGACAATGCGAAGGGTGTTGGCATCACCTGCTCCGATATCCCAGACAGTACCCCCGATGGTAATGCCATATTCACCACCGCAGCCCCACTGGAAAACGCCATGATCAACCGGATAAGCGACAATCCCATGTTCCCCGGTGCCATCAATATAAAAAATGATCCCTCCGCCATAATGCTGGCCGATCATGAATGGGATTTTTTTTGTGAAGATGGCCGCCATCGAAACACCACAATTATTATAAGCCCAAACGTAACAGGTGTGCGGGCCGGGGGGCAAATTGGATTCGGTATAGGAGGTGCTGGTCAGCAGGTCTGTTGCAGTGCTGAAATCATTGACGTTGTTCCACTTATAACCAAGGGCTCCTGGGACTGCAATCCAGTTCCAGATGATTTGCGTGGCAGTCGTGGTATGGGTGCCTTCTGTGGGTGAGTCGGGAATCGGGCAATAGGCTTGCAGAAGGCGCCAGTGGCCCTGATAGAATACTGAAAGGGCTCCGGAATTGTTATAATTACAGTCAGTGCAGAAAACCATCAAACCGTCCTGGGGAGCAGCAATTGCATCACGTTGTACTTTGTTCATCCGTGGAGGCAGGAAACCCGATTGCTCCGATTTTACATCCATCATGGCTGTTCCGTCAGGTTCTGATCCATCCCGGGTAACTGAGACCTGGGAAAACAACAAACCATGGAAGTATAACAGGGAGAGAATGAAAAAAGTCAAATTTTTCATGGTCTTTTGTTTATTTAGTGACTGTTTTACTTATTTTTCCCCGTAACGGTTTTTCCGGTTTGGGCGATACGGCTTTTTTATCAGGATCACTGATGCAGCGT
This sequence comes from uncultured Bacteroidota bacterium, assembly GCA_937862805.1. Lineage (GTDB taxonomy): Bacteria > Bacteroidota > Bacteroidia > Bacteroidales > FEN-979 > CAIVAT01. Next base: position 2,530 of record CALMDO010000215.1, read on the forward strand.
ACCGAATATCCATAGGCCATCTCCCAACTGTAAATTCTCGCATAACTTGAAGTAAACTCTAAAGTCTCGCCCCAATCTGCAGTGTTCCTCGAACTGCTCCAGTAGGTGCCGCTGAATCCCGGCTCATACAAATAACCATCCACTGAACTGAGATACCCCGCGGCATGCAATTTCAGCGCGGAAGTCCACGGGCCTGTCCAATCACTCCACCCGCCCGCGGTAAAAACGTTATGCCATTCATCATAGGTCGGAATCCTCCAGCCACCACCTAATTCCCATGAACACGGATCATTCGCGGGCAACCAGTCTGTAACCTGTGAAAGAGCGCTGAACTGCCAGGAAGGAGTCAGCGTCGTACCATAAAACATATATCCCCGTTTAAGGTTGAATTGCCAATACCAGCCTCCCGAAGCCTCCGTCGGGTCGCTCACCGAAGTGGCCTGGTGATCTGCTCCCAGATTACTGGTGATCCAGCATTTTGAAGTTTCTCCGGGAATACCGGTTGCCGTGCCATAAGAAACTGTTTTGGTCATGGGAGCCACAGATCCGACATGGTGGTAGACCGTGAAAGGAGAGCCACATGCGAAACAGGGAAGGGTTAACTGGGTAAGCAATACAGGAGCGGAAACTCCGCAATCGCTGTAGGCCCATACATAACTGTTGTATACCAGGTTACAGTACAAATCCGACTCGTAAAGCTGGAGGTCGGTTCCCCGGTCATAGGCTGTTGCATAATCATCAATATAATTCCATTTATACCCGGTGGCGCCCTCAACGGCATTCCATTTCCATAAGATTCCGTCTTCGTAGGGAATATGTGTTCCCTGTGTCGGCGAATCAATCGGGATGGGCAATGTGGCTTGCGAAAGTGGCGTCGACACACTCCAGTCGCCACATACGTTATAAGCCCATACATAAGCATTGTAATAGATTCCGCATACCAATCCCGTATCCTCATAACTTGTATTCATTCCGACATCAATCGCCGTCGAATAATTGTCATAGTAATTCCATTTGTAGCCTGCCGCGTATTCCGCCGGACTCCATTTCCACAAGATCCGCGTGACCGTAGGAACATGCACCCCTTCTTCAGGCGCATAAACCAAACAATAAGCGTACATAATTTTCCAGTTGCCATTGGCGTAAATTGTCACGGCGCCAATGTTACCATAATCACAATCAGTACAGAAAACGACCAGTCCTTCAGCCGGATTTTGGATGGCATCTCTTTGCGCCATGGTCATCCTGGGGGGGAGAAAACCCTTTGTTGTAGATCGGACATCCAGCATTGCTGAACCGTCAGGCGGTGTCCCTTCACTGTTAATTCCTATCTGTGAAAACAATAATTTACAGAAAAACAATAGTATAAGCAGGAAACCTGATCGTTTTTTCATGGTCTGTGGTTTTGAATAGGTTATGGAATAATTCCAGGAAATTGTTGGTACCAAGATAAACCATTAAAAGTCAAAAGTCAAGTTTTTCGCGGAAAGAGGATTTGTTTTGTGAGAATGTCGCGCTGAATTGTATGGGTTGTATTAAAAATGAATTATCTTGGTGGTCCTAAAGAGGGATTGAGTCAGCATCCGATAGCTGTCATGTTTAAGCACTTCTTTGAACAGAAATGACAAGAATATTCAGGATTCAATCTGTTTTGTTGACCGCCATTTTGGCGATCTTCTGGTTCCCGACAAAACTGGGCGCACAGTCGAATGAGGTCGATGTTGTGATTCATCTTCGTGGTGTGGATGAAAGCAAGATCAGTTTATTGGCGCTGAACCAGGCAAGGCTGTTCAAGCCCATCATCGAGGTCAATGGCATTCGAAACGGAGAGAAGACGACCTTGCGGGTTCCCCGACAATACCTTCCGGGAGAGTTCGTGCTGCGTTTTGATTACAAGGAAAATCCGGGGAGTACTTCCTATCCTTCCGAAAAAAGTTGTTTCATTGCTGACCAGGGCTGGGAACTGTTTGTGCAACCACAATATTGCAACAACAACGACAGCACATGGTTTCAGGAAGGAGAGAAAGAAAATTCAGCATTCATGGATTTTTCCTCCCAAAGCGCTGAGCAATTGGAGAAGATTTCGCTCCTGCAGAACCTTCTGCTTCGTTATGACGATTCAGGCTCAAACCTTTTCAATGAGTGTATCAGGGAGTATGAAAAACGCAGAAAATCTTACAATCAGTGGATCAATGAATGCATCGGGAGGGATGAAACCTTGTTTGTCAGCACACTCTATCTTTTCCATTACATCCCGCCAACCCGATGGGAGGGATCAGAACAGGATCGACTTAGCCATCTCATTGATCACTACTTTGATGAGATGGACTTCAGCAATCCGATGGTTATTCGAACCGCCAGGATGGGTCAATGGATGGATAACTATGTGAATTTGTATGGTCGCATGGCAACCTCTCTGTCTTTACGCGACTCCCTTTTTTCGCTGGCAGGCTTCAGGGCCATTGAAAAAGCAAAGAAAGGCAATCCACAGGTCTATGGATGGATGGTTGATTATTTTTACCGCGGATATGAAACCAACGGAATCAACGCGGGCATGAAAGTGCTTGAGCCCTACCTTAACGATCCCGATTGTCTCACAAATAAACGGATGGAAATCAACCGCAGACTGAAAGGTATGGAAACACTGGTCCCGGGCAGACCCGCCCCTGAAATCTCAATGAAAGACAGCGAGGGCAAGACGTTTCTGCTGAGTACTTTTAACCCGGAGACCCCTTACACCCTTCTCCTTTTCTGGTCGGCCGGCTGCAGCCATTGTGTCGAAATGGTCGAAAAAATCTATCCCTGGTCGATGGATCCCGCCGTGAAAGACAAAATCACGGTTGTCGCGATAAGCCTGGATGAAACGGAAGAGGAACTGAAAGCCCTGGAAAAGAAAAAAAGCGGGCTCACGGGTTGGAAACACCTTCATGCCCCGGGAGGAGTTAACAGCAAAGTGGCCATCGATTATTTTGTCCTTGCCACCCCGGTGATGGTTGTTGTCGACAATCATACGGCAAGGATCACCGGTACTCCAGATACCTTTGAATATCTCAAAGCCCTTATCAGGTAAGGAGAAAAAGGAAATGCTGACCTCGTCACCTGTAACCCCGGGTCAGGTCAGTCGTTGATCAGGATTTGAGCGGTTTTTGGAGGGTCGTTATCTGTCCGGATTTCAAGCAGGTACAAGCCTTTTCTGAGCCCTTCAGTGCTGATAGTATTTTTACGCTCCTGCAATGGTGTCCAACCGACTTTCTGACCCATTACAGAATAGATGTGCAATTCAGCCCCTTTTGACAAAGAATGATTCATCTCAAGGGTAAATTTGCCCTCTTTTACCGGATTCGGATAAACCTTAAACCCCGGATCATCCATCTTGTTAACGGCAGTGACCGTACCAGCCTGAACAAGCCTGGCGGTGGTACTCCCTGTCACCAGGATGCTCGAATCGCCGTTTCCGAAGTCAATGGCATTGGCATAGCTGCCTGATGGGGTAGCGGTCCAGGCGGAGGTGCCGTCGCTGTTGACCTTGCACACGGCCATGGAGAACATGGCGCCGGCTGCCAGGTAAGCAGCGTTCGTTGCGTCAAGCCTCATCTGTGAATGAGCCAGCAGCATTAACCCCGGACCATCTGCATCAAGGTTTTCCCACAACACCGCCCCATTGTCATCATATTTCATGAAGGCTGCACCAAACGATCCCGCGTTGGGATACCCGCTGATCACAGGATGGTTGTCGGTCCCGACTTCAACGCGCAGGCCTGCCATAGCGTTGGTCTGTTCCCATATCACCGATCCGGAAGGAGACAATTTCTTTATGACGCTTCCCGCATTAACCGGAACATACTCCCCATGAATAAGATAACTGTTTCCGTAAGCATCTCCGGCCGCATCTCCGACCGTCAGGCTGTTAACGCCGGGGTAGCTCCAGAGTACGTTTCCGTCCAGGTCAATTTTTGCATAACCATTGATGCTCCCCAAAATGGCCCGCCCAATGATCACCATCCCGCCATCGGGGGTGAATTTGAAATTGACGGGTCGCCCGATCCCGTCATTGTCAAGGTAAGTCCAAAGAGGCACTCCTTCCGGGGTGAACTTCTTAACCTTGGCCACCATTCCTGTTCCACTGGTTCCAAAACCCAATACATAGATGTTGCCGGAGGGATCGACCAGGCACTTTACAGTTGAGGAACCATCAAAATCGCTTTCATAGACAACCCTCCACATCAGATTTCCTGATGGATCATATTTCATTAGTATGCTTGCAGCATTGACCGGATTCGAGAACCCTGAACGAATGGTCCCCGAGACGATGATGTTGCCGGAGCCATCTGTCTCAACCCAGGTGGCCGTTTCGTGCCGTGAATTGTCGGTGTTATCAAAGGATTCTTCCCATAAAATCTCTCCCTGGGCATCTCTTTTCGTCAAGGTGATATCTCCTCCCGGATTGTAATCCCAATTAGCGGTATAGACATTGTCTGTGGCATCGGATGTAACTGCCACACCCCCCGGATAATCTACCCAGCTTACCATGACTTGTGCGCGGGCCGAAAAAAAGAGGAGCAGAAAGAATATGATTATATTTTTTTTCATATCAAAGGTCAGTTCGTTTACGGAGACAAAGATATAAATATAATTTAGACTGAATACAAATAATGTAAAACATTAGGTTTATACTATAAATAAGTTTATATTTGTGAAATACTTTAAAATATTAATCATGGAACCATTACTATCGGAAAAAGAGAGCCTTGAGTTGATCGGCAGAATGATCAATTCGGCCAAGAACAACCTTCAAAAAGGGCTGGGCAATGTATTTCTCCTCTGGGGCTACCTGGTTGCGGGGATTAGTCTGGTCATTTTCATCCTGTTGCTAATCCTCCCGGGTGATACGCGTTATTATGCCTATTTTCTCTATGCCCTTATGGCATTGGGAACCCCTTTCCATATCCGGTTGATCCGAAAGATGGGGCAGCAACAACTCGTCAAGACCTATATTGAGAAAATCATGGATTTTGTCTGGACCGCCTTCACGATCTCAATTATCACGGTTCTTGCCGGCATGTTGATTTCGACGGTGTTGGTACTCCCGGGGTTTGCCGATATTGAACCGGGCTACGAGTTCCTGAGGTGGTTTCCCTGGACGTTCGTAACGCCATTCATGCTCAGTTTTTACGGATTCGCCTTGTTTGTTTCCGGAAAGGCTTATCAGTTCAGGCCTCTTGCGACGGGCGGATGGGTGTGCTGGATCGCAACCCTGCTGCTCATCGCCGCGTTTCACCATCCATACCTCCTGATGATACAGCAGATGGTATTGTTGATCTCCGTAATTTTCGGATTCATCATTCCCGGCCATCTTTTAAATAAAAAGGAGCACAGCCATGTTTAAAGAACTTGATCCGGTGTTGCATTCGCAGTTAAGGTTGGCTGTCATGTCGATTCTGATCGGTTCCGATGAAGCAGATTTTGTGTTCATCCGTGAGAAAACCGGAGCCACGGCCGGGAACCTGAGCATACAGATCGACAAGCTCAGGGAAGCGGGGTACATTGAAGTGATGAAGACCTTCCGGGGCAAAATGCCTCGTACGGTATGCCGTAAGACAGAAAAAGGCCTTGAAGCCTTTGAAAAGTACGTGGAGGCGTTGAGGGGGTATATCGGGGGTTGATCCCTATCGGGAAGGATTCGCTTCAGTCTGAAAATTCGGATCTCACCAATCGTTATTTCTCCTATTTTTGAGGGAAAAACAGACCATGTTCGCCGTTCATTCCGTTTACCTGAAGTCCATCGAAGAGGTTGACAAACACCTTGATGCGCACCGGGCTTTTTTGAAACCCCTTTATGAAAAAGGGATTGCCATCTGTTCCGGTCCGAAAATCCCACGCACAGGGGGCTTTATCCTGATGCAGACAACTTCAAAAGAGGCAGCGCTGGAGATCATGCAATCCGATCCCTATGTGATCCATGGCGTTGCCCGCTACGATGTGATCGAATTCGAGGTGAGGAGCCATGCTGAAGGGTTTGAGAAATTCCTAAAATGAACCCCATGAAAATCATCCACTGGTTTCCGCGTATTTTGTGCATCTTGGCAATTTTGTTTGTCAGTCTTTTCGCACTCGATTCATTTGACCCGAATCTTTCTGCCACCCAACAATGGCTGGGCTTTTTTATGCACCTGATCCCTTCTTTTATCCTGATCATCCTTCTGATTATCGCATGGAAATGGGAATTGATCGGAGGATCCATCCTGGCCATTGTCGGATTCGGGCTTACCCCCTATGTTTTTATCGGGAATTACCATCATAACCATTCCTTCTGGCTCAGTCTTGGGATTATAGCCAGCATCACCCTGCCATTTGTGATCACGGGAGGGCTTTTTATCCTGAGCTATTATGTTAAGCGAAAGCGCGGTCATCAGACACCGCCATCAGCCCAGCAATGATCGGCCGGGGTTTCTTCTTAAAGGCGACCTAAGGGTCTATCCTGATCAGGTGGAATTGGTCTTCAACCAGGGGAGATATCAATCTCAGGTTTCTCAGAATTCATCCGGCAGCTTCTTCAATTGCTCATACGTAAACACCGGCCCATCCTTGCAAACATAAGTGGATCCGATGTTGCAACGACCGCATTTTCCTAAGCCGCACTGCATCTTCATTTCCAGCGTAGTGATCACATCTTTCGGCGCAAAGCCGAGTTTATCTAACGAAAGGAGGGTGTATTTGATCATGATCGGAGGACCGCAGGTGATCACCTTGGTGTTCTCAACCACCGGCTTGACCACCTCTTCCAGGATTTTCGGTACCACCCCCACGTTTTCCTTCCAGGTCTCTTCCGGTTTATCGATGGTGAGGATGACCTTCAGAGAGGGATCTTTACGCCAATCAGCAATCTCATCCTTGTAGCACAAGTCGGCCGAGGTACGCGCACCATACAGGATCGTGAAGTCTTTATAATCCTTCCGGTTGTCGATGCAATACTGGATCAATGAGCGAAGCGGCGCCAAACCGATCCCCCCGCCTACGAATAGCAGGTTCTTCCCTTTCAGATCCTCTAACGGAAACCAGTTGCCGTAGGGACCACGAATACCCACCTCATCGCCTTCATCAAGCCCGGTGTGAATGTCGGCCGTCACTACTCCTGCACGTTTGATGGAACAATCGAACGTCTCTTTCCGGGTCGAAGAGGATGCAATACAAAAAGTACACTCCCCTGAACCCAGTAACGAAAACTCAACAAACTGACCCGGAAGCCAGTTGAATCGATCCATCATCCCCTCCTCCTTGAATTTGAGCCGGTAGGTACGAATATCCGGGGTTTCCTGGATCACCTTGTCGATCCGGCACATCATCGGGACTAATAACTGTTCCATGTTTTTTTATTGAATGTTATTTATATGAGGCAAAGTACTCACCACTTCAAAGATCGAGATGTTCACCGGGCAGGCTCTTGTGCATTTTCCGCAACCTACGCAAAGGTTCTCGCCAAAGCGTTCTTTGTAGTAAACAAATTTATGAAGAGCTCTCTGGCGCCAGCGACGATACTTGACGGGCCGGGGATTGTGTCCGCCGGCCATTAAGGTAAAATAGCCGTTGTTGCACGAATCATAGCTTTTGTACCTGACCCCCGTATCTTTGACCTTCTCGTCGGAAATCTTGAAACAATGACAAGTGGGACAAACAAAAGCACAGGTGTTGCAACCTACGCAGTTATCAGAAACATTTTCAAATTGCGGTGAATCGAAGATCTTTGACAGTCCCTCATTCACAGTTTTATAATCCATGTTCAACCGGAAAGAACCCGCGAAAGCGTCATACTGCTTTTTCATGGCCTTTGCCGCCTCTTCGTTATCCCTTACGTGTGTCATGTGATGTGTCAGGTCGCCTTCAAGAAACGATTTCCCCTTTTCTGTGCGGGGTTCAATATAAACTTTTCCATCTGCTCCGTTCACGATCAGTACATCCATTGCGTCCAGGCGCTCCACGTTGTAATCGAGGGAAGTGCAAAAACAATGGGTATCTGCCTTATCACAACGGGCAGAGATGATCACGGTGTTACGGCGTCTTTTCTGGTAATCGGTATCGATAAAATCCCAGTTATAAACCTTGTCTAACACCTGGAGGGAGCGGGCATCGCAATGTTTCATTCCCAGGATGACCCGTTGGGCCGACAAAGGATCCTCATCGGTTTCGCTGACTTTGGTTCCCGAAGCATCGGCCGTGTACTTCATGATCTTGGCCGAACGGGGGAAAAACAAAGGCTTGGCGCTCATGGTGGTGGCGATGGGGGCGTCGGGATCACAACCCGACAGGGCTGAAACCTTTTTGAATTCGTACTTTCCGAATTTCTCAACAGGGGCATAGGTTTCATGTTTGGCAATGATCGCTTCATAAAACGTTGCCAGTCCTGCTTTATCGGTAACAAATATCTCAGTGTTCATAAGGGGAAGGGAAATTACATGATAAAATCATCAGGGTCCTGTAAGCTGTATTTATAAAAAGCACCCCGGTCGCCTTCGTGCACTCCGGCCAGGTGTTCCTGGAAATTCTCGTAGATCACCTGTTCATTCCATTTATGCAACAGGTGCAAGGGCAGATGACTGGGGCAGGCTTTCTCACAGTTCCGGCAATCGACACAACGGCCTGCCAGATGCAGTGACCAGGTCATCAAAGCATGGAAAGCAGCGGAAGTGGTATTTGCTCCGTTGTACAAGGTCGAACTCTCCTGATCGATGCAACATTTGGCACAGTAACACATCGGGCAGGAGTGACGACAAGCATTGCACCGGATACAATTTTCAAACACCTCTTCGAAGTAAGCCCTCCGTTCCACCAGATCTTTGGAGGCCAGTTCCCTTATATCGGCATTGACCTGGTATTGCCCGTTACCTTTCGGAGTTCCCAACATTTCATCGAAAACAACGGCATCCGGGAAGACGCACTCCTGACAGTTCTGATACTTCTGACCCGCATCATCCACGACCCCTTCGCAGGCAATTCCCACCACGTAAAGTCGATCGCGCTTTACCTGGCTTTCAGTCAGCAGCAATTGCAACGAACGGCTGTCGCAACCCTTGACCACCAATCCGACCCTTTTTCCGCGAGTGTGCTCGTGTTTAAGGTAGTTGGTCAGATTGAACACTGATTTGTCGTTGAAGACCAGCCGGGGCACCTCTTTCGGGTCACGGATAAGCACCGGGACCTGGTTTTCATCAAATCCCGTCATGCGGTAACCGACAAAAACATCGATCTTGTTTTCGGAAAACAGCCGTGCGGCGATTTCCCGAATCTGGTTCGTGTAGTCCATTATTTTTCGAAGTTTTCTTTTTTATACAAATGCAGCGGTCCCAGCTTTTTAATGTCTTCTGTCACTTTAGCGACCACTTTTGCGAATTTGGGGCCTTCGGCCGCCGAAACCCAGGAAAATTGTATTCTGTTTTCATGAAACCCCGTGAAATGAAGGAGTTTTTTGGTTACCAGGAAACGGCGCCGGGCGTAATAATTTCCGCTGATGTAATGACAGTCACCCGGATGGCATCCCGAGACAAGCACGCCGTCGGCCGTGGTTTGAAGCGATTTTATCAGAAACCAGGGGTCAACCCGTGAAGAACAGGGTACCCGGATAATCCTGATGTTGGGCGGGTACTGGATCCGTGAGGTACCGGTAAGATCACTGCCGGCATAAGAACACCAATTGCATAGAATCCCGATGATCACCGGTTGCCAATCGGGAGGGGCAACGATTTCAGGCTTTTCAATGCTTACGAGTTGATTATTTACTGCTGCTTCCATCAGATTGAAACTATCTCGTTAATGATTTGAGGATCGGTAAAGCCAGCCAGGGTAATGGCCATGCTGCGACAAATCGCGACGCAGGAACCGCATCCCTGGCATACCCCCTCGTTGATCTTTGCAACGGTCCGCATTTCCTTTGAACCGTGGCCCATGGGGACTTCTTCGGTGACAATGGCGCCGTAAGGACAAACTTTCACGCAATTTTGGCAACCTGAACAATATTCATTGTTTACCGTTGAGATCATGGGATCTTTTTTCATGGTGTCGCCCGAAAAAAGTCCGCAGACCTTGGCGGCACATGCTGAAGCTTGTGAAACGGTATCGGGAATATCTTTTGGTGCCTGGGTACAACCAGCCAGGAAGATCCCTGCTTTGGCTGTCTCAACCGGCCTCAGTTTGGGATGTGCCTCCGACATATAACCGTATTTATCGTAAGAAACGCCCAACAGCCGTGCCAAATCCGGGTTGTCTTTGTTGGGGATCACTGCCGTTGCCAGAACGACCATGTCGGCCTCCACCTCAACCACCTGACCGATCTGGGCATCTTCACCCCTGACCATCAGTTTATCGCCTTTCTTATAAATTTTCGACACCCGGCCCCGAAGGTAGGTAGCGGCAGTATCGACTTGTGCTTTCTTTACAAACTCCTCATAGCCCTTTCCGGCAGCCCTGATATCCATATAAAAAACATAGGAATGGGAACCAGGTACCTTATGATGCAGAAGAATGGTATGTTTAGTGGTGTACATACAGCAGATCTTCGAACAATATTCGATGCCCTTTGCTTCATCGCGCGATCCGATACACTTGATGAAGACGACATTTTTCGGCACTTTCCCGTCGGATGGACGCACGGGAACTCCGTTGGTAGGTCCGTTGGCAGAAACCATCCGTTCAAATTCAAGGGAGGTGATGATGTCCTTGAAACGCCCGACGCCATATTCTTCATAAGGTTTGGGATCCCAGAGGTCATATCCTGTGGCCACAACCACAGCCCCGATCTCCCGCTCGATGATCTCATCTTTCATCGTGTAATCGATCGAGCCTTTTTCACAAACTTTCGAGCAGATACCACATTTCCCTTTCAGGAGCATCGTGCAATGGGTGGCATCGATCACCGGTTTATTGGGTACTGCCTGCGGGAACGGGGTGTAGATAGCTTTTCGTTTATCCAGCCCCATGTTGTATTCATTGGGCACCTTGACCGGGCATTTCTGCCAGCAGGCGCCGCAACCGGTACAGGTCTTAAAATTCACGTAGGAAGCTTTTTTCCTGATTTTGGCTTTGTAATTTCCCACGAAACCATCCAGTTCGATCACCTCTGAGTAAGGGATCAGTTCGATGTAGGGGTGGGAAGCCACATCCACCATCTTAGGGGTCAGGATGCATTGGGAGCAGTCGAGGGTTGGGAAGGTTTCGTCTAATTGGGCCATTTTCCCCCCGATAGAAGGGCTTTTCTCAACCAATACCACCGGTATGCGTGCGTCGGCGATATCGAGGGCTGCCTGTATACCGGCGATTCCCCCTCCGATCACCAGTGCCCGTTTGGTAACCGGTACTGAGATCTCGTGAAGTTGTTCATTGGCAATGGACTTGGCGACTGCCATCCTGACCAGGTCGGCTGCTTTTTCAGTAGCTGCTTTTTTATCTTTCTGATGGACCCAGGAGGAGTGTTCCCGGATATTGGCCACCTCCAGCAGGTAGGGGTTCATTCCGGCATCTGACAGGGCTTTGCGGAAGGTTTTCTCGTGCATCCGCGGGGAGCAGGCCGCTACGACGATGGAGGTCAAGCGGTGTTGGACGATGGCATCCCGGATCTGTTGTTGCCCGGGGTCTGAACACATATACTTGTAATGGATAGCAAATTTGACCTCACGGATGCGTTTGGCTTCTTCAACCACCGCGGGGACATCCACAAAATCGGCGATGTTGGCGCCGCAAAAACAGACGAATACTCCTACTCGGGCCATTATATTACCTCGCTTTCCGCTTCAACAGCTTTTACAGGTTTCTTGACTTTTTCCGGTTCCGGATCAATTTTCCCGATTTGGGCCAAAGCCCCCTCCACCGGTACTATATGTTTTTTGAACATCAACTCTTTTTCAGGCATCCCGAAAGCCAGAGCCATCAATTGTGTAAAATAGAAAACAGGAAGATCGTACTTCTGCCCGTTGTGTTTCTCAATTTGCGGTTGCCGCATGTCGAGGTTTGACTGGCACAACGGGCATGCTACCACGAGCGCGTGGGCGCCGCTCTCTTTTGCCATTTCCAGAATTTTTCCGGTAAGGCTGATCACCACCTCTGTATTGGAAATGCTGAAGGAGGCACCGCAACACTCCGTTTTGTAATCAAACTCGGTCGCTTTGGCGCCCAGGGCTTCTACGATGTGATCCATCGACATAGGATATTCGGGCGAGTCAAATTGGGTAATGGCTTTTGGCCGGGTCAACAAACAACCATAATAACAGGCCAGTTTCATTCCGGCCAGTGACCGGGTCACTTTAGATTTGATGGCCTCCAGTCCGATGTCTTCATAGCAGTATTGAAGCATTGATTTCACGGCAACTTTTCCCTGGTAGCTCCCTTCGTCAACGATCGTTGTGGCGATATCCTTTGACAGTGCCGGGTTATGGTCGAGGTGGGTCTTGGTTACCTTCATGCGTTGGTAGCAGGAGGCGCAGGGAATGGCCATGGTGGTATTGTCAAGCTTTTCGGCCAATATCAGGTTTCTGAGTGGTAGCGCATAAG
>CALMDO010000216.1 GCA_937862805.1 uncultured Bacteroidota bacterium
TTATTCCGGTCGGTCAATGAAAAATACATGACCAAAGTCATCCACGAAAAGGGCAATGTGATTGGCACTTTGGTCGAAGGGGCCCTCTACCGGTCGATGCTTGATAATGACAAAGCCGCATTACAGGGAACTTTGGATGTGATCAATAAAGTTTCCGGTGGCATCGATGAGGTGAACATGTACGACAGCCAGGATGACCTGGTCTATTCTTCTTTTTCACCCGATGACGGGGGACATAGTGATCCCAACTGCAAAAGCTGTCATTCCAACCTCAGCAGTATGTTTCCGAGAGATGTCAAAGCCTCCAGGATCATTGAACTGGAAAGCGGGGGCAGCATGATAAGGAATGACAGCCAGAGCCGTCACCTGATGATCAAATCACCGATCCTGAACCGGAAATCTTGTTATGAAAGTTCTTGCCATGCGCATCAAGCCAGCGATAAAGTGTTGGGATCGCTCATCATCAAGATCCCTCTGGATGATCTGGACAGCGCCCTGCGTGAATCGACCACCGATTTTTTTCTCCTGGCTTCAACCATCAGTATTTTGTTGATAGCGATCCTTTTCATCTTTACCCAGCAACAGATCAAACGACCCCTCAATGCAATGTTTCGTGCCAGTCAGGCGGTGAGCAAAGGAGATCTGGATACCCGGCTGACTACCAGCCGGGGTCAGCCCGATGATGTCAGATCGTTAGCGGAAGCTTTCAACGGGATGCTCGACAGCCTGCAGGCCGCCAACAATGAATTGGAGAACTGGTCGCAACAACTTGAGTACAAAGTCCAGAAGAAATCGGAAGAGCTGAGCGAAGTACAGAATGAACTGATCAATATCGAACGGATCGCTTCGCTCGGAAAATTATCTCTCTCGGTCGCCCATGAGATCAACAACCCCTTGTCGGGCATTTTGATTTATACTAAGCTGGTTTACAAACAAATAAATAATCAGGAAATGGAGCAGCCGAAAAAGGATACCTTGCTTCGCCATCTCCGGCTGATTGAAACGGAGACCAAACGTTGCGGGGATATCGTAAAAGGATTGCTCGATTTTTCAAAGAAAGACCAGGATGATTTCGAAGAAGCGGGGCTTCATGAAATTTTAATGAAGACTTACGATCTGATGCTCCATCCGATGAAAATTGCCAATATCAGTTTTCTGACCGATCTCACCGCTCAAAGCGACACCATTTATTGTAACATCAACCAGATCAAACAGGCCTGTATTGCGCTATTGGTCAATGCTTCGGAAGCAATCACCGAGCACGGGGAGATTATTCTACGGACCATCAATCCCGACGAGCATCATATTAAAATTGAGATCATCGACAACGGTATCGGGATTCCTGCAGAGGTGATTCCCCATATTTTTGAACCTTTTTTCTCTACCAAGCACAATGCCAGCGGGATTGGTTTAGGGCTGCCCATCGTCCACGGAATCATCCAGAGCCATCAGGGGAAGATCGAGGTAAAATCGGAATCGGGAACGGGTACTACTTTTTCTATTGTATTACCGCTCAGAAAACAGATTGTTTCATCAAAAGAAACGGAGGATCTTGTATGACAGAACAAATATCCATTCTCATCGTGGATGATGAAGAGTCGGTGAGGGATTCTTTGTACAATTGGTTCATCGAGGATGGTTACCGGGTAGCGACGGCAGAGAGTGCCAAAGGCGCTTTATCACTGCTTGAATCAGATCAGTTTGACATTGTTCTGGCCGATATCAAAATGCCGGGGATGGACGGCCTGGAGATGTTACGGCTGATCAAAACACTAAGGCAGGAGACGGTGGTGATCATGATGACCGCTTTTGCCACAGTAGAGACTGCTGTCCAGGCGCTCAAGGACGGTGCTTTTGATTATGTGACCAAACCTTTTGATCCGGATGATTTGTCGCACCTGATCCGCAATGCTTCCCGACAGATTATCCTGACCCGTGAAAATGAAGGATTGAAGGCCCGGATGGTCAACCTTGAGAAGGTGGAAGACCTGGTAGGCAAAAGTGTCCCCATGCAACAGGTATTGGAGCAAATTGAAAGCGCGGCCCAATCCAATTCGTCAGTCATCATCACCGGCGAAAGCGGAACCGGAAAGGAGCTGGTTGCAAGGGCCATCCATGCCAATTCGAGTCGCAGGTTTTTCCCGCTGGTGGCGGTACATTGCGGCGCACTGACGGAGAGCCTGCTGGAGAGCGAACTTTTCGGTCACGAGAAAGGCGCTTTCACCGGAGCCCTGTACAACAGGAAAGGCCGTTTTGAAATGGCGGATAACGGGTCTATTTTCCTGGACGAAATTGCCACCATCTCCACGAAAATGCAGATTGAACTGTTACGGGTACTGGAAACCAAAAAATTTGTCAGGGTCGGAGGGAACAAAGAAATCACATCTGATTTCAGGGTGATCTGTGCAACGAACAAGGACCTCAAATCGCTTGTGGAGAGCGGCGTTTTTCGCGAAGACCTCTATTATCGGCTCAACGTGTTGACCATCAACATCCCCCCATTGCGCGAAAGAACCGATGACATTCCTCTGCTCGTGGACTATTTCATCCAAAAATATTGTACCTCCATGAACCGGCCATTGGTTACCATTGATTCTGCAGCACTCCGTCGTCTCGAGGAGTTCCAGTTTCCCGGCAATATCCGGGAGTTGGAGAACATGATTGAGCGGGCCATCGTGATTGGAAACGGGAAAAAGATCAGCTTGAAAGACCTTCCCCTGGAGAAAAACCTGATCGACAGTTCAGCCGAAAGTCTGGATGATCATGAAAAAAACCATATTTTCCAGATACTCAACAAGTACAGTTGGAACATTTCCCGGTCGGCAAAGGCCTTGCAGGTGGACCGGGTGACCCTGTATAACAAGATCAAAAAGTACAATCTGAAACCTCTGGAATAAGATCCGGAACCGGAAAAACGGGAGAGGGTTACTCTCCTCCGGGAAAAGCGTGCGATGATGGTTCAATTACCAATAACCTTGATTTCTTTCGGCTATTTACAGAAAGGTATTATTGACCCTATCGCCGCGGATGTAAGGAGTGAGTTCAAAGTGCCGGTAACCGTAAGGGAGGGGCATCTGGACCTTAGCCTTTTTTACGATCCGGCACGCCGCCAATACAACGGAAACCATCTTCTCCGTTACGTTGACGGAGAATTCGGGAACGATGGCTGCAAGACAATGGGGTTGTTCAGTGTGGATCTGTTCATCCCGATCCTGACCTATATTTTCGGGCAGGCCTTTTTGAACGGTCGCACGGGAATTGCTTCACTCTACCGGCTGGGAGATGAAAAATACGGCATGGCGGAGGACGAGGGCAAGATGTCAGAGCGATTCAGCAAGGAGGTGATCCATGAATTGGGGCATACTTTCGGGTTGGTGCATTGTCACAATCCGGTATGTGTAATGCGGTCGGGCACTTATGTGGAAGAGATTGACCAGAAAGAAAGGCACCTGTGTTCACGGTGTCGTGAGCATTCAGGGTTTCACTGAAGCCCGTTTGATGCCGTTGTAATTCACTGATTTTTTGTTTTTCAACCACGACACCAGGGCATCGGCGGTATAGAGGCCCGAGGCTTTCCCCGGATCACGGTGGTCGAAGCGGTAGGTGGAGGCGATATAACTGTTCAACGCAACAGTGTATTCTTTCTCCGGGTTGAGTTTTTTCCCGTTGGAAAGTTTCATTACAACAGTACACGGATGTTTTGCATCGCCTGAGAGGGTATAGGTAAGACCCGATACCTGCAAATCGATCCCTGATTTTACGTCGTAAGAGTTACAGATCAGCGAACGGATCTCTTCAGCATTCATCCGGTATATGATGACCGGGTTGTTGAAAGGATCGAGTTTATAGATATCTTTCAGGGTGATGTCGCCTGCTTCGATCGCCTGGATACGGATTCCGCCCCGGTTCTGGAAGGCAAAATCGACTTTCAGTTCACTGGTGAGTGCATCGGTCATCATGCTTCCCAATTGATCGACGCCTTCGATGCGGGAAGTTGTGGTGGCGACCACTTGTTTAAATACCTCGTTATCATTGTATTGGGCCACCAGTTTTTCCATTTCCGGATTACCTTTCCCGATCTTGGCGAGGGGGATCACCTCGTCACTGATCGTCGTGATGGCGTTATTTTCCATGGTCAGGGTGGTTTTGCCGACATATTTAAGGTTTGATCCTGCCTGTACAATGGTGACCCCGTTTTGTATAATTGGTTTTTCCATCAACGTATGTGAGTGACCGCCGATGATCAGGTCAGCCTGTGGAAAGGATTCAGCCAGGCGGATATCGGCGTCCAGTCCTAAGTGGGAGAGGATGATCATGTTGCCATATTGTTCTTTGATCCAACGGAATTTGAGGGCGGTAGAGAGTTCATCGAAAAAGCGGATCCCGGTCATGTTGGCAGGCAGGGAGGAGGGCAGTCCGTTTTCGTCGCGTTGGATCAGTCCCAGAAAAGCCAGATTTATACCGGGCGCCACTTCAAGCAGGGCATAGGGTTTGGGTTGGGAGAGCGTAGCCTCTGTACAATTCAGGTTGGCGCAGATGAACGGGAAAGAGGCTTGGCCGATCCTCTTGTTTAAAAGTTCCTGGCCCAGGTCGAACTCGTGGTTTCCCAGGCAACTCAGATCGACGCCGGCCCGGTTCATCAGTTCGATCATGGGAGCCCCTTTATCAGGGATCATATCCACCACGGGGTTTCCTGTGAAATTATCGCCGGCCACCACAAGGAAGACTTTTTTGTGGGTTTTACGCAGGCTGTCGGCCAGATAGGCCAGTTGGGGAAGGTTGTCGATCTTGGAGTGCATGTCGTTGGTATGGAGCAGGATCACTTCCAGGGGTTGGTTACTGTCGCCATCCTGCGAATAGGCGCATGACGCTGACAGCATCATGAGAAATGTTGCGCAAAAGATCAGGTACCGTTTCATTTTGTTTTGTTTTTTTTTAATAAAAAGTTGTGTTTCCGGGGAGATGGCGCCCCCGGGATCGATTTCATTACCGTAACGATCACGGATGACCAGGTCGCCGGACATCACCCGGCGAAAAGAAAATTCTGAGTACATCAGGATGGCATCGCCGGCCGTGGAGCCGGAAAAGATACGGATGGATTTGCCGTT
>CALMDO010000217.1 GCA_937862805.1 uncultured Bacteroidota bacterium
TGGCGTCGTAGCTCAGATGGTAGAGCAGAGGACTGAAAATCCTTGTGTCACTGGTTCGATTCCAGTCGATGCCACGCCAGACAAAAAACCCGGTAGCTTTCGTTCCCGGGTTTTTTTATTGAATACCTGTTGTACTTTATCAAAAGATGATCCCTATTTTAATCGCAGAATATTTAAACTGGTATTTTTTATCGTCACCGTACAGGCCGGGGAAGAGGCTGGCAAAGGATGTCGTGTACTGGTAGCTGAGCGACAAACCGAAGGCATTAGTGACCCAGAGATCAATATCGATCCCAAAATTGAGCGAACCGGTTGTCATGATGAATTCGCTCGTTTTGACAGTGCTGCTGTCGGGGATATTCAGTTCCTCTTCGTACAAGGCGGGGTTCCACCCGATGGTCAGGAAGGGTTTAGGGCTGAAGCGGGCCATCTGGAGTATGAAGCCTTCAATTCCGATATCGAAATATGGGATGACGAAGCGTTGGTAGGTATAGTTATCGGTGTTGGAGTTTTGGAGGAAAGTAACCCCCAATTCATATTTACAAAAGACCGCGGAATAATTTTTTGCGCTTCCGGCGTTGCCGAAACTGATTCCCAGGTTGTTGGAAAAGGGTTTGAACCCAAATGGGAAATAGAAACTCAGCCTTACCGGATGTTCTTTGGGTAAGGAGGACATTTTTAACAGGGTAGATTTCCCGAAAATGTCGGAAATTCCTGAGTAGGAGGAGCCGAACAACCCGCCGGAGTTGCCGGCGCCCATGGATTGAAGCAACAGGGAAGGGGGCTGGCCGGTACTCAGGTAATCATAAAATTCATCGATTCTTTTGGCCATCAGGCCGGCTTCCTCAGCACTGGTCTTGTATTCATTGCGGATGGCTTCGCAATGGAGCTCTTTGGTGTTGCAAGCGCGAAGGATGGGGGCGGCAATGTCCATCGAAATGATCGAAGGATTTTTCAACAAGGTCTGGCTCTCGGTAATGCTGAGTTTCTGTTTGAACCTCATGAAAACGGAAAGGGCTTCTTCTTTCATCTCCTTCATGCAAAGATAACGTGCGTTCAAATAATCGTAAGCGGCATCAAAGTATCTTGCTTCAAGGTAATATTGATCCAGGTTCAAGGCCTCACCCACCAGTTTGGAGGCGGCCTGATGGTAGGATTCTTTGATTTCCTGATCGGTGCTTTTTTGAGCTTTCCATCCCTGAAGGGCCGCATCACAGATTTTTATGTAGGCATCGGGATTCAGGGTTCCGAAATAGGGATGGGAGGAGACGTTGCCGTTTTTTATCTGGTTCAGGGCTTCCTTAATGGCAGTGGTGTTGCGAAGCGTACCCGGGCCTTCGAGGTTGAATCCCAATTTTTTGGCATAAGCGGTTCCGATCACTTTTCCCTGCAGATTGACCGCCGCCCCGCCGGTGGAGGCAAAACCGACATTGGCCGTCGTCTGGATGAGAGAGTCAGCGGGATCACTGCTGACCAATCCCCAACTGACATTGATGGCGTCGGAAGGGAAATTTCCGTCGTTATAACCAAAAACCAGGATTTCATCACCCAGGTGAAGGTTCTCTGCTTCGGCAATCTCAAGGGGTTTGAACTGGCCGTTCATCGCTTTGACCACAGCAAGGTCACGGTTCGAATCTGACCATACCACATAACCATAATAGGTGTGTCGGTCATTGGGAGAGTAAATGATCAAACCATTGGCATTGCTGACGATCTGGTTGCTGGTGATGATTAAACTCCCGTCCCCCACAGCAAAACCATTTCCGGTGCGAAAATTGGTTTCAGTCAAAGCGTAAGGCATTGCAAATGAAAAAAGAACAACGATGGATTCCCGGG
Organism: uncultured Bacteroidota bacterium; assembly: GCA_937862805.1. Lineage (GTDB taxonomy): Bacteria > Bacteroidota > Bacteroidia > Bacteroidales > FEN-979 > CAIVAT01. Next base: position 1,837 of record CALMDO010000217.1, read on the forward strand.
TCTCATCGATGATCGCCGCTTTGGATTGAGGGAAAACTTTTATTCCCGGTAACATTATCAGGACGACAAAAATCAGTAAAAAGTTCTTCATGGGTCGGATTTTTTGGTTAATGATCGGTTCACAACGTTTTTTTTTGAAAACAAATATAAAATATTTTTTTCCATAAAAAATTTTTTAAAAAGAAGAGAAAAAGGATTTGGATTCTTCATTTTTGGTTAACTTGCATTGTGTTTTAAAAAAGATCCATTTTCAAGAAATCTTTTTGGAAAATTATTTGGCTTATCACCTCCTCGGATTTTTAACAGGACAAGTTATGAAGCGATTTTTCCCTCTGAATATAAAGAATTCAAATGCTACAAATTGGCGCTGGCTCATTTTCCCGGTCGTTCTTTCCTTGTTGACTTTAACGGGAGAAGCTCAAAATCAAAACCGGGGGATGAAAACAGTCGAGATCATGATCGACTCAAAACCTCATACCCTTTATAAGGAATGCAATGCCCTGCTGATCGGCGCCAGTAATTATAACAACGGGTTTGATACCCTCAAAGGCGTGATGGCTGACATTGAAGCAGTCAGGAATACCCTCATCGGACTGGGATTTTTTGTACAGGTAAAATATAACCCTACCGACAAGGCAGATCTTGAAGGAATGTTTTATGATTTTATCACTGATTATGGCCAGAGTTCTGAAAGCTGTCTTTTGTTTTATTTTGCCGGTCATGGGATTACTAGAAATATCAACGGTATCTCAAAAAGTTATATCCTCCCTGTTTCCTGCCCCAAATATGATAAAGACAGACAGGGGTTTATGCGCAATGCCCTGCCTCTGGAGACCATCGAAAACTATGCCAAGGAGATAGCTTCCAAACACGCCCTCTTCCTTTTTGACGCCTGCTTTTCAGGAGGTATTTTCACCGCGATGCGGGGCGGTGCTTCAGAAGCCATCAATTATAAAACTTTGCAAAAAGTCAGAATGTTCATCACCAGCGGATCCGCTGATGAACAGGTACCGGATCAGAGCATTTTCAGGGACCAGTTCATCTATGGACTCAATGGCGAAGCCGATTACGATCATGATCAGTACGTCACAGGTACCGAATTGTTCATGTTCATTGAGAAAAATGTACTTCGGGCTTCAAAATCAACGCTCCATCCACAATTTGGAAAAATGCGGGAATATGATTTCGACAAAGGTGATTTTGTTTTTGAACTGAAAAAAAATGCTACCAGCTTCGGCCTCCTGAAGGTTACCGCGAACTATCCTGGTTCCTTATTTGTTGACGGGAGTTACAAAGCCGCCATCATGGCTGATAGCACCCTGTCATTCAGCTTGTTACAGGGGGGTTATACCGTTAAATTTACCGGCGGAGAGGAAGAAAAAGAGGAAAACATCATCATCTATCCGGATCAAACCGCTTTGCTGTCCTTTAAGAAGAGTTTGAAAGGTCCTTCAGAATTCTATCCTGATATGGTACTGATCCCCGGCGGGACTGCCTCCATCGGGTCGGACAATGGCGATACGGACGAAAAACCTGTAAATAGCGTCACGATTGACACTTTCTACATGGGAAAATATGAGGTGACAGTCAAACAGTTTGCCCGGTTTGCCAATGAGACAGGGTACCGGACGGATGTTGAAAAGCAAGGTTTTGGTTATGTGTGGAGTGGCTCGGTTTGGGAAAAGAAAGAAAATGTGAACTGGAAATGCGATGTTGAAGGGAATCTCCTTCTCAAGAACCAGTATGACCAGCCGGTGATCCGGGTAAGCTGGAACGACGCCAATGAATACTGTTCCTGGCTGAGCCTCAAAACAGGGAAACATTACCGGTTGCCTACCGAGGCTGAATGGGAATACGGCGCAGGCAACGGCACCCGTCATACCTGTTTTAGCTGGGGAAATGAAACGCCTGAGGGTAAGAAAGGGGGAAACCTGGCCGATCTCGCTGCCGAGAAAAAATTTGGGTGGAACGTCCAATGGGCCGAGTACAATGACGGATATGCCTTCACTGCTCCCGTCGGCAATTATAACCCGAACATCTTTGGATTGTATGATATGACAGGCAATGTTTGGGAATGGTGCAACGACTGGTATGGCTATGATTATTACAATCAGAGAGTCGTCGAAAATCCACAGGGCCCATCAGAAGGCCGTTACCGCGTAGTAAGGGGCGGATCCTGTTTTGATAACCCTGAAGTAATAAGGGTTTCAGAAAGGAGTTTTGAAGAACCCCAGGGAAAAAAACGGTGTATCGGTTTCAGGGTTGTCTTTAAAGATGTTGAACCAGGATTCTGATCAATTTCCGATCACGAAAAACCAATCCCCGTCAACCTTGATTAAACGGGTATCCTCGTCATCCGTCTCCCCGTTATTAAAGATCATTTTATAACGCACCGTTGCTTCCTTCCCGTCCGCGCTGATCTTCTCTTCCAGGATTTCGACATCCTTTAATCCTTGTTTCGACTCTTTTTCCTTCAACGCCATCGGCATCATCCCGGCTAACTTGGCAGATTCTTCCTCTGTCAATTTTTGACCATCTTTTTTTACATAGAGCTTCACAACCTCTTCATACTTTTTATCGAAGAGCATTTTGACCCCTTTCTTTACTTTTCCACCAGGTGTGTTTCCGGTTATCCCTCCTCCGCCTCCACAGGAGAACAATCCGATTAGAAAAATAATCGTTACTGCAGCAAGTAAACCATTGTGTTTTTTCATAGATATTTGTGTTTTTGGGTGAATGATGATTTAATAAGAACAAACCCTGAAAAAATCAGGACTTTGGATAAAAACACCGGGAAAAAGAATTTTTTTGGTACCCATCACGAATTTCAGTTCATTTTCAGGATACAGTCTCCGCTCAAGGCCGGCCGCCAGATAGGCTTTCATCACCAGTTCAGTACAGTATAGCCGTGAATCATCAGTCAGATCATAGTCGTTATCAAATTGAGCCCGACGATCGAAAAAATCCAACGCTTTCAGGGTTACCTTTTTGAGCTTTTCCAGCGACAATTTTGAACGGTAAACTGCCCAATGACTGGCTTTGGCATCTTCGAGAAAAGCATTGACGGG
>CALMDO010000218.1 GCA_937862805.1 uncultured Bacteroidota bacterium
TGCCCTTTTCGTGGATGACTTTGGTCATGTATTTTTCATTGACCGACCGGAATAAGAGCCCGAAAATCACAAAAAGAAAGACTGATAATGTGGCTATTATCAACAAAATACGACCGTAAAGAGTCGGAAAGAGTTTAATTCTCCACTTCAGGAATGATTTCCTTTCCGGATTCCGGAATTTGGTTTTTCGAAAAAGTGACATTGCCGGGTTCCTTTTTTAGGGTAAATGCGGCAAGATACGAAATTACCAGTCAGGGTACTATGGGAAGCGGGGAGGAAATTTCCGGTAGCTCCTCCGCTGTCAGGATCAATCTCTGATAACGGAGGATGCTGCAGAAGAGAACAAAGAAGTGCGTAGTTTATCTTGAAGGGTCAATGAAACGGGTTTGAAAATCTTCCCACACATCGGGCCCCATCTCTTTTAAAACCTGATCACTCAGGGCACCGCCATCCTGCAGTACGACCATGGCGAAAGCCGGCTCCCCGGAGGCGATGGCTCCTGCCAAAAAATCCTTCAGCCGGATGAATTCCGTTTTGATCCACTCCCTGTATTTTTCGGCCATAATAAGGAACTGTGTCTCACGCGCCCAATTGGATGGCTCTATCCGGTAAATCCAGCCTGCTTCATAAGGTGATTCGTTGAGCAGCGTTGCCTGCCGTTGCAGGGTCTGGTTTTGCTGCCTGATCGTCCCGCTCACCGGCGCATAAATGTTGAGTTGTTTGCCGTTCTGTACCAGCGTAAGGATCTTCTCTCCTTTTACCACCGTTTCGCCGGGTTCTTTCATCATGATACGTGTTATCGGCCCCGTGATGTGCCTGAGAAAATCGTCAATCCCGACCTTTACGGTTCCGTCGGCTTCCATAAAGGCCCAGGTATGGGTCTTGTCATAAAAAAGCCCTTTGAGCATCGCTACTGAATTTTCATCAAAAATGCCATGAGAAGCTGCCGGGTGACCTCCCGTGATCTCCTCCCTGTGGCGGCGGTAATGAAAAACCAGTGAAAGGGTTATTCCTGCAACCAGCACGACCAGCAACAAGAGGATGAGGGTTCTGGCCACCGGAGCGTTGCCAACCGGCGCGACACGCGGTGTCACCGCTTCAAGGGAGGTATAATCCGATTGCAATGTCGTTGTAGTCAGACTGGCATAACCCTGGGCCCTGAGTAAATTTTGTCCTTGCGTAAGCACCCATTGAAGGAAAGCCACGTTTTCACGGGTCTTCGGTTTTTCACCGGCAACAGCATAAATGTCACGGCAAAGCGATTGGGGATACTTACCGATCCAAACCCCGCGCAGGAATTCCTCAGGGCTTTCATAGATCGCTTCAAAAAAATCGATCCGTCCGTTGCGGTTTTTATCCACCGGAACCAGTGCTAACCCTTCGCTAAATTTCCCGGTGACGGGATCAATCAGATCACCGATCCTGCAAAAGCCAATGGATCCAGGATCTTTCCGTACAGCCTCCTTCAGGGCTTCCGGCTGAAGGAGCGTGATCCCCTTTTGCCGTACCGGTTCAACCCCTGTAAAACGAGCCAGCAAAGTGGTTACCAAAGGATCATCGACCTGGTAAACGTGAAGGGTACGCTGGGATGCTTCACCAGTGATGGCACTCCCTGAACGTTCACCGGTTTCCGTCAATAGAGAGGCATATTCCGAAGCGGTAACTCCTCTTGCGACCATCTTTTTTAACAAGGGATTGTTCATTCCCGTTACCGGAACGACCGCATCCTTTGCCACAGCCATTTTCCATATATCTCCCTTATATCGGGCCATCTCCTCCGCAGTAACCAGAAGAAGTTGCTCCCCGGGTAAGGAAGTCAGGGAAGTACCTGGTTCCAGAGGTATCACCGTTGTTGCTGTTTCCGGATGGATGGATTGGTAACCCCCGATCCAGGCATTGGCTAAAGGCAACAACTCAGGGGTTGCTGCTATTTTAAGGGCATTATCGTCTGACCCGGCGCCCGAATTCTCCCCCGGCATGGCAGATACCTCGGCAGTACAAAACAAATTAATCATGAGAAACAGTACCCACGCTGTTAAAATTGTTTTCCTTTTGATCGTTCTTTCTGTTTTCATGGCTTATACACTTAATAATTCTTATCTAAACTTGATCTAGCAATTAAAGTGCCATACTTTTAATTTCACTTATCCGATTGATTATGTTTGTTTTAAGAATACAATGCTGAAATATTCAACACGCTAAAATGTTGATTTATTCAACACTTGTTCGACCTTTCGGTATTTATATATTGATTTTCATTGTTTTAAAATGATTGTTGATTTATTATGCAGGTGTTGATTATTTCATCACTTCATTGTATCATGTTGTTTATTTGTGTTTTATAAAACCGAAAAAGCTTTATGATGGGATGTTCCTGTTCGAACAGGAACATCCCCGGTCCTTTCGCCGTGGTATCGGGTAAAACCTTTATTTTTGTGTTCAAATCCATTTCACAATGATTTACAATCTTCGTTCTTCCGTTGCTCCCAGGTATGTTTATCATAAAGGGATCCGCCCTGCTCTTCAATTAATGCTTCTGACTGTGGTTTTTTTCGTTTTTCAGAACTGTTTGCAAGCCGGCTTGCCACAACCTAAAAACATCATCCTCCTGATTGGCGATGGCATGGGTTACAACCACATCCGTTGCCTCGATTTTTACCAGGGAATTGAAAAACAGCCCTTTGAAGAATTTCCTGTCCGGTTGTTCATGGCAACCTGCCCTGTCAAAGCCGGCAGCTATTCGGAAGACAACCACGCTACCAACCGGTTTGCCCCCGCCTACAATACTTTATTGGCATGGAGTGACACGGTTTACCTGAAAAAACAGGTCACCGAATCGGCTGCCGCTGCCACCGCCCTGGCCACCGGATTCAAGACCTACAACAACGCCATCGGCATGTCGGTCAACCACGATACCCTTTCCAACATGACAGAATGGGCAAAACAGACCGGCCGTTCGGCCGGGGTGGTAACCTCCGTGCCTTTCAGCCATGCAACACCCGCCGGTTTTACCGCCCACAACAAAACCCGGGTCAACTATTCAGAGATTGCCTATCAACAACTCCTTTCAAGCCGGTGCGACGTGATCATGGGATGCGGTAACCCGATGTTCGACGACAACGGAAAGGCGATCACAGGCCCGTGGAAAAAGTGCAAAAACGTGGGCGACAGCGCTTTCTGGCAGCAGATCCTGCAAGGGAGCGGAAAGCAGGTGACATTTACCGTCAAAGGGAAGCAACGCACGGTGGCCGACTGCAACGGTGATGGAAAAGCCGATGCGTGGACCATGATTACCACCGAAGAAGATTTCAGAAAAATGAGCGATGGTCCGACCCCCCTGAGGGTTTTGGGCTGCCCCGAAGTCTCCCCCACCCTTCAGCAATCGAGAAAATCGGCGAACAACGAGACACGGAATTCCCCCCCATGGACGACGCCCCTGAATCAGTCGGTCCCTTCCCTGGCAACCATGACAGCGGCTGCCCTGAATGTCCTTGACAACAATCCCCAAGGACTGTTCCTGATGGTAGAGGGTGGGGCCATCGACTGGGCCTGCCACGACAATCACAAAGGCCGGCTGATTGAAGAGCTGACGGGTTTTGCCGAAGCGGTTAACACCGTGATCGACTGGGTTGAAAAAAACAGCAATTGGGAGGAGACCCTGGTGA
>CALMDO010000219.1 GCA_937862805.1 uncultured Bacteroidota bacterium
CATGTTCCACTTAAAGAAAGTCGGTTTTCATGTTTATACCATCTCCCAGATCCTGCTGATCCTTGCTCCGATGTATTTTATGAACCTCCGGGGACCGGTTTTTCTTGACATACTTCTTTCAGGAACTTTTGTGCTGCTTTATGCCACACAGATTAAAACCATGAAGGGTTAAACCATGACGGGAGGAATACAACCGGAAGACATACAACCTTTTAATCCTGAACAGCAAAGGATCAAAATGGACCGGCCTTTACTGCTCTCGGTCTTTTGCCTCTTTTCAGTTATCTATTTTAGTCTTGTAGCACTGATGTTCCTTGCAGGAACCATCTATTCCCGGTTTATCAGTGAAGTCGTCAACCTATACGTTCCTGAAGGTTTTCATCATCCGTGGATGGTACGGCTTTTCTTTGTGACAGGTTTTTTCCTCCACGTGCTGGGGATCGCTGGTACGCTGATGATCCGGAAGCTCAGGAAAAAAGGATACTACCTTTTAACCTCCATTTGTATCACCGTTGCCGTAATCCAATTGTTTCTTCCGGAAATAAAAGTCACTACCACTGCGATTTATATCCTTCTGATCCTCCTTTTCGGACTTTTTTATCGCCGGCTCAGGTAAATCGGCCCTCTATTACCTAAAAGCTTTGACATTGAGATAAATGGCTGACCTCCTGTGAAAAGTTAAAACTTGTTAAATAAATATTAAATTTTTGTTAATTAGTTTTTTGTTTCATGAAAAGATATTAGTAAAATTGCATCATTAAACCAATCAAACATCAGCAACGTACTCACCATATATATTCTGATGGACAGCAGCTAAGGCATTGTCCGGATATTTTTTATCAAGAAACTGATTATTAACACTTTATTAACAAAAAATCAACTGTATGAGAAAGTTTACAATTTTACTTGCCCTTATGCTTTTCATAGGGATGCAGGTTGCCAATGCCCAGAGAACAATCACGGGCAAGGTCACGAGTTCAGATGATGGCGCCCCGATCCCAGGCGCCACAATCCTCGTAAAAGGTACTGCGGTAGGGGCCATCACCGATGTTGACGGCAAGTACTCGCTGACTGTACCGAAAGACAACAACACCCTGCTGGTCTCTTATGTCGGTATGAAGACGCAGGAGTTGGTACTGGGAACAGACAATGTAGTAAATGTCGTATTGCAACCCAGTATCCAGGAACTGGAAGGTGTGGTTGTCACCGCCCTGGGTGTCACCCGTGAAAAGAAGGCGCTGGGATATTCTGTCCAGGATGTCAAAGGCGGCGCCCTTCAAACAGACGGCTCAGCCAACGTGATCAATTCTCTTTCAGGTCGTGTAGCAGGGGTACAGGTTACCTCGGCAACAGGTAACATGGCTGGATCCTCCCGCATCCTGATCCGGGGTATCAACTCCATCTCCGGCAACAACCAACCCCTGTTCGTGATCGACGGAACCATCATCGACAACAGCGATTTCAATACAACGAACACCGCTCGTGGCGCCGGTGGTTTTGACTATGGTAACATGGCGCAGGACATCAATCCCGATGACATTGCTGACATCTCCGTTCTGAAAGGCGCCAACGCCGCAGCTCTTTACGGATCACGCGCTGCCAACGGGGTTATCCTCATCACCACCAAAAAAGGTGAACAGAAAAAAGGAAAACAAATCGGTATCGAATTCAATACCGGTCTGAGCTTCGAACAGGTTTCCTATCTTCCCAAGTATCAATACGATTACGGTGGAGGTAACGGCGGCTTGGATGCGACCTGGGAAGTGAAATACTATAACGACAATTCCGGGTACTATAAAGTCCCCGGCACAGACCCTGATGGCAATCCTTATCAATCTTTTGACCTGGGTATGGATTACGGGATCGACGAAAGCTTCGGCCCTGCCTATGCCACCACCGTTGATAAATACCTGAACGATTTCGGTTACGGCATCGACCTTTCCGGTACACAATACGCCGGAAAACCGATTTATTATCGTCCGTGGAACAGCTTCGATTCATGGGATACCGAAAATTATGGCAAATCGATCGAGTGGAAAAAAGCCGATCATGACGTGAAAGACTTCTTCAAGACCGGCATCGGCTGGACCAACAACATTGCCTTCAACAGCGGCGGTCAAAACGCACAGGTCCGCTTGGCTTTGGGAACCTTCAACTCGTCAGGTTACATGCCCAACTCCACCCTCGACCGTTATACCGTTAACCTGAGCGCCACCGCTAACCTCACCAAAGATTTGCGCGCCTTCGCTGATGTTAACTACATCTCAACAAAAACCAAAGGCCGTGCCGAAACCGGTTATGGCGACATCAACCCGGTAGAACGTTTCAACCAATGGGGACAGCGTCAGCTCGATATGTATGCTCAAAAAGAGTACAAGAACCCCGACGGAACCCAGCGTTCATGGAACCGTAGCAGCATGGATGATCCCACTGTTGCTTATTCCAACAACCCCTACTGGGATCGTAACATGAACTACCAGAACGATAAAAGAGACCGCTACTACGGCAATGTCGGCGTTTCCTGGCAGATCACCAGCTGGTTAAGGGCTCAGGGAAAACTGAACCTTGACAACTATACCTTCAGGACCCAGGAACGCGTTGCCATCGGCTCCGCCTCCCAATCCTATTATCGCGAACAGGTACGTACCAACTCCGAGTTGAACGCAGAATTCCTCTTCCTGGTTGATAAAACCTTCGCCAAAGACTGGCGCCTGAATGCCACTTTGGGCGGCAATATGATGGACCGCAACTACAAGATGAATGCCGGTTCCACCATCGGCGGACTGCTTATCCCCGAACTTTACACGCTCAGCAACTCCCTCACCAACGTGGCCACCGACTACAAGAGCTGGAAACGCATCAACAGTCTCTATGGAAGCGCATCCCTTGGCTGGAGAAGCATGCTCTACCTCGATGTCACTTTGCGTAACGACTGGTCATCTACCCTGCCTAAAGGAAAGAACTCCTATCTCTATCCTTCAGTATCACTGAGCTGGGTGGTATCCGAACTTCCCGCCGTGAAAGAAGCCAAATGGCTCACCTTCGCAAAAGTCAGAGGAGGTTTCGCCAGTGTTGGTAACGACACCGATCCTTACCGGACCTCCCTTACTTATGCCAACTTCCTCGATTCCGACGGTTATCCTTACCATTTCCCGCCTTACGGCCTCTATACCTTACCTACCACCCTCAACAACGCCGACCTGAAACCCGAAATGACCAATTCGTGGGAAGTAGGCGCCGAACTGCGTTTCCTGCAGAACAGACTCGGTCTTGACTTTACTTACTACAGCAAAGCATCCCTCGACCAGATCATCCCGGTAGCCGTCTCTGGTGCATCCGGTTATACCTACCAGGTACTGAACGCAGGGAAAATCACCAACAAAGGGGTTGAAATCTTTTTAACAGCCGTTCCCGTTCGCGTAAAGAACAACTTCGAGTGGACCATCACTGCCAACTTCGCACGCAACCGCAACCAGGTTGTTGAACTCTATCCCGGTATCGATAACCTCCAATTGGGCGTGGGACCTTTCAACATCAGCGTCAATGCAGCAGTAGGTCAGGAATATGGCCAGCTGATGGGCACTGACTTCGTTTATGATGAAAATGGAAACAAAGTGGTGGGTTCCAACGGACGTTACCTGAGTTCAGCCGTCAAATCCCTGGGTTCGGTTCTTCCCGATTTCAACCTGGGTATTGGTAATGAATTTAAAATCTTCGGATTTGACCTCCGTGTACTGATCGACATCCAGAGTGGCGGTAAATTCTTCTCCACCACCAAAATGTGGGGTACCTATACCGGTATTCTGGCCGCTTCCGCCGAAAACAACATCCGCGAAGACGGTGTCGTAATCGACGCAATGGTTGCCAAATACGACGGAAATGGTAACGTGCTTTACAACCCTGACGGAACTGCACAGGTTACCGGTGTCAATACCAAAAATATCGATGCCTATACCTGGACCACTGACCACTACAACGGCCCGGCCGCCCAGAACATCCTCGACGCCAATTACGTAAAACTGAGTGAAATCACCCTTTCCTATACTATTCCGGCTAAATTGACCGGTCCGATCCACAACCTCAAAATCGGTCTCTTCGGAAGAAATCTTGCCACTTGGGGAACCGCAATGGTTGGTATCGATCCTGAACAAAGTAACAGCTCCGGAAACATCCAGGGTATTGAAGGCGCAGGATTGCCTTCAACGAGAACATTCGGCTTCAACATTGGCTTTAACTTTTAATCACGAGAGGACATAAAATATGAAAACATTTATAAAACTTTCACTTGGGACTTTTTTGGTTCTCTTCATGATGGGATGTACCAAAAACTTCGACAAGATCAACGAAAATCCCAACCAACCGGCCGAGGTGACCACGGCCTCCCTCTTCACAGCCGCACAAAAAGGATTGTGCGATGATATTTACGACGAATGGTGGGGCGGCCGTCAAAGCCTGCTCTATGCCCAATACTGGTGCCAGAGAAACTACCCATCGGAAGATCGTTTTGCCATCCGCCAGAACGTCAACAATCAGTACTGGAGATTTATTTACCACGATGTCCAAAACCTGGTAGAGATCATCAGCCTGAACACCAATCCCGAAACCAAGGTAAAAGCCAGGACCAGCGGCGATAACAACAACCAGATCGCCTGCGCCACCATCCTGAAAGTATGGGCAATGCAGATCATGGCCGATACCTGGGGAGATATCCCGTATTCTGAAGCTTTCAAAGGCGACGACCCCGTCAACCCCATCCCCACACCCAAATACGACCGGCTGACTGCCATCTATGCCGCTTTCCAGACTGAACTGGCTGCCGCTGTCAACCTGATCAATGAAGATGCCGGCGGATTTACCTCCGGTGACGTAATCTATGATGGCGACATGACACTCTGGAAAAAATTCGGGAATTCACTCCGTCTCCGTATCGCGATGCGAATCTCCAACACCGACAACTACGCGGCTGCCAGAGCCTTGGTCGAAGAAGTTGGCGAAGATGGCTTCATGACGTCCAACGATGATAACGCAAAATTCGCTTACATTGGCCAGTCGCCCAACAATTCTCCATTGTACGACGCTTTTTGGACCAGTGCCAGGAACGACTTCACAACCTGTAAGACCATCAACGACATGCTGAAGGGAATCAATGATACCCTGAACGACAAAATCAACCCCTTCTTTGGCCTTACCGATCCGCGCCTCCAGGTTTATTCCCGGATCAGGAAGGCTAGCGCCGGTTACATGGGAATGCCTTATGGGATGTCCGAAGGCCCAACCCAAGCTTACTGGAAAAAAGCGGTTTGCCCAAGCTTCTATGGCCCCGCTGCCTACAGCCCCACCACCGCTATCGTTATTCTCAACCCCAAATATGCTCCGGTTTTCATGGAATATGCTGAGGTTGAATTCATGCTCTCCGAGCTGAATAACTGGGATCAGGCCCATTATGAAGCCGGTATCCTCGCTTCCATGGAACACTGGAGGGATATCTCTATCGAACTGGAAGGTCGGAGCGCTGCTTGGAGCGATAACTACAACACCATGATAGACAATTACTTTGCAGCCCTTCCTCCGGCCAGCAAAGAGACCGTCATGGCACAAAAATGGATCGCCTTCTTCAACCAGGGTTACCAAGCCTGGGCCGAATACAGAAGAACCGGCGAACCTACCTGGCTGCTCCAACCCGGTGAGATCTCTATGATCGGCACCGATGGCAACCCCATTATCTTCAACCCGCTGGTGAATATCACCACCATCCCCTGGCGTATGACCTATCCGCAACAGGAATTCACGGTCAACGGCGCCAACGTGACCGCTGCCGCAGCACAGATCGGCGGAGACCAAATGTCAACCAAACTCTTCTGGGAATTGCCCAGCGGAAAATAACCGGTTGATTCAAAAAAATAAGGCTGTCTAAAATAAGGCTGTCTCTAATGGTGAGACAGCCTTATTTTTTTTCGAAAAAACAAAAAAAGGTTTGAATACGATGTCAGAGCCAACCATGCTCTTTGTACCAACCAATGGCCTCTGTAACACCCCGCTCCAGATCGTATTCGGCCGTAAAATTCAAATCCCGATGTAATGGTTCGCCATCACATCGCCAATTGGTACTGCTCAGCACTCTGTATTTATCAGAATTTAAAGTGGGAACACTACCTGTCAGACTGCCGACCCACTCCCCTGCCATCGCAATCCCTTTCACCAAAAACAAGGGGACCTTTACCTTCACAGTGAATTTTTTTCCCAATACCCGTTTCGTAATGGCAGCAAATTCATCGGAGGTATATTCCTTTCCATCATTGACAAACCAGGCTTTGTGGACATGTTCCGATTCCAGCGAATCGGCAATCACCCTTACCAGGTCGCGAACGTAAATAAAGGTGAGGATTTGCTCCCGGAAACCCATGGCTGGTTCCAAACCCCGGCTGATGGTCTGAAAGAAAACAAAGTAGTCCTTCTCCTTGGGGCCGTAAACTCCCGTAGGGCGAAAGATCAGCCATGGAAAATCCTCCTGCGCGTTAATGTATCGCTCTGCCTCCAGCTTGCTGATCCCGTAAAGCTCGATCGGCCGGGGCGTATCTTCTAATTTTACCATGGTGCCGGTGGCCGGATCCCCCGGGCCATAAGCAGCAAGACTGCTCATATAAACAAATTTTTCAGGGATCATTCCGGCTGTCCGCAATCCTTCCATGAAATTCCGGGTGTTGCGGCAATTCACGTCATAAAATTCATTCTTTGTCCGTGTTTTTGTCACCCCGGCATTGTGGATGATGAAATCAAAAGAAAGGCCGCTTTTTTTACATCCCTCAAGTGTTTTTTTAACTTGTTCAACGGAAGAAAAGTCAAATTCAATAAACCGGATGCGTGAATCGGTAAGATATCCTTTGGAACTTGTTTTTCGAATACCTGCAAATACCTGGTATCCTCTTTTGAGCCCCTCTTCTACCAGGAAACTCCCGATGAATCCGCTCGCACCTGTAATTAAAAGTGTTTTCATATTTCTTAGGCAATAGGCAGTAGGCAGAAACCAGAACCTTTTCTTCTGTCGATGCTCTTTTAAAAATGCCGGACCCAGCAGCGCCGGGTTATATGCTGCCTGCCTTCAAAGTTTTTCCAGATGGTCAGGGCTTTGGCGTTCTCCTCCAATTGCGGGTTGGTTATGGCTTTGCGGATCCCGTTACGGATATACGATTTATGCATTTCATTGTAATACAACGCATTAACTCCTTTCCCCTGGTAATCGGGACGCACCCCGTTGAGGTACATGTCAATCACGTCATTCTTCTTGATGGCCTGTAAGATATACAAAAAGCCCAGTGGGAAAAGGCGGCCATTGCAACGGCGAAGGGCTTTGGTCAGCGATGGCATCGAAACACCGAAACCGACCACTTCGTCTTCTTTATCAAGAACAAAAGAGACAAATTCCGGGCGAATAAATCCGAAATAGGCCTTGGTGTACATTTCCATCTGCTTTCCTGTCAGCTTCGTGTACCCATAAAGGTCGTTGAAGGCAAGGTTAAGGGTCCGGAACATTTTCATCGCATACGGGAGCAACTCCTTGGATTTCTTTGCTTTCAGAATTTTCAGGTTATACTTCTCCTGTACCAGTAAAGAGAGACGCTCCACCTTATCGGGGATTTCCGGGGGAATGGTAAATTCATATTGAACCCAATCGGCAGCTTTCGTGAAACCGAGCCGTTCCATGTGTGTCACATAATAGGGGAAATTGTAGATGGAGGCCAGCGTGGCTTGTTCGTCGAAGCCCTTGATCAACATCCCTTCATTGTCCATATCCGAGAAACCAAGGGGGCCGTGTATCCCGTTCATCCCTTTCACTTTGCCCCAGTCGATGACAGCATTGATCAACAGCGATGAGACCTGAGGATCATCAATGAAATCGATCCAGCCAAAACGGACCAGTTTCTCGTTCCATCGTTCATTGGCGTTGTGATTGATGATACCCGCCACGCGACCGACCATTTTTTTCCCACGGAAGGCGATCCAGAATTCAGCTTCACAGAAATCATACGCCGGATTCTTTTTTCGGCTGAGGGTTTGCATTTCATCCATCCGGATGGGAGGACACCAGTAAGGGTTTTCCTTGTACAATTGAAACTGAAAATCGATAAAACGGCGGAGATCGCGATTGCTCTTTACTTTCCTGAGCACAAGGACACCCTGATCAGTCATTCGGAGAGGATCAAATAATATGGAGCTTTTTGCCCAATTTCTCAAATTTCTCGAGTGCTATGTCAACCTGGTCTTTGGTATGGGTTGCCATGAGTGAAAAGCGGATGAGCGTATTGTCTTTGCTTACGGCAGGTGCTACCACCGGGTTGACGAAAATCCCCTCATCAAGGAGCAGTTTGGTGATGGTAAGGGTTTTAATGTTATCCTTGATATACAAAGGGATGATGGGGGTTACTGTATTGCCGATATCGAAACCCAGCTTCCGGAAGTTTTCGAGGGCATAATGTGTTACAGCCCAGAGTTGTTGTATCCTTTCCGGTTCATTTTTAATGATTTCCAGGGCGGCCAGCACTGCAGCCGCAGAGGCAGGGGTAGCAGAGGCGCTGAAAATCAGCGAGCGTGAATTGTGTTTAATAAAAGAGATCGTCTCCAGGTCGCTGGCGATGAATCCTCCCAAAGCCGCCAGTGATTTGGAGAAGGTTCCCATGATCAGATCCACTTTCTTGGTCAACCCGAAATGACTGGCTGTTCCGGAGCCATTTTTGCCGATCACACCGATGGCGTGGGCATCATCGACCATCACGGTAGCTTCATATTTTTCAGCCAGGATAACGATCTCCGGGAGGTTGGCAATGTCACCGTCCATGCTGAATATTCCATCGACAACGATCAGTTTCACGCGGTTCGGCTCACATTTTTTCAGAAGCCGTTCCAGGGATTCCATGTCATTGTGACGAAATTTCAATACTTTGGCGAAGGACAACCGGGTGGCTTCGATGATGGAGGCATGGTCGAGTTCATCGATGAGGATATAATCATTCCGTCCGGTCACGGTCGGAATAACGCCCAGGTTGGCCTGGAACCCGGTGCTGTATACCAGCGCCCCGGGTTTTCCGACGAAAGCGGCCAGTTGTTTTTCCAACTCCACATGGATATCCAGTGTACCGTTGAGGAAACGGGAACCGGCGCATCCGGTGCCATACTTTTCTGTGGCTTTTATTGCCGCTTCTTTAATCTTTGGATGGTTGGTAAGCCCCAGGTAACTGTTGGAGCCGAACATCAACACTTTTTTCCCTTTGATGGTAACCACTGTATCCTGTTCGGACTCGATCATTCGAAAGAAAGGGTAAACCCCCATCTTTTGAACCCGCTGTGGTTCAGTATAATGCGATAATTTTCGTTGAAGAAACCTCATAGTTGGATAGAACGATCTGTAAAAATTGGAGCGTGCAAAGATAAAAACAAAAGGTCATAAATGTTGCTCTGCAAATAAACGCCCTGCTTTCAGTGCGTTGAGGTTGAGATCAACAACGGCATCGCCCTTTTTTCCGAAGGTATAACGGATGGCTGCTTCCAGTTTTTCGAAGGCCATTTCCAAGAAGGGAGAGGCAGCTCCCAGGATGACCATGTTGGCCACTTTTGGGGAGCCGGCTTCCTTTGCAATACCATCGGCATCAAGTGCTACATGATGAGGCAATTTGGCAATTTCGTCTAAAATTTTTCCGATCTCGGGATAATTCGGAATATTGTTGAACGGTTGCGTGTTAGTGATGACCCAACCAGTGGGTGACAGATAGGGCAGGTAACGCAGTGCTTCGAGTGGTTCGATGGAGAGGATCATATCGGCCTGACCAAACGGGATCAGGTCGGAAGCGATCTGATCGTGGGAAATGCGAAGGTTTGACATGACATCGCCACCGCGCTGGCTCATTCCGTGAATCTCCGATTGTTTAAGGTACATCCCCTGTTCCAATGCCGCGTAACCGATAATGGCTGCAATGGAGATGATTCCCTGTCCTCCGACACCGGCTAAAATAATATCTTTCTTCATGATCTGAAATTTACTTGTTCTTGAATTTTTCGCGCATCCTTTTATCAACTGAAACAATGCATTCACGGCGGGGAATGATCACCGATACGCCGGGATAGGAAAGTTCTTCCTTCATGATCCTGACATTCTCTTCATGGTATTTTTTCAGAGGGCGAAGTACCCGGATGTGAGCTTCTTCCACGCCGATCCCTTTGCAAATCGCTTCAATTTTTCCCGTTCCGGGAGAATTCTGACCGCCTGTCATGGCGGTGGTTCCATTGTCGAGGATAAGGATGGTAATGGGCGAATGATCGTTGACTGCATCCAGCAGACCGGTAATTCCGGAATGGGTGAAGGTAGAATCGCCAATTACCGCGACTGCAGGTACCATTCCCGCGTCGGCAGCCCCTTTGGCCATGGTAATCGAAGCGCCCATGTCAACGCACGAGTTGATGGCTTCATAAGGTTTCAGTGCTCCCAGTGTATAACAGCCGATATCGGAGAAGACCCTTCCTTTTGAAAGCTCGCTGAGGGCTTCGGTAAGTCCCAAATAGGAATCGATGTGCGGGCAACCGCTGCAGAGTGAAGGAGGGCGGCCCACCATGAGCTCGGGAACCGGAAGCCCGAAAGTGTCAGGTAATCCAAGAGCTACGGCCACCAGATTGGGGTTCAGCTCTCCGTCGCGGGGAAGGGTGCCGTCCAACCGACCCCTGATCTTCAATCCCCGGCCGAGGTACCCTTTCAGCAACTCTTCTGCCACCGGGTAACCATCTTCCAAAATGAGGATCTCATCGCATTCATCCGCTAACTTTTCTATCATTGTTCGCGGCATCGGATACTGACCAATTTTCAATACAGGGTGCGGTACTTTATGGCCCGGAAAATTCTCCAGAAGATAGTTAAAGGCAATCCCGCAGGCAATGATCCCTTTGGTCCGGTCAGCTGCGTCGATGTAACGGTTGAAAGGTGAGCTTCCCGATTCTTCAATAAAAGCTTCATGGGTTTTCAACAGGTTCCGGTACCTTTTTTTCGCAATGGCCGGCAGGAGTACAAATTGCCGGAGATCATCAGGGAGGTGTCCTTCATTCGGATCACGGCGGGATTTCAAAACCACCCCCGACCGCGAATGGGCCATCCTCGTGGTAATCCTCAGCAACACGGGAACCTTGTACTTTTCAGAAAAATCAAAGCCGTAATGAACCATGTCATACGCCTCCTGCTGGTTGGCAGGCTCCAGGATAGGCACCAGCGCAAATTTTCCATAGACCCTTGAATCCTGCTCATTCTGAGAGGAATGCATGGAAGGATCGTCGGCAGACACCACGATCAACCCCCCGTTGGCACCGGTTATGGCTGAATTGATAAAAGGATCAGCTGCCACGTTCAACCCGACATGTTTCATGCAAACCATAGCTCTTTTTCCGGCATAGGACATCCCCAATGCGGCCTCCATCGCTGTTTTTTCATTGGATGACCAGGTGGCATGAATATGATTTTCCTGCGCGAATTTTGAATGCTGAACAAATTCAGTGATCTCCGTTGAAGGCGTACCGGGGTACGCATAAATGCCAGACAGGCCGGCATCCAAAGCGCCCTGGGCAATGGCCTCATCTCCTAATAATAATATCTTTTGCATAGTGTTTTGTAATCGGTAGTTTTCACAAATGTAGAAAAAATTTGTCAAGGAGAATTCCTCCTCAAACGTGAAAAATCTTTTTTAACTCATTCTTATTGCCTACTTTTGCAAGTCAAAAATTTATTGTGTTCCTGAAAATCAGTGACTAATACCCTCTTTCAAAAACCTCCCGATGATTTCCCGCAAGATCCTGTTCATCATTCCCTTCCTCTTCCTTTTCTCCCTGTTTTCAACTCAATCTGCCCTGGCTCAATTTGGGACTCTCCGGGGTTTTGTCTATGAACAGGAAACCGGCGAACCGGTCCTCTTTACCAATGTTTATTTCTACAAAACTTCCATCGGTGCACCTACTGATGCCAACGGGTATTTCGCCATCACCCGCATTCCTCCCGGCGATTATACCCTGATGGTCACCTACGTGGGTTTCGATACGCTGAAAATGCCCATCAACATCAAAGCCAATGAATTGATATCAAAGAAATTATACCTTGCAAAATCTTCTGTCAGCCTGGCTGAGATCAGCGTCTCGGCAACCCGACAGGACAAAGTCAGGGAAACCCAGACCAGTATCATTAAAATCACCCCGAAAGAGATCCAATCGATCCCGACCATTGGCGGCACCCCCGACCTGGCCCAATACCTGCAAATCCTTCCGGGAGTCATCTTCAGCGGTGACCAGGGCGGCCAACTTTATATCCGGGGAGGCCCCCCTATCCAAAACAAAGTGCTTTATGATGGAATGATCGTGTACAATCCCTTCCATTCCATCGGCCTTTTTTCGGTTTTTGATGTGGATATGCTTAAAAATGTGGAAGTTTACACCGGAGGATTCAATGCTGAATACGGCGGAAGGATCTCCTCCGTGATGGATGTAACCACCCGCGACGGGAACAAAAACCGTTTCGCAGGAAAACTCGATGCCAGCACCTTCGGCGCTAAAGTGTTGCTTGAAGGGCCGATCCATAAACAAAAAAATGACAACGACGCCAGCGCCTCCTTCATCCTTTCCGTGAAAAACTCCTACCTGGCCGAATCAAGTAAGATATTTTACAAATACATTGATGAAAACGGCTTACCTTATAATTACCTGGATATCTATGGCAAGATTTCCATCAATGCACCCAATGGAAGTAAAGTCAATCTTTTCGGTTTCCGCTTTGCCGACGACGTCAAGTACAAGGTACTCCAGGACTACAATTGGACCTCCTATGGCGGAGGGATGAATTTTTTAGCCATCCCGGGTAAAAGCTCAGTCCTGATCGAAGGAAATTTTGCTTACTCCACCTATAAAGTGATGCTCCAGGAAGCTGACAAATCACCCCGTTCGAGCTCAATCGCTGGTTTTAACGGGGGATTGAATTTTACCTATTTCTTCGGTCGCGACGCTCTGAAATACGGATTGGAATTGGCTGGTTATAAAACCACTTTCGATTTCTTCAATTCAGTCAACCGGAAAATCGATTACACCCAGAACAGCACCGAAGTATCCCTTTTTGTCAAATACAAATGGATGCCCGGAAAATTCATTGTTGAACCGGGCCTTCGACTGATGTACTATGCCTCGCTCTCCACCTTGTCGCTGGAACCAAGGCTCGCTGTCAAATACAATGCTGCCAAGAATTTCCGGCTGAAACTCGCGGCAGGTATGTATTCACAAAACCTGATCAGCACTACCTACGACAAAGATGTGGTGAACCTTTTTTATGGTTATATCACCTCCCCCATGAACCTCCCTACCGAATTTATGGGGAAAACCGTTTCCAACCGGTTGCAACGCTCTTCGCAGGTTGTACTGGGATTTGAATGGGATTTTATCAAATATTTCTCTCTGAACATCGAAGGGTACTACAAGTACTATCCCCAGCTGACCAGTCTGAACCGCAACAAACTCTATGATGATACCGAGGCAAACGCTAACGTCCCCGATTATTACAAAAAGGACTTTGTGCTTGAAACAGGGGATGCCGAGGGAGTGGATGTATCCCTCAAATTCGATTACAAGAAGGTTCACCTTTGGGCTACATACTCTCTCGGTTTTATCCACCGCAACGACGGGGTGATGGATTTCGTTCCGCCTTACGACCGGCGTAACAATCTTAACCTGGTCGGAACCCTCTATTTTGGGAAAAAATCGACCTGGGAGCTGGATGTCCGGTACAATTACGGTTCGGGATTCCCCTTTACCCAAACAGCCGGTTTCTATGAAATGCTCACCTTTGAGAACATGGGGAGCAATTATACGACCACCAACGGAGAACTGGGTATTTTGTACAGCGATTACGACCAGGGACGGCTCCCCTATTACAGCAGGCTGGATGTCAACCTGAAAAAGATCTTCAACCTGGGTAAGACTACCAAACTGGAAGTCAACCTGAGTGTAACCAATGCCCTGAACCAGCAGAACATTTTCTATTTCGACCGCGTCTCCTATACCCGTGTCGATCAGATGCCCCTTATGCCCAGCCTGGGTTTGAGTTTCAGTTTTTAACCGTTTTTCTTTTTGACCTATGTTATCCTTTTCTCTTTCCACAGGAATTTCAATGGATCACCTTCAGGATGATTTACAGCAGGTTTTATCGACCCGGCCGCCGCTTGCCGCCATGAAGGAAGAACTGAAAAGGATGTCTGCTTTTCTGGATCTGACTTCTCTTGAAGGCAATGACAACAAAGAGAAGATCGCGCAATTGTGTAGTAAAGCTCGCGCTTTAAGTAGCCATTTCCTCCCTTTCCCTGCAGCGGTGTGCATCTATTCTCCTTTCATCGGTACGGCCCGGGAGTTCCTGGCCGGCACTCCGGTTAAAGTGGCTACCGTTGCAGCTGCTTTCCCTCATGGTCAGCAGCCTTTGAAGGTAAAATTGGAAGAAATCCGCTATGCCGTAAAAGAAGGTGCTGACGAGATTGACATCGTCATCTCAAGGGGAACTTTCCTCGAAAAGGATTATTCGACGGTCTATCGTGAACTGGATGCCATGCGCGAGGCCACCCATGGAAAAACCCTGAAGGTGATTCTCGAAACTGGTGAACTTCAAACGCCTGAAAACATTGCCAAAGCAAGCGAACTGGCGATCGAAACCGGTGCTGATTTCATCAAGACCAGTACCGGAAAAGTGACTCCCGCAGCCACGGAAGCATCGGTCTTCATCATGCTTCGGATCATCCGTGAACATTTCCGAAAGACCGGAAAAAAAGTCGGGATCAAACCGGCGGGAGGAATTGCAGATGCTGAAAAAGCCCTGAATTATTACTGGTTAGTCCGGGAAGTCCTGGGCGAAAGCTGGTTACACCCCGATTATTTCCGTTTGGGTGCCAGCCGGCTGGCCGACCAGCTTATTGCGCTGGCCGCGCTCTGAAACCAGCTTTTTTACCGTATCTTTGTTGTCAAAGTAACTGCTATGAAAAAATCTTTCAGTTATCTCTGCCTGGTCATCTTGCTGGGTACAGGATGGTTACAGGGTTGCACCACCGATTCGTCTGCCGACAGTGATCCCGTCAATGCAAGAGAGGCCTTTCTGGGCCGCTGGAACGTCAGTGAAACCTGGACCAAACTATCTTATGAGGTAACCATCACGGCCGATCCCAATTCCGAAAGGGGAGTTTTCATTTACAACTTTGCCAATACCGGATCGGGCAGTATTCCTGCCGGAGCTTCTGTTTCGGGGTCGGTGATCACCCTCGACCCTGACCAGGTCATCGGTGAAGGCTGGACCATTAACGGTAGCGGGAACTACAGCAATTCAAAAATCCAGTGGGGGTATACCCTCATCGACGGAGCCACCCGGATCGATGCAATCGCCACCTACTCCCGATAAAGAAGGTCCTTACTTTTTCAGGCTCAGGTCCTGACGGCGCGCAATCAGTTGCGCGATCACCTCGTCGTACATCTTTCCGAATTCTTCGGGATCCTGGCGGTAAAAATTCAGGTTGGACTCATATCTCCCGCGACTGATTTCATAGCGGCTGAAAAGTGCTTTGTAATATTGTGAAGCCAATTCCCGCTGTTCTGTTCCTTCATTCCTTTTCAGTACCAATGCTGCTTCAAGGACATGGACATCCACCATCATCTGTACCATTCTTTCGCGGGGGATCAGGGAGTCGGGCGGGTTGAGCGGGCGGATGTCACCAATCACCTTGGGATCTCCGCACCCTGACAAAAACAACAGGAAGTAAGTCAGCAATAACCAGTTGCAAAAAAGGCGGCTCATTTTTTCCGTGCAGTGTACTCCGTGTTGAGGGCTTCCAGCACCTGGCGGGTAATGTCAAGGGTATCGTTCGAAACCAGTATTTCACCACCGGTTTTATAACCCAGGATGTAATCGAAGCCATAGGAACGGTTAAAGCGTTTCAGGAAAGCGGTAACACTGTCAACCAGGCGAAGGTTCATGTTCATCTCCTGTTCTGCCACCAGTTGGGTATAATGTTCCTGTTTCTGCATGAGGGCCTGCTGCTTTTGCATCAGCGCTTCGTACACGACCCTGGCGCGTTCTTCGGTGATGGCGTTTGCTCCCATTTGTTTTTGAAAATCAGCAGCCTCTTTTTCCAGTGCTGTTTTTTCGGAAAGCACTTCGGTCTGAAGTTTTTTTCCCGTGGATTCGAGGTCGCGGCGCAACACTTTTACATATTCGTAGTTGGCATTAAGGCTGTCGATGTTTACAAAAACCACCGAGAGGGATTTCCCGTCGGCTTTGGCCAGTGGCATAGCCGGGGGTTGCGACGAACGCCCGGCGGTGAAATGTAGGATGTAAAGCACGATCAAACCTGCTAACAGCAGGAGTGTAAGCAAGGTATTGAGATTGAACCGGCAAAAAGGTTCTCTGACACATTGCGGGGTTTGTTCCGGGATGGTCAATTTTTCAGGTTCCTGAACAGTTTCAGGCGTTACGTTGTTTTCTTCTTGCATGATGTGGGGGGTTAGTTTCCTAATTCCGACATGAACTTAATGCGCATCAGTCGGATCTCTTCTTCTGTGTATTCATCTTCTCCCAGTTCATTCTGGGCATCGGTCAGGGAATCGGATTCCGCTTTTCGGAAATATTCGAAAATTTCTTCCTGGTGGTAGGGGTCTACAAATTCATCGATATAATAGTTAAGGTCAATCCGTGTTCCGGAACCCACGATGCTTTCGATCTCGGTAAGGAGTTCATCGAAGTTAAGATTTTTCGCTAATGCGATGTCTTCCAGGGCAATTTTCCGGTCGATACTTTGAATGATGTAAACCTTCAGGCCCGATTTGTTGATGACCGATTTCACGACCATGTCCATGGGCCGTATGATCTCGTTCTCCTCCACGTACTCTTTGATCAGCGCCAGAAATGGTTTGCCATATTTCAGGGCTTTTCCTGAACCCACCCCGGTAATCTGTTTCAGCTCATCGACGGTAATGGGATATTGGATAGCCATATCTTCCAGCGAAGGATCCTGAAAAATGACAAAGGGCGGCAGTTTTTCCTTTCTGGCAATTTCTTTGCGCAGGTCTTTCAACAGGGAAAACAGGGTTTTATCGGCGGTGCTGCTTTTTGAGCCCAGCGCTTCGAACAGTTCCTCCTCTTCAGGATTTTCAAAGTCGTGATCATCGACCAGCATGACCGAGTGAGGTTGTTTAAGAAACCGGATCCCTTCGGGGCTGACTTTAAGCAGCCCGTAATTCTCTATATCCTTGGTCAACAACCGTTCGATGAGGGTTTGGCGGATGACGGCGTTCCAAAATTTTTCATCCCTGTCAGCTCCCTTACCAAAAACAGCTAATTTATTGTGTTTATAGGATTTAATGGTTGCTGAATTTTTTCCAAGGATGATGTTAATTACATGCTTATTTTTAAACTGTTGTTTAACAGCCAACACGGCTTCAAGTGCCAACCGGACATATTGTTTTCCTTCAAATTTTTTCTTGGGGTGCATGCAGTTATCACAGTTCTGGCAATTGTCTTCGGTATAGATCTCCCCGAAATAGTGCAGCAACTGTTTTCGTCGGCAAACGGAAGATTCGCTGTAGGAGACCGTCTCCATGAGCAATTGTTTAGCAATCTCCTGTTCTGCGACCGGTTTTCCTTTTAAGAATTTCTCCAGTTTCTGGATGTCGTCATAACTGTAGAAGGCGATGCAATTCCCCTCTCCGTCATCTCTGCCCGACCGGCCGGTTTCCTGGTAGTAGCCTTCAAGACTTTTAGGCATATCGTAATGGATGACAAACCGCACGTCAGGTTTGTCGATTCCCATTCCGAAGGCGATGGTGGCCACAATCACCTCTGCCTCTTCCATCAGGAATTTATCCTGGTTTTGCCTCCGGGTGGCTGCATCCAGTCCGGCGTGGTAAGGAAGGGCTTTAATGCCGTTTACCACGAAACTTTCGGCTAATTCTTCAACTTTTTTGCGACTGAGGCAATAGACGATTCCCGATTTTCCGGCGTGGCCTTTGATGTACTTAATGATATCCTTGGTCACATTTTTGGTCTTGGCCCTGACCTCGTAGTACAGATTGGGTCGGTTGAATGAGGAGAGGAATACCGCAGCATCCATCATGTTGAGGTTCTTCTGGATATCCTGTTGCACTTTGGGGGTGGCGGTGGCTGTCAGCGCGATGACGGGAACTTTCTGTCCGATGGCGTCGATGATCGGCCGGAGACGGCGGTATTCAGGACGGAAATCGTGTCCCCATTCGGAGATACAGTGGGCTTCATCGATGGCGTAAAAAGAGATAGGGATCCCCTGAAGGAAGTCGATGTTCTCTTCTTTGGTGATGGTTTCAGGTGCCACATAAAGCAATTTGGTCTTTCCGTCAGTGATGTCCTGTTTAACCTGGGTTATCTCCTGCTTGGTAAGCGAGGAGTTCATAAAATGGGCCACATCGTTTTCCGTACCGAAACTGCGGATAGAGTCCACCTGGTTTTTCATCAGTGCGATAAGGGGAGAAACGATGATGGCGGTACCGGGTTTGATCATGGCGGGGAGTTGGTAACAGAGTGATTTCCCACCGCCTGTCGGCATGATGACAAAAGTATCTTTGTTGGCTAAGATATTGCGTATGATGGCCTCCTGGTTCCCTTTAAAACTGTCGTATCCGAAAACCTTTTTTAGTACTTCAAAAAGTTGGAACTCGTCCTTTCTGGCCGCCATGGTATTACTCGGATTTATTTTCGTAATTTTGTTCAGGGCTGATTTCCTTAAAAACAGATGGTCTTTATACAAATGTAATCACAAATCAACTGAATCAAACAAATTTTTTTAAAAAAAATTGTGTTTTGAAAAACATGGATGTTTTAAAAAAGGTGGCCATCAAAACCATCTCTACGGAGGCATCTGCAATTGCAGGATTGACAAAATCGATCGATCGCCGGTTTTTGCAATGCATCGAAAAGATCCTCCACTGTAAAGGAAGAGTCATTGTAACCGGGATCGGGAAAAGCGCTTTGATCGGGCAAAAAATCGTGGCCACTTTCAATTCGACAGGGACTCCTGCCATTTTCATGCATGCGGCCGATGCCATTCACGGTGATCTGGGCATCATTCAGAAAGATGACATTGTGATTTGCCTCTCCAAGAGCGGGGAGACTCCTGAAATCAGGGTGCTGGTTCCTTTGTTAAAAGAGTATGGCAGCCTGCTGATCGGCATTGTGGGAAACACCAACTCTTTCCTGGCGAGACAGGCCCATTATGTCCTGGATGCCACCGTGACGGAGGAAGCCTGTCCCAATAACCTCGCCCCCACTTCCAGCGCCACGGCACAACTGGTGATGGGCGATGCCATGGCTGTCTGTTTATTGAAAGCCCGTGGGTTTTCATCCGACGATTTTGCCCGGATCCATCCGGGAGGTACTCTTGGAAAACAACTCTACCTGAAAGTTGGGGATCTCTCTGTTAACAACGCAGTACCTGAAGTACAGGCAGATGATGACATCCGTTCAGTAATCGTCGAAATATCTTCCAAACGGCTGGGGGCTACCGCCGTACTCAAAGGGAAAAAACTAATCGGCATCATTACTGATGGCGATCTTCGCCGGATGCTCGAAAAACAGCCCGATCTTACCCGGTTGAAAGCAACCGATATCATGTCGGCCTCACCCCGTACAATCCAGTCAGACACCCTCGTCGTCCAGGCCCTTAACATCATGCGTACCAACAACATCACTCAGTTGCTGGTGATGGACAAAACAAAGTATAACGGAGTGATTCACCTGCACGATATCCTCAAAGAAGGAATCTTGTGACCCTCTTATTCGTGCACAATCCGTCGGGTAACCATCCGGTCGAGAACGTCGGTTACCTGCACATACCAAATGCCCCGAGGCAGATTGCCAAGCCCGGTGAGACGAAGGGGTGAAAAGCCGGCTTTCGGGTAATCGGTCGAACGGATCAGTCTTCCGGAAGCATCATAAATCCTGATGGTTTTTACCAGAATTGATCGGTTGCTAAAACTCACATTCAAAGCATCGGAGAAAGGATTGGGATAAACCACCAGGGGCAGGGCTCGCGGTTCCTCATCCACTCCTGTGGAACCGGTCACCAGGAAAGATCCGTTCATACCCATCCCGGCATGTTCCGTACACTGGTAAAAATAGGTACCGTTATAATACGGGATGAAGATAAAAACTGGCTCATCCTGCGTGAGCGGTGCATCCCAGGGGGAAGCCCCATCGGGGATGGAAGTGGAGGTGGTGGTATGAACCCCTTCAGTCCACACCCATTGAATCGTATCTCCCGCCCTTACATGTGTCAGGTTGTATGGGGTGAAGGAAAAATTCTGCACCGTGATGATCCATTTTTTTGCCTGAACAGTTCCGGTAGCGCTGACCAGCAAAACCACGAACAATGCAAGACCCGAAACCAATACTTTTCTTTTCATAAGAATGCCATCAATCTTAGATATCCTGAAACGAATGACAAAGATAAGATTTTTCTATCTTTGCCGCAATTTCTGCAATGCCAAAGCAGGTCCAATGATACTCAGGACAGAAAAGATCATCAAGAAATACCATAAAAGGACAGTTGTCAGTGAGGTTTCCATTGAGTTGAAACAAGGGGAGATCGTAGGTTTATTGGGACCCAACGGGGCGGGGAAAACCACCTCTTTTTACATCATTGTCGGGTTGATCAAACCTTTTGCCGGAGAGGTCTTTCTGGATGATATCAACATCACCCGGGAACCGATGTACCGGCGTGCTCAACGGGGAATCAGCTACCTGCCCCAGGAGGCTTCCATCTTCAGGAAACTCAGTGTTGAAAACAACCTCCGCGCTATCCTGGAATTCACCCCCCTGAATAAAGAACAGCAAAAAGAAAGACTGGAAACCCTTCTGGATGAATTTGGCCTCCGCCATGTTAGAAACAGCCTTGGGGTCACCCTTTCGGGCGGTGAAAGACGGCGTTGTGAGATCGCCCGAAGCCTTGCAGTTGATCCCAAATTCATTTTACTGGATGAACCTTTTGCTGGGATCGATCCGATTGCCGTGGAGGACATTCAGCAGATCGTCAGAAAACTGAAAGATAAAAATATCGGGGTCCTCATCACCGACCACAATGTGCATGAAACCCTTTCCATCACCGACCGTTCCTACCTTCTCTTTGAGGGTTCCATCCTCCGCGCGGGAACCGGTCAGGAACTGGCCGACGATCCCCACGTGAGAAAGGTTTATTTAGGCCAGAATTTTGAGTTGCGATAACCCTCCCTCGTTATCAGATCAGCCTTCCTGCATCAGGAAAATTGACATCAGGACGTACAGAATGATGATCATCGGGAAAGCATTAATGGAAAAGAGAACAAGCAATATCAATGAAATAATCAGGAAACTATAACGAACCTTGTTCTCCTTCCATGAAAGGGATTTGAATTTCATTGAAAAGATCCGGAATTCGGAGATCAACAGGTAAGAGAAAAAGATAACCAGGATGGTGAGAATTCTTGAATTAGAAAAGAATCCGGTGATCCACGGGAAAGGGAGCAGGGAAAACAACTGGGGTTGAACGTTCAAAACCAGTGGGATAGAGGCAAAAAAGATAGCATTGGCCGGAGTGGGAAGCCCGATGAAATTGACTTCCTGCCGCAGGTCTACATTGAATTTAGCCAACCGGAGTGCCGAACACACCGGGATCAGCAAAGCAAGGTACGGAGTGATGGATAAGCGTTCGAAAATGTTGCAACTACCTGTACAACTGATTGATAACAGCTGATACATGATCAGGCCCGGGGCCACCCCGAACGAGACCAGATCTGCCAAAGAATCGAGTTGTTTACCCAATTCCGAATAGGCTTTCAGCAGGCGTGCCATCGCGCCATCTAAAAAATCGAATATCGTAGCAAGAAAGATCATCACGCCTGCGCCTGTCAGGTTCCCTGAGAGCACCATGGTCAGGGATACCAGCCCGCAGATAAGGTTCAGAGTAGTCAGGGTATTGGGAATGTATTGCCGGATATTCATAGATCGATGCTTTAAGAATCAATGATTGAGCAAATTTACCGATATTCCGGTAATAATAACGGAGCTTCGTCGACCAATGCGTTGAATTTTCTAATTTCGCAGCGAAATGAAAAAGTTCAACAAACACCTGACAATCATGCTAAAAGTCTTTAAATGTTTGCTCCTCCTGATCATTGCAGGATGGATCCTGCCATCCCATGTCATGGGCCAGTTCTCCATTGGAGGCGAATTTAAAACGCGGGGAGAATTCCGTGATGGATACCAGGCACTCCGGGATTCTTCCAAAACACCTTATGCAACCCTTCTTGGAAGAGCGCGGATTGCTTTCGATTATCAGACGGAAAAGATTTCGACCCGTTTTTCAATCAATGACGCATGGGTTTTCGGCCAAAACTACTATTCCTCCGACACCATAACAAAAAACACGGTGAATATCTTTGAGGCTTGGTTTATGTACAAATTCACCCCTTCTTTTAGTTTAAAGGTGGGAAGAACCGAAGTTGCTTACGATGATGAACGGTTGTTCGGATATTCCAACTGGTCGATGTGGGGAGCTACCCATGATATTCTCATTGCCCGGCTGGATCATAAAAAGTCCGGAGCCTGGCACGATCTGGGTTTTGCCATCAACAACACAGCCCCGGCCAGTCCATACCTGAATTCGTATAACATGCGGAACAACTACAAATACCTTGGGTTCCTCTACGGTCATCTTCAGTTTTTCGATAAGCATCTGGCCCTCACCTATACCGGAGCCGTAGATGCTTTCCAGAAATTCTCCACTACTGATGTCAAAACCAAAACCTCCTACGATACCCTCTACGTTTATAATCAGAACGACTCCATAATCGGAACCACGCTGTTGCCGGTGGTCACAAAGACATCAACCACCACTGATTATCCCGATATCCTTTACGCCAGGGCCACCTTAGGCGCATCCGCCACACTGAATTTTAAAAAATGGAGCTTTTTTCTCAACGGTTTTTATCAGTTCGGACACATTCGCGACGGTCGTAAACTGAGTGGATATTTTTACACTGCAGCGATTACTTACAGCCCTGTGAAACAACTCAAGTTGATCGCCGGATGGGAACAACTCAGCGGAAATAATTTTTCCGACACGAACGGAATGAAAACGAAAGTCAAAGGATTCAGTACGCTCTACGGGACTTCTCACCGTATGTACGGATACATGGATTTGTTTAATGCTGTTGTCAAAGACAACCTGACACCCGGGCTGAACGACCTCTTTGCAAGGGCTACTTTCAATTTCACCGAAAAAATGTCACTGGAAGCAACTTACCGGTGGTTTAGCATTCCATACGGTTACCTTGCAGTGGCCAACCCCGCCAAAGGGAGTCTTCCCTATAAAGAGGTAAAGACCAGCCTTGGCTCAGAAATAGACCTGATGTACGTTTACAAGCCCCTGCCCAATCTTGAATTCAATGCAGCTTATTGCTTTTTCCTGCCGACCAATACCATGGAAGCAATGAACAAACTGGCTCCCGGAACCAGCAAATTTGCACAGTTCGCCTACTTGATGATTACTTACAAACCCAATTTTTTCAGCACTGAAAAGCACTGATCATTCCAAACTACTCATGACGAATCCTTCTCTCATCAGGATGGCCGACTATGACTATCTGCTCCCGGAAGAACAGATAGCACAATTTCCCCTAAAAGAACGAGATGCATCACGATTGCTGGTTTCTCGCGATGGGAAGATTTCTACTGCCCTGTTTTCAGACATAGATTCATATATTCCTTCAGAATCCTTACTGGTTTTCAATGATACACGGGTGATCCGTGCCCGTTTGCTCTTCAGGAAAGAGACCGGGGGGTTGATCGAGATATTCTGCCTGGAACCCCTCTCCCCGGTCACGGCTGTGGAAGCCTCCTTTATTCAGACCGGCGAATGTGTTTGGAAGTGCCTTATTGGAAACGTAAAACGCTGGAAAACAGGATTTTTAAAACGGGAACTCGCGGGCCTCAGCGAAGGAGGGCAGCTTTTTGCCGAACGAACCGGGAACCTGGAAGACGGAAGTTTCGCGATCGCTTTTCACTGGAATCCTCCTGAGCTGACCTTTTCGCAGGTAATGGAAGAAGCCGGAGAGGTCCCATTACCGCCCTACATCCACCGGCATACCGTTGCAGAAGATGCCAGCCGTTACCAAACCATTTACGCCCGGCATGAGGGTTCGGTGGCAGCCCCGACGGCCGGGCTGCATTTCACCGAAAAAGTCATGGAACGGATCCACGGGAAAGGGTGCCGCTTTTCTAATGTGACGCTGCATGTCGGCTTAGGCACTTTCCGCCCCGTGACAACACAGTATTTGGGTGAGCATGTGATGCACAGGGAAAAAATCGTAGTGACCCGCAGGACCCTGGAGGAGTTATTGGAACAAGAGGAACGACCGATCATCGCTGTCGGAACCACCTCGGCCCGAACACTGGAAAGTCTTTACTGGATGGGCGTAAAAATCCTATCGGGCGAAAATCAGGGAGAACTTACTGTTTTTCAGTGGGACCCTTACACTGTTGAAACCGACTCTTTTCCCCGGAAAGAGGCGTTGCGGGCATTGGTCGGACACCTGGATCAAAACAGTTCGGAGGCTCTTCACGCAGAGACCCAACTGATCATTGTCCCGGGTTATCAGTTCAGGATCGTCAGCGGAATGATCACCAACTTCCATTTGCCTCAGAGTACTTTACTGTTGCTGGTTGCCGCAATGACCGGACCGCAATGGAAAACGGTCTATCGGTTTGCCCTGGAACAAAATTTCAGGTTTCTCAGTTATGGCGACTGTTGCCTCTTTTTTACCGAAAAGGTCTGATTTTCGGGGAAATTGATTACTTTTGTTCTATTCATTGTAAACAAACAGCAAATTATGAACTCCGGCATTTTATTGATATTCGGGCTGGGAACAACGGAGTTGCTTCTCATCGCGTTGGTTTTGCTCCTTCTTTTCGGTGGAAAGAAGATTCCTGAACTGATGCGGGGCCTGGGTAAAGGAGTAAAAAATTTCAAAGACGGGATGGATGGCATGGATGATGGATCCCAAAATCCTTCTGATAAGAACCCTCCTTCGGATCCCACCGAAAAGAAACCCTGACCTGTCACGGTGTTGTCCGACCCGATCATTTTTACCTGATCAAAACCGGGTGGAGATAGACCTTTTTTGCATATTTTCGCAGTCGTGAAAGTTATGTTCAGTTATGAGCTGTGAGAACTATTTTGAACCTTTCAGGTTGAAGACCATCGGGGTTGACCAACCCTACCCGACACCTTACGGCATTCAGCGGATGGTTTATGCCGACTGGATTGCCAGTGGACGTTTGTACGGACCGATCGAAGAGATCATCGCCGGGAAGCTGGGGCCTTTTTTGGGGAACACCCACACTGAGACCAGTGAGAACGGGCGACTGATGACGGAGGCCTACCATCTGGCCCATGCTAAGATCAAACAGCATGTCAATGCCGGCCCAAAGGATGTCATCCTTACCACGGGATTTGGAATGACAGGGGCCATCGTAAAATTCCAACGTATCCTGGGGCTTAAAACCTGTGGTATGCTCTCCCACCGGCTTTGTCTTCAGGAATCTGAGCGACCGGTTGTTTTTATTACCCACATGGAACATCATTCCAACCATACCAGTTGGTATGAGACCATTGCGGATGTAGTGGTTATTGAACCCGGAGAAGACATGCTGGTCGATCTTTCCCGGCTTCAGGGTGCATTGGAAAAATACAAGGAGCGGAAATTGAAGATCGGCTCCTTCACCGCCTGTTCCAATGTAACAGGCATTCGCACACCCTATTATCAGATGGCGCGGTTGATGCACGAATACGGAGGACTGGCCTTCATCGATTTCGCTGCTTCTGCCCCGTATGATACCATTGATATGCACCCCGCTGATCCAATGGAAAAACTGGATGCAATCTTTTTTTCTCCCCATAAATTCCTTGGAGGACCTGGTTCCTCGGGCGTTCTGATCTTTGATTCTTCCCTTTATTCCAGCCCGGCGCCCGACCAACCCGGAGGCGGAACGGTTGACTGGACCAATCCCTGGGGGGAATACAAATTCATCGACGATATTGAAATCCGTGAGGATGGAGGCACTCCGGGTTTTCTGCAGGCAGTAAGGACAGCCCTCGCGATTGGCCTTAAAAATCAGATGGGAGTTACCATGATCCACCAACGGGAACAAGAACTCCTCTCAATCGCCTTCAGGGAACTGGAGTCCATCAACGGTCTCCGGATCCTTGCCGATAATACGCGTGAAAGGCTGGGTGTCATCTCTTTTTATCTCAATAATGTCCATTATAACCTGGTTGTGAAAATCCTGAGCGACCGCTTCGGAGTACAGGTAAGGGGCGGATGTGCCTGCGCGGGAACTTACGGTCATTACCTGTTGCATGTAAGCCATGACACTTCCAAGATGATTACCCAAAAGATCAACCAGGGAGATTTGTCGGAAAAACCCGGATGGGTACGTTTATCACTGCATCCTACCATGACCGATAGCGACCTTTTGCACATAACAGGGGCAATCCGTCAGATCCGTGATAACATTGGCCGATGGATGAATGATTATATCTATGACCGGCATACCAATGAATTCCGTAACAAATCAGCTTTGGTCACCGGTAATGCGATCTCTCCAGAATCGTGGTTCCATATGGAATGACAGGAAAGTCCCTCCTTTGGGAAGATCAGCATGGTTTAGCGGTAAATTTTTCAATCATGGCAATCAAATCGTGCCGGTCGAAGGGTTTTGGGAGGTAATCGTTACAACCTGCTTCGAGGGCTTTTTCGCGGTCGCCGCTCAGCGCGTAAGCAGTAACTGCCACAATCGGCATATCCGGGCGCAGTTCCCTGATGCGGCAGGTAGCTTCATAACCATTCACACCCGGCATCTTCAGGTCCATGAGTACCATATCAATGGCAGGGTATTCGAGAATTCGGTCGATGGCTGCCTGCCCGTTGGTAACATGAATGATCCTGTAAGGATAGGGAGCTAACATTTTTTCCGTAAGGATGAAATTACTCTCTTCATCTTCCGCGATCAAAAGAAGCTTTTCAGTTGCAGATGTATCTTTTTCCATAGGTTGGACCTCGTCTTTCAGGGTTATGGGGTGTTCTTCCACCGGAACCTCAGCCACAACCGGCCGGTAAGGAACAGAGAAGTAAAAACAACTTCCTTTGGAGGGTTCTGACCTGACGCCAATAATGCCTTCCATCAATTCGACATAGGCTTTGGAGATGGCAAGTCCCAGGCCATTGCCCCGGTATACTACCTCCTTGTCATTATCTACCTGCCGGAAGCGCTCAAAGATTACCTGTTGAAATTTTTCAGGAATCCCGATACCGGTATCCTGCACGCTGAAGTGCAGCCATTCGGATTTCCGGGTACATTCTACTTTAATAGAACCCTTTTCGGTGAATTTGATCGCGTTGTCAACAAGGTTAGAGATCACCTGGGCAAGTTTTGTTCCGTCGATCATAACCTTGGACTCCTCCACGGTGAGGGCGCTGTGAAAAATAATTTCTACCTGCCCGTTATTGAGTACCATCCGGTAATGCTGGCAGAGATCATTCATCATGTTGTTGACATCCGCTTCTGACACGCGCAATTTTTCCTGTCCGGCTTCGATGGTGGCGATGCTGATGATGTCGGTGATGATGGCGAGAAGCCGGTCGGAATTTTTTTTCACGATCGCTCCGAAGCGGGCCCGTTCCTTTTCATCAATGGCCGGATCGTTGATCAATTCCGAAAAACCGACGATGCCATTGAGTGGGGTTCGGATTTCGTGGGAGAGGTTATTCAGGAATGCGGTTTTCAGCCGGTCGTTTTCTTCAGCCCGGTTTTTGGCATCCGTCAGATCCGACAGCATTTGCTTGATCTCGGTCACATCCCGAATAAATCCCCCGATTCCATTTTTGTTGCCGGATAAAGGAAGTGGAAATTTATTGGTTTCATAGATTCTTCCATTGATTTCTTCCTCACTGACTACCAATGCCATTTGTTGAAGGGCCATTTCATCCGACTTCTTACAGTTCATGGCTCCTGCTTCGTTCATGAGGTCGAAGTCAGTCTTCCCGAGAATCTTTTCCCTGGTAAGTCCAAAAAACTCCACGAGCCGGTCGTTCACCACAATATACTGCATCTGTTCATCTTTGATGAAAATCATATCGTGGCTGGTATTGATAAATGTCCGGTAGCGGCGTTCGCTTTCGGCTAGTACCTCCCGGGCTTTTCTTTCTGTAGTCTGATCCCTGAAAACCACTACAACGCCTGTGATCTCTTTTCTTTCGTTCAGAATGGGGGCGCCACTGTCGGCAACAGGAATCTCCATTCCATCTTTGGAAATCAGAAGGGTATGATTGGCTATTCCGACGACAGTGCCCTGTTTGAAAACAAGGTTCATGGGGTTTTCCGCGGGTTGACGGGTATATTCATCAACAATTCTGAAAACCGATTCAAAGGATTGGCCAGAGGCCTCTTTTTCCTTCCAGCCGGTAAGTTTTTCAGCAACCGGGTTCATTTGCCGGATCATCCCCTTCACATCAGTAGTTATGACGGCATCACCGATACTGTACAGTGTGGTTTTGAATTGTTCCTGCGATTCTCTCAGTTTGTTCTCGTTTAAAAACAATTCCCGGTATATATTCTTTTGTTTCGATGAATAGATCCAGGCAAGCGCGATAACGATCAGGAGGATCATAATGAACATGATGATGGAAATCAGGACGGCACGGGTAACCAGGTCAGCATACAACTCCTGTTTATCAATTTTGGCCACCATATACCACGGGGTCCCGGTAACGGGCCCCACCCAGGAGAGTACTTCGACGCCCCGGTAGTCTTTCCCTTCGAAAATTCCTGAATAACCCCTGACGGCCTGTACTGCTGGGATCTCAGTTTCAGCGAGGGGTATCCGGAGGTTAAGGGCGGTATTTTTCCGGTGGCGGGCATCATTCAAAAAAACCGCACTGTCACCCGCTTTTCGCAGTAAAATGGTTTCAGAAGTCTTGCTGACAGTAGGCCACAAACGGATATAAGGGAAGAGGAAATCTTCAGGATCAACCCGGTAAACCATGGCACCGACGGGTTTTTTTTCCCTATCGAACAGGGGACCAATGATGTCGAAAAAGAATTTTTTTCTATCCGGAGAAAAATAGAAATCGGAAAATATGATCCTGTCTTCTTTCATTGCCTGTACGATGAAAGAGGCAGGTACCGGTTCGGGAGAGCTTTTCCCTTCAAGTGAGGACAGCATGGCCCGCCCGTCGGGGGAAGTCAGCAGGATCTCTTTGTATTGTAAGGAGTTGGCAATATTTTTGATAAAGGGAAAGATAGCGGACTTGATTCCCATATCCGAAGTATCGCGGAACCATAACTTAATGCTTCGGATGAAAAAAGTGGCGTGGCGGAATAACTCTACATCATCGGTGCGTTCTTTTTGCCAAGCTGCAATCTGGTTGATTTTAAGGGTTGCGATAGCCTTGATCTCGCGGCGTTTCTCCTCCTGAATGTTTCTTTTCTCGTAGGAAAAATAAAATAACCCCGCCACCAGGATCAGCGCACTGATCGTTATAGCCAGAAAAAACAGTTGCAATTTGCTCATTGCAACGGTTTTACCTGTTCCTTCATTCATGGAGAACCGTTAAGTGGTTTTTACACGCGAATTTTCTTAATGTCTTCCTTCAATCTTTCAAGATCGTTGAGCCAGTCCTCAATATCCTGTTCATGTTCCGTCTCTTCATTAAGAATGGTGACAGCCATTTGATGGGTGGTATGGTCTTTTCCGTTAGTAAAATCGGCGAGTTCTTTATAGCGTTGTATGGCACAACGTTCACCCCGGAGGTTCTGTTCCAGGATAACTCCCACGTAGGGGTCGGTCGGGGCATCATAGGCACAGCGGGCATGTTTTGTCCAATCAGCCGGATCCAACAAGGGGGTTCCTCCCAGTTGAATAATACGGCCGGCAACCAGGACGGCATGCCCCAATTCCTGATCGGCATGCAATAACAATTCCGGTTCAATTTCCGAACGCATGGGCCCTTCCATCAGGCGGGCGCCGATCCAGTACTGGTAATAGGCCAGCCACTCTTCTGCCAGGGCTTCATTGAGGATCCGTAGAAGTTCGTTTTTATCCAGGTTTACAATTTCTATTCCGTGCTTTCCCATATCATCATTTTTTACCAAACAAATATAATAAAAATTCCAATACAACCCGTGTTGTTTTTTGTCGTTCATTTTCTCTCTTCTTGATTAATCCCTGAACTTATATTATCCTTTACATATTACATACCCGTCCACCATTCATGGGACCCATTCCTGTCAATCAGCGAAAGCATCCGGATGAGGCTCAACGGGAACCCGTCCGCGCCAATAAATATTTCCTTTTCTTTATTCCTTTTTTTACTTTTGCCATGGTATCAGGATTTTTCTGCTTTCATCTATGCTTAACAAGATCATCTTCTTTTCTATCCGGAATAAACTGGTGATAGGCATGCTTACCCTCGCGATGATCGCATGGGGCATATACAATTTTATCAAACTGCCGGTTGACGCGGTACCGGATATCACGAACAACCAGGTACAGGTTATCACGATCTCACCTTCCCTGGCGCCTCAGGAGGTGGAACAGTTTATAACTTTTCCCGTTGAGGTGGCGATGGCAAACATCCAGGATGTGACCGGAATCCGTTCCATTTCAAGGTTTGGCTTATCGGTGGTGACGATAGTTTTCAAGGAAAATGTTGACATCCTGAAAGCCAGGCAGCGGGTTTCAGAGCAGATCAAGATGGCAGAGGGGCAGATCCCCGAAAACTATGGCCGGCCGGAGATGATGCCCATCACTACAGGCCTGGGAGAGATCTATCAGTACGTCCTGGAACCCCGAAAAGAATATGAAAAGGTTTACAGCCTGTACGATTTGAGGACCATTCAGGACTGGATCGTGAAAAGACAGTTGGCAGGGATCCCGGGGATCGTAGACATCAGCACTTTTGGCGGTTGGCTCAAGCAATACGAGGTTGCTGTAAACCCTGACAAACTCGCCGGGATGAACATCTCCATCTCTGAAATCTTCGAGGCACTTCAGAAAAACAACCAGAACTCAGGCGGCAGTTATATTGAAAAATGGCAAAATGCCTGGTATATCCGTACCGAAGGGATTGTAAAAAGCACGGAGGATATAGAAAATATCGTCGTTAAGAAGATCAACGGGATCCCGGTGACCATCCGCGATATTGCCGTGGTAAAGATTGGTAAGGCTCCCCGTTTCGGAGCCATGACCAAGGACGGGAAAGGGGAAGCAGTGGGAGGCATCACCCTCATGCTCAAAGGGGATAACAGCAGCAAAGTGATAGAAAGGGTCAAAGAGAGGATTGGACACATCCAAAAAATTCTGCCCCCGGGATTAGAAATCAAACCTTACCTCGACCGGTCAGCCCTGATAAAAAAGACGATCCGGACCGTTACCAAAAACCTGATTGAAGGGGGGCTCATTGTGATCTTTGTGCTGGTTCTCCTTTTAGGAAACTTCCGGTCAGGATTGATCGTGGCTTCAGTGATTCCCCTTTCGATGCTCTTCGCCATCTCCATGATGAATGTTTTTGGGGTCTCAGCCAACCTGATGAGCCTTGGTGCCATTGACTTTGGCCTGATCGTTGACGGTTCCGTCATCATCGTGGAGGGGATCATCCATCACCTCCAACGCCATTTTAACGGGAAAGAACTCTCCACGGAGGAAATGAATGCAACTGTTCATCAATCTTCCTCGAGGGTGAGTTCAGCTTCCGCTTTCGGGGTCTTCATCATCCTGATCGTTTACTTACCCATTTTTGCTTTTTCCGGGACCGAAGGGAAAATGTTCCGTCCCATGGCCCAAACGGTGAGCTTTGCCCTGATCGGTGCGCTGATCCTCTCTTTTACCTATGTTCCGATGATCTCCTCCCTTTTCCTGAAAAGGAAAATCAGTGTCAAGAAAAACTGGTCGGACCGGTTGATGGATTTTCTTCACCATTCTCATGATAAAGCACTGAATACCGCTCTGGCCCGACCCGGCATAGTCCTAATGACAGCGCTCGCGATCGTGATCATCAGCCTTTGGGTTCTGACCCGGATGGGGGGGGAATTTTTACCCACTTTGGAAGAGGGTGACCTTGCCTGCCAGATGACCCTGCCTCCCGGTACCTCCCTGAGCCAAAGCCTTGCCACTACCACGGCGGTAGAAAAGATACTGACCAGCCGTTTCCCCGAAGTGATACATGTGGTATCAAAGATCGGATCGGCGGAGATACCCACCGATCCGATGGCCATCGAAGATGCCGACATCATGATCACCATGAAACCCCATGAAGAGTGGACCTCCGCTAAAAACCGTGAGGAGATGGTCTCTAAAATGAAAAAAGCCCTGGAAACTTTACCCGGAACTTCTTTCGATTTTTCACAGCCCATACAACTCAGATTCAATGAGTTGATGACGGGTGTCAAATCGGATGTGGCAGTTAAGATTTTTGGTGAAGACCTGGATCTCCTTTTCGAAAAAGCCACTGAGGCCGCTGCCATGATTCAACGCATCCCCGGTGCCGGCGATGTAAGGGTAGAACAAATCGTAGGTCTGCCACAGTTGGTGGTACATTATCAACGCGACCGGATTGCTCAGATGGGATTGAACATCAACGACGTCAACACCATTGTCAGAACTGCCTTTGCCGGAGAATCGGCAGGGTTGGTTTTCGAGGGGGAGAAAAGGTTTGACTTGGTTGTAAGACTTAGCGAAGAGTACCGGAAAAACATCGAAGCTCTTGGGAACCTGCACATCAACAGACCCAACGAAGAACCCATCCTGTTGAACCAGGTTGCAGCCATTGAAATGATCAGCGGCCCCATGCAAATCTCGCGGGAAGAAACGATGCGGCGCGTCACCATCGGGATCAATGTCAGAAACCGGGATGTGGAATCTTTTATTAATGAAGTCAATGCTGTTATGCAAAAAAACCTTGTGCTCCCACCGGGCTATTCGGTCGAATTCGGCGGGCAGTTTGAAAATTTGAAATCGGCCAAACAAACTTCCTTCATCGCGGTACCCATTGCCCTGGCCACCATTTTTGTATTACTGTTCTTCGCTTTTGGCTCTGTGAGGCAATCCGTGATGATCTTTACTGCCATTCCCCTGGCAGCAGTTGGAGGTATCTGGGCTTTACTTCTGCGGGGTATGCCTTTTAGCATCTCAGCCGGGGTCGGTTTCATTGCCCTCTTTGGAATCGCCGTCCTTAACGGGATCGTACTGATCTCCCATTATAACCATCTGGAAAAAGAGGGCCTTTCTGATATCCTCGCACGAATCCGGCTGGGAACCTCCGACCGGCTGCGTCCTGTGATAATGACATCCCTGGTGGCCGCCATGGGATTCGTGCCGATGGCCCTGTCGACTGCTGCCGGTGCGGAGGTTCAGAAGCCGCTGGCTACCGTTGTGATCGGTGGCATTCTCACCTCTTCTTTCCTGACCCTTGTGGTGCTCCCGGTACTTTACCTCACTTTCAATGAAGGCGGGGTCAGTTTTCTGAGGAAATGGCTAAAGAAAGGCAGGAAAACTGCGGGTATGATAACGATTGTTCTCTTCGCCCTGCTCTTTCCTTCTTCGCTGTTTTCGCAGGAACCTGATAAAGTGACACCCCTCACCATCGACCAGGCAGTGGAACAGGCTTTGAAAAACAACATCCAGGTAACCAATTTTGAACTGGCGAAAAAGGCTGAAAAAAAATTGATCCAATCGGCCGTCGACCTCGATGCCCCTTCTGCCCTGGTCGAAACCGGTCAGATCAACGGAACGGATAACGATGTGAAAGTCACACTGATGCAAACTTTCAAGTTTCCCGTGGTTTATGCCGAACAGGTTGCCGCCCAGAAAAAAAAGCATGCAGCCGTCTCTGTATTGTCGGGCATCCAGCGTGATGAATTCATCGCCTCCGTTCAGTCCAAATACATCGATTGGGTCGTGCTGGCCTCTAAAAAAAAGATCCTTGCACGGCAGGACAGTCTCTACAGACTCTTTTATCAGGCTGCAAAAGCCGCTTTTTCTACCGGGAATACCAACCAAATCAGCCTGCTGATGGCCGAATCCAAATCAGTTAAAGCGACACGGGACCTGGCAGATGTTCAAAGCGATTTTGATGCCGCTTCCGGGGAATTACTCCTTCTTATGGGATCCCGGCAACCCATTGTTCCACCGTCAGGTGATCCGCCCCTTCTGTCGTTCCCGCTTACCCTGAGCATTGATCCGGAAACTGCTCCGGAAACCAATTTGCTCCGGCAAAACCTGCTATTCAGAAAAGCAAACCTAAGAGTTGAATCCTGGAACACTGCTCCTGAATTTGCTTTTGGGTGGTTCACGCAGACATTTGAAGGAATCGGTTCATACACGGGATTTCAGTATGGGATCTCTGTTCCGCTCTGGTTCTGGGTCCCGGCCGGAAAGATTCAGTCGGCCCGGATCAACCGCGATATCGCACAAAATGAGCTGGATTACGGCAAATTGCGATTTCAGTCAGAGCTGTCAAACGAGAAAAAAAATCTTGCCAAATACCAGGCTGGTTTGCAATATTACCAGACCACTGCCCTTAAGAATTCCGACCTTTTAATCCGGTCGGGTGAAAAGAGCTATCAGGCTGGCGAAATTGATTATTTCGAGTATCTGACAACCCTCAGCGAGGCTTTTACCATCCGCCTCGATTATCTCTCTGTCATCAGCAATTACAACCAAACCGTCATCAGGATCAATAAAAGACTGGGTTATTCATTATGAACCATCCACCAAAAAAATACAGGAACCTCCGACGCGCTCTGTTAACCCTGGTTTTTCCGGCCCTTTTCCTCTCTGCCTGCACCAGTGGCAAAGAGAAAGCGACAGCAGTGGAACCCAAAATGACCAACGGGAAAGTGATCCTCACAAAGGAACAGTTTCAATCGGCAGGTATCAAACTGGGCATGATCGAAAAACACATACTTTCGAACGACATCCATGCCAAAGGAAAACTGATCCTGATGCCCCAGGGGAGTGCTGCAATCTGTGCCACCTTCGGGGGAACCGTTGAAAAGATCCTTGTCGCCGAAGGAGTGAACGTAAAAGAAAACCAGGGATTGGCAACCTTCACCTCCCCTGAGATCATTGTACTTCAACAACAGTATATTTCAGGGCTTTCCCAGGAAAAGTTATTGACAGCCGATTATGAAAGGCAAAAAGTCTTGGGACAGGAAAAGATCAATTCCGGTAGGAAGTTGGAAGAAGCGGAGGCTGCCCTTCGGGATATCCAGGCGCGTAACCATTCATTGAAACTGCAACTGGAATTATCGAACATTGATCCGGCCAATGTTGCGGAAGGGAAAATGTACAAAGGCACTACCGTAACCACCCCGATCAGTGGCAGTGTTGAACACATCCATCTCAAATTGGGCGAATTCGTTGAACCGAACGATATCCTTTTCAGGATTGTCAACAAAAACCTGCTTGGGGTCGAACTGATGGTCTTTGAGAAAGACATTCCTTATGTAAATATAGGGCAACGGGTGAGTTTTGCTTTGACCAACCTCGGCAAACAGGAGTATGAAGCTACGGTGAAATCCATTGGAAAGACGGTTGAGGAGAGCGCCCGTACTATACGGGTGATGGCGGAATTCCGGAACACCTCTCCTGTCATTTTACCAGGAATGTTCGTTACTGCCGAAATCCACACCGATGAACAGAACCTGGACGCTTTACCTGAAGAGGCGATTGTCAGTGAAAACAATCAACCCTTCCTCTTTTATACCACAACACCAGACGGATCAGCGACTTTTGAATTTTTTAGATTACCGGTAAAAACAGGTTTCCGGGAAGAAGGAATGGTTCAGGTGGAAGTTTTGGCTCCCCTGCCTGCGCATGCACGCATCGTGGTAAAAGGAACCTATTTTATTCACTCAGAATC
This sequence comes from uncultured Bacteroidota bacterium, assembly GCA_937862805.1. Taxonomy (GTDB): domain Bacteria; phylum Bacteroidota; class Bacteroidia; order Bacteroidales; family FEN-979; genus CAIVAT01. Next base: position 36,022 of record CALMDO010000219.1, read on the forward strand.
ATTAAAATCTTCAGAATAAATGAGTTAAATTTCTTTCTTTGGTTTTTTCTCCCTCTTATCCTTTTTCTCATTTTTTTCTTTTCCGGTTTTCTTTCCCTTACTTTTTTTACAGGTACATCGGTCTTTGTTTATCCCTTTCAGAAGGTCGATCTGCTTTTCGTGCAATTCGATGATACGGTCCAGCTTTTTTTCCAGTAAATTAGTTTCAGGGAAAAACTGTTTGTCACAAGTATTGGTCTCAATGTCCTTTAATACCTTGAGCATTTGTTCCAGAAGTATTTCACGTTCAGCCATAAAGATTGTTTTATTCAAATATACAACATATCCCTGTGAAATAACAAACCATGCAATATTTTCTCTTTACTTTTGTCAGGTATACCCGAAAAATGAAAAAACACCGTTCTGAAATACCGAAAGGCGGAGAGGAGATGACATTTTGGGAACATCTGGATGAATTGAGGGGAACCCTTTGGAGAATCATTATCGTCCTTATCGTAACCTCCATCGTTCTTTTTAGTTTCAAAGATGTTCTTTTTGACGATATTCTGCTGGCACCAAAATCGAAAGACTTCATCACTTACAGGTTGTTGTGCCGGTTGGGCGACCTGCTGTCCATGCCCTCTTTGTGCATCGATCCATCCGCTTTTCAGTTGATCAACATCAATCTTGCAGGGCAGTTTACCTCGCACATGAACATTTCGCTGGTGGCCGGCCTGATCATTTCATTACCTTATATCATCTGGGAGTTGTGGCGCTTTGTCAAACCCGGGTTGACTCCGGCCGAAATACGCGGTTCACGGGGAGCGGTAACCATTGTTTCTTTGTTGTTTCTTACCGGGGTATCTTTCAGTTACTTCGTGGTGGCGCCCCTGATGATCAACTTTTTAGGCGGTTACCTGGTAAGTTCATCGGTCGCTAACCAGATCGCGCTCACTTCTTACGTAAGTACTTTGACCCTGATGACGCTGCTGATGGGTTTGTTATTCGAACTTCCCGTGCTGATCCTCTTTCTCACTCGCATGGGGATTGTCAATCCCGGTTTTTTGCGAAAATACCGCAAACATGCAGCCATCCTGATCCTGGTACTGGCCGGGATCATCACGCCAAGTCCTGATGTCTTCAGCCAGTTGCTGGTGGCAACGCCCCTGTACCTGTTGTTCGAAGTGAGCGTTTCGGTGTCAGCACGCATCCATAAAAGGCAAAGGGAACCGGCCGGCTGATCCCTTCTTCTGTCGATGTAACCTTTGTATGATCCATCCGTCTAAACCATCATAAACCAAACAACTACTATGGAACCAAAACGTCTATACCGCAGCGTAAGCGACCGGAAAATTGCCGGTGTCGCCGGAGGGTTGGGTGAATATTTCATGATAGATCCACTGCTCATCCGTTTGATCTTCGTGGTCCTGCTTCTGGCAGGTGGCGGCGGATTCCTGATTTACCTCGTTTTGTGGATCGTCACACCGGAAAATCCCCATTACGGGTCTGTATACAAAGATCATCAGGATCCTCCCTCTGCAAAAGAGGGCGAAACAACTTCTTCTTTCACCGACCCTGATCCCGCGGATGCCGGAACAACCCCTGAACAAAGCAATCCGTCCGCTTATGCAGACAACAACGCTAAACCCAATCCAAAACCCGTAAAAGGACATCAAAAAAAGGGCAGTGTGGTGGGAGGATTGGTACTGATTACCATCGGGGCCCTTTTCCTGATTGACGAATTAATCCCCCAACTTAATTTCGGCGACCTTTGGCCGCTTATCCTTGTAGCTATCGGCGTAGGACTGCTGATCAGTGCTTTCAGCAGCCATAAAACCAAATCAAACAATTAACCGAAAACCTTACGCAAATGAAATACCGTCATGTATTCTGGGCTTTTATCCTGATCGCCATAGGGGTACTGTTTATCCTGAACAATTTCGGGATACTGGAGTTTGGTTGGCGCGCGCTCTGGAGCTTGTGGCCCCTGATCCTGATCTTTTGGGGAATTTCCATTTTACCCATCCGCGACAGCATTAAAATTGTTTCACTCATCGCTGTTCTGGCCTTTACAGTCATCTTTTTCAACAAACTTTCCGACCGCTCCCAATGGTGGAATTTCCGCAATTTTCATTATTACGACGGCGATTGGCACGACCGGGACGAAAACGAGGATGAGGAAAGCACCAATTCCCGCGACCAGGAGCTGAGTGTCCCTTTCGATTCACTCATTCTTAAAGGTTCCCTGCAACTTGATGCCGCTGCTGGTAATTTCTCGATTCAGGGTTTGACTTCCGATATGATGACGTTTAGTAAAACAGGGAATATTGGTAATTATTCCATCACGACAAACGATGTGGCAGGACGGAAAAACATCAACCTCTCTCTCGAAAAAGGGACGATCCGCCATACTGTTTCCGAAAACCAGGTCAATATCCGACTCAACGACCGCCCCTCCTGGAACATGAACCTGGATATCGGTGCGGCTGAGATCAACATGGATCTCCGTGATTACAAGATCGATACCGCGATTATCGATGCCGGCGCATCCTCCATCCACATCAAACTGGGAACCAAAGTTCCGGTTACGGTATGGACCTTCAACGCCGGCGCTTCCTCCATTGATATCGCTATTCCTAAAGAAGCCGGATGTCAGATTAAATCCGAATCGTTCATGATCAGCAAAGAGTTTGAAGGTTTTACCAAAAAAGGAGACGGGATTTACCAGACTTATAATTTCAATTCCAGCCCCGACAAGATATACCTGAATGTCAAGACTGCCATTTCAAAAATCGAGATCAACCGCTATTAATGACTGAGAAACAGGGCTACCCTGTCGTAAAATTCCCCGGGAGCATCCGCGTGGACCCAGTGCGAAGCATTGGCAATGGTTTCCACCCGTGCAGCGGGGAATTTCATTTGTATCTCCGGCCAATCGAGATCTGTCAGATAATCAGAAAGCCCTCCGCGTAGAAACAGCACGGGCCCCGGATAAGTCCCGGGAAAATCGACTCCTTCGGCTACAGCCGGCAGGTTAAGGTTCAATGAATTCAGGTTCAGCCGCCAATCAAGGGTTTGACGATCACGCCAGTACAAATTCTTCAACAAAAAAAGGCGCAGTTTTTCACTTGCCTCCCATGTTTTTAATTGCCGGTCAACATCACCTCTGGATCTGGCTATGGTAAGGTCAACCGCCAGCATGGCATCCATCAGATGCTGATGTTCTCTGCCGGCGTAAGAACGTTTCAGGGCAATGTCAACCACGATCATCCGCTTTACCTTTTCCGGATTTTGCAAGGCAAACAACATGGCCGTTTTTCCTCCCATGGAGTGCCCGATCAAAATGACATCCCGCAACCCGTGGCTTTCTATCAATTCTGACAAATCATTGGCAAGTAACTGAAAATCAAAACGATCGCTGTGTGGCGACTGGCCGTGGTTGCGAAGATCGGGTATCAATACCTGGTAATGTGTAGCCAACCGTCTTCCGAAAGTTACCCAGTTATCTGATAATCCGAAAAGTCCGTGAAGAATGATCACCGGATCTCCCGACCCCATCTGACGACAAAATAAGTCCATTGAAAACAGGAATTTATTAACAAGATTTTGTTGAAAAATAATCTGACGGAAGTGTCAAAAATAAATAAAATTATCACCTCTTTGCAACGTTTAATTAAGCGTCTGTTATCAAGTTTTATAAAAAAGATAAAGTATTAATTTTAAACTATTTATGAATTTTCATCAGCAGTATAGCCTGTTGGTGAAGTGTTTGTAACACCTAACCTCAACGATGGATAAATTGCCCAATGAGAATCGGGACCTCCTCGGCCCTGATCTGCCCGAAGAAGAAGAACCTCCAAGTAAACCCCACTTCATCGACGAAGTCACCCTCCTGGACGAATATTTAAAATCGAGAAACGACCGGGAGAAGAGTACCATCAGCGAACGCTCTCTCACTTTTTTACAAACCTATTTTCCTGAAGCGACTGTCAAGGAATGGAACAGTTGGCACTGGCAAATTAAAAACAGCGCCCGTTCGATCGAACAGTTGTCGCGGTACATCCGCCTGTCGGAAAATGAAGTAAAACCAGGCGGCACCGGTACCCAATCACTGCCACTGCGGATCACTCCGTATTATATCAGCCTGCTGGATCCCGACAACCCGGAACAGGCGTTGAGAAAAAGTGTTGTTCCTGTCTTCGACGAGTTCCTGATCCACCCCGATGAAGCCACCGACCCCCTCTCGGAAGAACACGACAGCCCGGTACCCAACGTGGTTCACCGGTATCCCGACCGGGTGTTGTTTCTGGTCACCGGTTTCTGCTCCACCTATTGCCGCTATTGTACCCGTACAAGGATGGTGGCCAAAGACAAATGCCACATCGGCGTGAAAGCCTGGGAACCGGGCCTTCAGTACATTGAACAACACAAAGAGGTGCGTGATGTCCTGATTTCAGGGGGCGATCCGCTGACCATGCCCGATCTGCATGTCGAGTACCTCTTATCCCGTTTACGGAGCATCCCGCATGTAGAGATCATTCGTATCGGGACGAAAGTACCCCTGGTACTCCCGCAACGGATTACCCGCCCACTGGTAAACATGCTGAAAAAGTACCATCCCCTCTTTATCTCCATCCATTTTACCCACGCCGACGAAATCACACCGGAAGTCACTGAAGCCTGCGGAAAACTGGCCGACGCCGGCATCCCCTTAGGGAGCCAGACCGTCCTGCTAAAAGGGATCAACGACAACGTCGAAACGATGAAACGGCTGATGCACGCCCTTCTGCGCATCCGGGTACGCCCCTATTACCTGTACCAGTGCGACCCCGTCGTTGGAACAAGCCATTTCAGAACATCCATCGACAAAGGGCTTGAGATCATTCACGGTTTGCGGGGTTTTACTTCCGGTTATGCCGTCCCGACCTATGTGATCGATGCTCCCGGAGGAGGAGGAAAAATTCCATTACTGCCCGGTTATACAATAGGGAGAGAAGAAGGAACGGTTCTCCTGAAAAACTATGAAGGGCGAATTTTCCGTTACCCCGATAATTCCGTTTGACTTTATGATCATTGGCCTCACGTACGACCTCCGTTCAGAATACCTGAAGGAAGGTTTTTCAGAAGAAGAGACAGCCGAATTCGACAAAGAAGAGACGGTAGCAGCTCTTGAAGAGGCACTTCAAGCCAACGGCTTTTCCACCAACCGCATCGGGCATGTTCGCCAGCTTGCCGAACGGCTGACCCTGGGTCACCGCTGGGATCTTGTTTTCAATATTGCAGAAGGCATGCACGGCATCGGACGGGAAGCCCAGGTACCTGCTTTGTTGGATGCCTATCAAATACCATACACCTTCTCGGATCCGCTCGTCATGGCGCTTACCTTGCATAAAGCCATGTGCAAACAAGTGGTCAGGGATTGCGGGATCCCCACTCCCGGTTTTTTCCTGGTCAGGGATTTGAAAGATCTGCAGGCATCCAACCTCAACTTTCCGATGTTTGTCAAACCCAACGCAGAAGGTACCGGAAAAGGGATCGACAGCCGCTCCAAGGTCGATTCACCAGAAGCGCTGCTCAAAACCTGTGAATTACTTTTACCTAAATATCCCCTGGGACTGATCGTGGAGGAGTACCTTCCGGGAAGGGAATTTACGATCGCTATTGCCGGTACCGGGAAAAAGGCCCGCTCCCTGGGTGTCATGGAGGTGATCTTCACCGAAAAAGCAGAAGCTCACGGCTATTCTTACCTGAACAAAGATGATTATTACACACGGGTGAAGTACCGGATTGTGAACGATGCACTGGCCGAAAGATGCACCGAAGTGGCCCTGGCCTCATGGAACGCGTTAGGATGCCGGGATGCAGGAAGGGTTGACCTGCGCCTGAATGAGAAGGGCGATCCGGGTTTTATGGAGGTCAATCCGTTGGCAGGACTGAATCCCATCCATTCCGACCTCCCCATCATTTGCCAAAAACAGGGCATCTCTTTCAACGAACTCATCGGCATCATCATGCATTCAGCCATTGAACGCATCCCTGCCGGCCATTCATTCTCCATCCGATGAACAACCTTGCACTGATACTTTATAACCGCCTGTCAAAAAATGCCACCGATGATGAACTGGATGTACTCGAACAGGTCAGTATCGTTACCCGTGCACTGAAAAAACTGGGATTCAGGGTCAGAACAGGGCAGGTCGATCTGAACTTTCAGCACACGCTGAATTTTATAGTGAAAATAAATCCCGGATTGATCTTCAACCTGGTGGAATCGATCCACTGCAGGGGCGAATTTGTCTTCTTTCCTGCAGCCCTCTATCAATATCTCGAAATACCCTTTACCGGTTCTCCCCTGGTGCCACTCTTTATTGCCGCCAACAAGGTCAGGGCCAAAATCGAATTAAAAAGACTGGGGATCCCGACTCCCGCCTGGTTTTTGACGGATGAGACAGATCAGCTGGATCCCGAAAAAAAGTACATCCTCAAACCCATTTGGGAGGAAGGTTCGGTAGGGCTTGATGAACACTCTGTCTTTCACGGAAATGACACAGACTATCTCTTGAAAGTAAAAGAGAAAAATCGTGATTTTTATTTCATTGAAGAGTTCATCGATGGCCGTGAATTCAACCTGTCGATCATTGCAGGCCCCAACGGGCCGGAAGTGCTTCCTTTTGCTGAGATGACGTTTGTCGATTTTCCCGAGGGGAAACCCAGGATCATGGGATACACCGCAAAATGGAAGGAAACCTCTTTTGAATACCTCAACACCCGTCGCACCTTTGAAATGACACAGTTCGACCAAAAAACCAAAAACCGGATGGAGCGCATCTGCAAAAAATGCTGGAACGAACTGGGATTAAAAGGTTACGTCAGATTGGATTTCAGACTTGATCATCATGGAAATCCTTACGTAATCGACATCAATGCCAACCCGTGTCTTTCCGGTTCAGGAGGCTTTATGGCGGCCTGCCGGCAAGCCGGGATGAAACCGGTTGACGCCATCCGCAGAATTGTGGAACACGCCCTCGGACTCCCTCTTGAATCAACGAAAGCAATCAACCCATGACCAACCCCATCGACATCCATTTCAGAACCGAAGTACGGGAGGAAGACAGAGAGAACATCCGTTCAATCCTGGTTTCGACCGGTTTTTTTTATGACATCGAGATTCCGGTAGCCGTTGAGCTGGCTGAGGAACATCTCCAATCAGGCCCTGGATGCGGATACTTTTTTATTTTTGCTGAAGTCGGGGGTAAAACGATTGCCTATGCCTGTTACGGCCCGATTCCAGGAACCGTGGGCAGCTATGATCTATATTGGATCGCGACCCATGATTCCTGCAGGGGCCAAGGAATCGGCAGTCGCCTGATCGAAGCGGTCCATGAAGCCATCGTCGCTGCAGGGGGCCGGCTGGTCATTGCCGAAACATCCACCCTGGATAAATACCGGCCTACACGCCATTTCTATGAACGGACCGGCTACTTAGCCGAAGCACGGATCGATGATTTTTACAGAAAGGGTGACGGTAAAGTGTTTTACGTAAAAAGATTTTAAAAAGAGTGTTTTATTGATCAACAGTAAAGCGCTTTCAGTCTCCCGATAAGCTCGGGAGTCAGTTTTTCCTGCTTCCGGATATCTTCAAATTTGTTTAGAAAGTCATCGATCGTCAGTTTCTTTTTCTCTTCTGAAGAGATATCATCGATAATCCTGCCGTGATGCATCATGATCGTCCGGTTACCCAGTTCCAGCGCCTGGTTCATCGAATGGGTCACCATAATGGCCGTCAGATGATGTTCTTCGACGAATTTGCGGGTCAGCCGGATCACCTGGGCTGCTGTTTTTGGGTCCAATGCAGCAGTATGTTCATCCAGAAGCAGGACATCCGGGGTTTGGAGGACTGCCATCAATAAGGTGACGGCCTGTCGTTGCCCGCCGGACAGGGTACCCATCACGTTTTCAAGCCTCTTCTCAAGATCCATATCCAGGGATGCCAATTGATCACGGAAAAATGATTTTATTTTCCGGTTCAGGCTGAGCAGAGGCCACCTGTGTTTTCCCCGTAACCATGCCATCAGGAGGTTTTCTGCAATGGTCATATCGGGAGCAGTCCCCTGGAAAGGATTTTGAAAAACCCGTGCGATGTACTTCGCGCGTTTAAAATCGGGATGCCGGGTGACCTCTTTCCCTTTGATCCGGATGATGCCTTTATCGGGAATAATGTTTCCGGCAATGACATTGAGGAGGGTCGATTTGCCGGAACCATTCGTACCTATCACCGTTAAAAAATCGTGTTCCCTGATTTCCAGACAAACATCATCCAAGGCAAGTACTTCATCAAGGGAACCCGCATTGAAAAGTTTGGTAAGTCCTGCTATTTCGATCATGGTCATTCTCCCGGTTTAGTGTGTTTTTGTCTGAATTTCACGATCTTCGGGCAAAACCAGCGGCTGCTTGTTCAACTTATTGTGAATGAAAGTGATGGTGGCTGCCTTTCGGATGGAATCAGGAAAGATGACCCCCAATTGATCGGCCATATCATAATTGATCCCGAAGGAGGTGATTTTGAACCGTTCAAACGGGATTTTACCAGGATTTTCTCCTTTCAGTACCCGGTCAACCAGATGGGCAGCCTGCATACCACTCACATAATATTCATACCCGTATACCAACAAGACTCCGTCCTGAAGTCTTTCGGCATCGTTGCTGTATACCGGGATTTTCTGGGCACGGGATACCCGGATAACTGACTCGAGAGCGTTGAAAACCGTCAGGTCATTGATCAGGATAAAGGCGCTGATCCCTTTGGCAGCTAATGATTGTGCAGCCTGGTAAACTTCACTGGTCCCGGAAACCGAAACCTCTGACAGTTCCAACTGAGGATAAGATTTTAAGGCTTTGTGCAAATCGGCTAAATTAACCTTTGTATTAGGAAAGGCAGGATTGTACAGGGTACCTATCTTTTGTTTCCCGTGTTTCATCATCGTGAACAATTTCAGCAGCTCGTAGCTGGGAGCCGATCCGTAAACCCCCGTGACATTGGGAAGATGGTTGGAATCGCTGAAGCCTGCCTGGATGGAAAAAGGGTTGGCCACTGTCGCAAAAACAACCGGTATCTCTTTTACCTTGGTAATGGCAGCCTGTGTTGATGCAGTGGAAACCGGCACCAGGACATCGACACCGGCTGATACAAGGTGATCAACCATGGTCCGGTTCATCGGGATATCCCCTTCTGCATTGAGTTCTATGATCTCACAGTTTTCCCCGGGCCGATAATCAAGTTTTCTCAATTCATCATAGAAACCATTGCGTGTATTGGTCATTAACGAACTCTGGTTAGCCAGCAGAAGTCCTATCCTGGGTCGATGAGCATCATTTTCTTTCTTCGGCCTGTTCTTCACAACAAAGAAAACGAACAGAAGAACAAAGAGTATAAGAAACGACCATCGGAAGATCCGGGCATGATGATGGAACATTCGCGTGAATCTTCCCTCATGCTTTTTTCTGAAGAACTGCGTGGTGATCAGGGTGGCCAGTACAAAGAGTGCGGTGAGTATCTTCAGATCGTTAGGGTTCATTCCCAGGTAAAGTGCCAGCGCTACGGCCAGGCGAAAGATCACCGATCCCAGGATCACCCCCAGCACCTGGATAAAGATCGACCGGCTATGGAGTATTGCTTCTCCGATGATGACGGAAGCCAGGCTGAAGATAATGGAACCAATCCCCATCCCGATATCTGCAAATCCCTGGTATTGAGCAATAAGTGCTCCCGAAATACCCACCAAACCATTGGCCAGCGAAATTCCGAAGATTTTATTGCGAACAACGGAGACTCCTTGTGCGGCGATCATGACCGGATTGTTACCGGTCGATCGCATGGTCAGACCAAAATCTGTTCGGAGAAAAAGTGAAACCACCATCCAGAAGAGTACGATCGTCGTGATGAGCACCAGGAAATTCCAGAATTCAGGGTTCAGGCCGGGGTTATAAAAAGCCAGAAGGCTGACGAAAGTAGGGTCATTGAGCAGCGGGATGTTCGATTTCCCCATGATGTGGAGGTTTACGGAATAGAGACCTGTCATCACCAGGATACCTGCCAACAATCCTTCGATCCTGAAACGTGTGTGGATGAATCCGGTGATGAAACCTGCCAAAGAGCCAACCAGGAAGGCTACCGGAAGCACCGTCAGGGGATTCCATCCGTTGACAATCAGGATGGAGGCCGTAGCAGCCCCTGTGGTGAAAGTTCCGTCGATGGTGATGTCGGGAAAGGAGTACAGCTTATAGGTAATATAAGTCCCTATTGCCATGAAGGCATAAAGGAAACCAAGGTTGACCGCGCCTATCCAAAGCTCCATCAGTGCAGATCAAGGTTAATGATTCCGATAAATCCCGATTTCAACCGGGAGGAAGGCAACAGGTGAACAACTTTCTCAGCCCGGAAATCCCTGGCAACACGGGCCAGTTCTGTTTCAAAATCCCGGATATCCCGGCTGAGTAAGCCGTTTTCGAAGACGATACCATGCAGGTGCATCCCACCCTTTTCAGGGATGAAAGAGCGGACCCTTTCAGGGATCAGCTCCGGATCACGGCTGACTAAACCGGTCGTGATTATTGTTTTATTCAGCTCTTCCCTTTCCGGAGAAAAATTCATCCAGGCATGAAAAATATCCTCAGCGAAGATATTCCCTGATGGCGGTTGGTTCTCTAAAACCGGGACCTTTTTGAGATGCATCCATTGAAGTCCCTGACTGACGCCCAGCATTACCACGCCGAAAACGGAGGAAGAAGCCACTGTTGCTGCTGCTTTCAACAGTTGACCCAGATCGGGTGATTCCCCGGTGAAGTCGAAGCGAAAGACACCGGAAAAATCACCCGGAAATCCGAAACCATACAGAAAGTTGAACGGATGGTCAGCTTCAGCAGTGTAAAAGGCGTAATCGACCCCGGGTCGTGTGACTGCAGGGAAGGAGAAGAAATGATGATCGGTAACGACTGTTTCGCCGAAAAGGTTTGAAAAATCGTTGTAATCATCTCCCAACGCCGCAAGTCCCGCGCCAAAACGGAATTCTGAGGGCTTCACACGATGACAGTCACCCTCCGGGTAAGCACTTGAAGCAAGTTTGTCGGGGTCGCCTAAAAGCAGAAGTTGGCCGGTTTTCCCTGTCAGCGCCATCCAGTCGACTGCAAATTCCCCGAAATCAAGGCGGGAGGAGATAGCTTCTCCCGGGCCGGAAGTGGATTGAGGCATGATGGCTTCCAATCCGGAGACCACTTTCAGAAATGGTTCCATTCCGCTGACACGGAAGAGTTCCCTGACCTGGTCGGGTAAGGTCATAAGGATTACCTCTCCTCCGATCGGCCGGAGAGAGCGGGTGATTTGAATGATCACCCTTAACCCCGCGCTACTCATGAAGATGACCCGTGAAAAATCAAGGATCAGCTTCAGGTGTCCTTCGGCAGTAAGTTGATCAACTTTTCGTTGAAAACCGGTTGAAGTAAGCCCGTCGATCCGACCTTCGAGATGAATAATCAGGAAGTTATTCCATTTTTCGGTTTGAATGTTCATGAAACGTCAACGAATCAGCAGGTTTACTGTTTCCCGTGGTAATGGATAGCCAAAAGGGTAATGTCATCCGATTGTGGGACTCCGGCTGAGAATTCGGTCACACTGGCAGCAATTCCCCTGACTACTTCCTCCACCGGGCGACCATATTTACCGGCCAGGAACTGCTCCAACCTGGCTTCGCCATAAGGCTTATCCTCCTTGTCGAAGGCTTCGGTAATTCCGTCGGTGAAGAGAATAAAGGTGTCACCGGGAGCCAGTGTAATCCGTTTGGAGTCGTAATTGGTATCTTCAAGGCAGCCCAGGATGGGACCTCCTGTCATCGGTACTTTCACCAATCCACCGGAACCGATCACGTAAGGCGGGTTATGGCCGCCGTTCACGTATTCGATTTCACCGGTCGATAAAGTGAGAATGCCATAAAACACGGTGACAAACATGCTGGAAACGCTTTCGTTACAAAGCAGGTTATTCACGTAATTCATGCACTCCCCGGTAGGGATCCCTTTGTGTCCGGTAGCGCGGATGAGGGTCCTGCTGACTGCCATGAAGATGGCTGCAGGGACACCTTTTCCTGAAACATCTCCGATGACGAAACCCAGTTGATCGTCGTTGATCATGAAAAAATCATAAAAATCCCCTCCGACTTCCTTGGCGGCCGTCATGGTGGCAAAAATATCGAAATCCTGCCGGCCCGGAAAGGGAGGGAAGTTTTTTGGAAGGATTGCCTGTTGGATCTCCCGGGCAGTATTCAGATCCTGTTGAATAGAGATCAGTTGGTCATGTTCCTCCTGGGAGCGCCTGATCTGGAGAATCTCCTCCAGGGTTTTGTTGATGGTAATTTCCAGGTCTTCGAAATTAACCGGTTTTGTCACAAAATCAAAAGCGCCGCGGTTCATGGCAATCCTGATGTTTTCCATGTCGCCGTAAGCAGATACAATCACTGTTTTCAGGCTGGGGTTTTTCAGCTCTTTCAATTTTGAAAGCAGCGTCAATCCATCCATTTCAGGCATGTTGATATCCGACAGGATGATCCCTATTTCGGGGAATTCAATCAGTTTTGCCAGGGCTTCGAGACCGTTGAGTGCAAAAACAAAGTGGTAAACGCCATCCCTGATCTGTCTGCGGAATTTCTGACGGATCAGCGGTTCCAGATCGATTTCATCATCAACAACAAGGATTTTAATGTTTTGCAGTGGGTTATCACTCATAAATTGTTATTTTTTAGGTAGCCGGATCACAAATTCTGCGTATTCTCCTTCGACTGAGTTCACGGTCAGGGAGCCATGGTGTTGCCTGACGACAATATCATGGCTGATCGACAGTCCGAGGCCCGTACCTGAACCGGCCGGTTTTGTAGTAAAAAAGGGGGTAAAGATCTTCTGGCTGAGTGCCGGAGGGATTCCATTGCCATTATCCCAAAGGATGATTTCGACCTGGTCGCCCAGGTCTTTGGTAGTGGATTTAAAAAGGGGGGCGTAAGCGGGAATTTCCTTTCTGCTCTTTTGATGGGTGGAATAGAAGGCATTGTTGATAAGGTTCAGGAAAACACGGGCTATATCCTGTGGAACGATGTAGATCATCCCGATGGCGGGATCGGTTTCCTGTTCAATTTTAATGTTGAAAGTATTATCAGAGGCACGCATCCCGTGGTACCCAAGGGCCACATATTCAGCTAACATCGCGTTGATGTCAGTAGGGATTCGCTCCCCTTCTTTTCCATGGGCATAGAGTAACATTCCCCTGATAATGCTTTCAGCTCTCTTGCCATGTTCACTGATCTTTTGGATATTTCCATTGATGTCGTTGAGGATGGAGCCTAAGTATTCAGCATCTTTTGGGTCAATCACGCCTGAAAAGCGACCAAGCTCTTCCGTCAGCTCCCGGGTCAGTTCCAGTGTCAGTTCTGAGAAATTCTTGATAAAATTAAGCGGATTCTTGATTTCATGCGCGATCCCGGCTGTCAACTGGCCCAGGGTGGCCATTTTCTCACATTCCACCAGTTGCTTCTGAACCGCCTTTAATTGATCTTCTGTTGTTTCACTCGCGGAAGAACCGGCTGGATCGGTTTTCTGTTCATCCATACAGCGAAGTTATAAAGAGTATAAAATTAGGAGAATTTCGGATATTCTTTCGAAAAAGTTTTCGATGATTTCAAGTCTATATTTTTAAATTTGTTTACAATTTCCTTTTTTACCGAATTCATGACACGACCGCTTCTTCATGACAACCCGTTTCCCGGAATCCGGAGTTACGAAATCCAGGAAGATGAGCTCTTCTTCGGCAGAGAACTCCAGGTAAGGGAACTGATAGAAAAACTATTTCACACCCGGTTCCTGGCCATCGTTGGTTCATCAGGTTGCGGTAAGTCGTCACTCATCAAAGCCGGGGTGGTACCGGCTTTGATGAAAAACAAGACCGGCCGCTGTAATACCCCCTGGACCGTGAACATTTTCCGACCAGCGGAGGATCCGCTTGGCAACCTGGCGCGTTCCCTGGCCGGTGAAAGCAAAGATCCCGGGAAACTGACTGAACAACTCAGATCGGGCAAAGAAGCCCTCAGTGATTTTTTAACTGCTTCAGGAACCTCAGGAAACGCTTCCCGGCTCATCATCATTGATCAGTTTGAAGAACTTTTCCGGTTCAAAAAAAGCAATGCCCTTGATCAGACCATCCATGACACATCCATCTTTATCGAACTGATCCTCAGTACCCTCAGTCATCCCGAACTGCCTGTTTATTTCATCCTCTCCATGCGAACTGATTTTCTGGATGATTGTACGGAATTCAGAGGACTTACGGAGACGATCAACCAGGGTTATTACCTGGTTCCCAGGATGAACAACGAGGAACGCAGGCTGGCTATTACCGGACCGGTTCGATTCAAAGGGTGCCGTATCAGTGAGGAACTGGTTGATCAACTGTTGCAGGACGTCGGAGATGATCCGGACCAATTGCCGATTTTACAACATGCCATGATGCGTACCTGGGACTATTGGACGTTAAACCGCATTGGGGATCAACCCATCGGCCTGGAGCACTATAACGCGATCGGCACCATGAAGGAGGCGCTCTCCTTCCACCTGGAAGAGCTCTTTACCGAACTTCGCGAATTCAAGAGCAAATACATTGCTGAAAAACTTTTCAAAGCCCTTACTGAAATAAACAAAGAGAGCCGCGGAACACGACGTCCGACGCAACTCAGCGAGATCATGACCCTTGCAGAAGCAAGACAGGAAGAGGTGATCCGGGTCATCGAAACCTTCCGGCAACCGGGGTGTGCTTTCCTGATACCTCCCGTCAGCGTTGACCTGACTCCCGATTCAATCATCGATATCTCGCATGAAAGCATCATGAGGGTGTGGACCCGCCTGAAAAACTGGGTAGAAGAAGAGAGCCAGTCGGCCCAACTTTACCTCCGGTTATCCAAATCGGCCGAACTTTACCAGGATGGAAAATCGGGTTTATGGGTCGACCCTGAGTTACAGGTCGCCCTTCAATGGAAAGAGCACGCAAAACCCAACGCTACCTGGGCCATGCGATACGATCCGGCTTTCGACCGGGCGATATCATTTCTCCAATTCAGTAAAAAACAACATGAATTGGAACTTTCACAAAAAGAAAACCTTCAGAAAAGGAATCTCAAACGGGCCAAGAATTCTGCCATCATCCTTGGCATCGCTTCTGTAGTTTCCATTCTCTTCCTCCTGATTTCATTAAACCTCAGATTTAAAGCCGAAGCAAGCCGGAAAGAAGCGCTCGAAAAGGAAAAACTCGCTTTCTTTGAAAGAAAAAAAATGGAGGAGCAACGCAAAGAGGCCATCCTCCAGAAAAAAATCTCTGAACAACAACAACGCATCGCCGAACAACAGGAGATGATCACCGAACAGCAAAGACAATATGCTGTCCGCCAACAGATTATCGCCCAGGAACAAACCGTGGTGGCGGTCAGCGAAAAGAAAAAAGCGGACCTTTCGCGACAAGAGGCGCTGGTAGCCCGCGACGAAGCACAATCACAACGAAAAGAGGCTGTTTCCCAGAAACTGATTGCCGATAAGGAAAGGATCAAAGCAGAAGAATCGGAAAAGAACACAAAAAGACTGAGACTGCTGGCAGTGGCCCGTACCATGGCCATACAGGCCAACCAACTGTACGCTACCGTTAAGGATGAACTCCCCGGCCTGCTTGCTGTAGAGGCTTTCAGGATTAATGAAGAAAACGGGGGATTCCGGAACGATCCGGTCATTTATACCGCTTTATCGGGGATTTCAGCCGACCCGGTTATTCTGAGAGGCCATGAAGACGGGGTGCGCTCCATCGTCCTTTCCGGTGATGGTAAGACCCTCTATTCCTGCGGCGACGATAACCATCTGCTCGTGTGGAAGCTGAGCCAACAACCTTCCCAGCCCCGGGAACTCCAACTTCCCAAACAGGCTCAGGGAACTTTGCGGTCGCTGGGACTTACCCATGATGAACATTGGTTGGTGGCCGGCACTACCAAAGGAGAGCTTATCATCTGGGACTGCAGCTCCTTCACGGGCGTTCCAAAAATAATTTCCGGGCATAGCAGCGTGGTGAACAAATTGGCCATGCATCCACAAAAAAATTTCTTTATTTCAGCAGGTGCCGACGGGAAAATTCTTCAATGGAAGTATGAAAAGGGGACATTTTCCCGATCCACTGTCGACTCTTTAAAGACCCCTGTCTATTGCATTGCCTTTGACCCACAAGGATTAATAATGGCTTCCGGAGATGGTAACGGCAACCTGAAACTATACAACGTCGAAGGAGAGATGCTTCAACCGAAGAGTTCCTTCAAAGCCGGACACGCCATCTATTCCATCGCTTTCAACAAAGAAAGGAGAAGCCTTTCCACCGGCCTGGTCAACGGCATGATCCTTACCTGGGACCTGCATCATCCCAACGATCCCCCTCATGAGATCATCGGACGCCATG
>CALMDO010000220.1 GCA_937862805.1 uncultured Bacteroidota bacterium
TCGATGTTACCATCGACGGAACCGGCCAGATGTACAGCTTCGACCTCGTTAACGATGAAGCTTACAAGATCGATAAAGAAACCGGCGCTTCCACGTTACTGGGCTCCCTTGGCTATGATGCCAACTACGCTCAGGGCATGGGCTGGGATCCTGAAGAAGATATCGTTTACCTCGCTGCTTACAACAATGACGGTTCTGGTGGCGAACTCCGTATCTTAGACAGAGAAACCGGCGCTACCAGCCTCGTAGGCGGCTTCCCGGGCGGCGACGAAATCGACGCTCTGGGATTCCCCGGCGGCGGTACAGCTCCCTGGTTAACCATCGATCCTAAAGAAGGAGTCCTGCCCACTACCGCTTCAGAGGAAGTGACTGTCACCTTAGATGGTTCAGTTCCTCCCGATGGCGATGATTTCACCCGTCATGGAACGATTACCTTCACTTCAGAACCCAACGTGGGTACCATCGTTGTTCCTGTCACCTTTACGTTGACCGGCCCCATCTTTGGTATTCTCGAAGGCGTTGTTTCTCACGGCGGTGTTGGAATTCCCAATGCCACAGTGGTTGCTACCAAAGCAGGACATGCTCCTTATACTGCAACGACCGATGGAAATGGTCACTACAGCATTCAGGATATCCTGCCTGGGACTTATGATGTAACAGCAGAAGCTGCAGGCTTCAATCCTTACGCTACATCTGGCGTTGTGATTGTGGCTCCCAATACAACCACGCTGAACATCAATATGACCGCCCCGATGATGACCATTACCCCGAATGAACTTACCGTTAACCTGACTGCCGGTCAGACTACCGACCGTACGCTGACCATTGCCAACGGAGGCGATGGAATGCTGGAATGGAGCGGTTCAGTCCACATGAATGCAAAACAGGCCATTAACATCCCTGCCAGCAATGGTGAATTCCCGCGCGGCACCGCAGCTCCTTCCATCATGAGGGCTCCTGCAGGCAGCCACGCAGCCGGTGTACCCCAGATTCAGTTAAAGAGCAGATCTTTGGGTTATGCTTGCGATATCTATCCGGGCATGACCTTCTTCAACTTCAATACTGATACTCCCGGTACCACCACCACCATCAGCTCCATCGACGCCTCTTATTTCGGCGGAACCTTCGACGCTGTCAATGCCGACTTCATGTATGTCATCGATTACGATAACAACCAACTGAAGAAACTTGACATTGCATCGGGCGCTGCTACCCTTATCGGTTCCTGCATGCCTTATGGCTCAGAATCCTGGACGGGTATCACCGTTGACAAGACCACGAATATCATGTACGGTATCTCAACGGATATCAGTGAATCGCACATCTATACCATCAACATGGAAACCGGCGCAGCTACTGTCATCGCAGCAACGGGTATCCCCGGCGCCATCGATGTTACCATCGACGGAACCGGCCAGATGTACAGCTTCGACCTCGTTAACGACGAAGCTTACGCTATCAACAAGGAAACCGGCGCCTCCACGCTTCTCGGCTCACTTGGCTACGACGCCAACTACGCTCAGGGCATGGGTTGGGATCCTGCAACCGATATCGTTTACCTGGCTGCTTACAACAATGATGGTTCTGGTGGCGAACTCCGCATCTTAGACAGAACAACCGGCGCTACCACCCTCGTGGGCGGCTTCCCGGGCGGCGACGAAATCGACGCACTGTCATTCCCGGGCGCCGGAACAGCTCCCTGGCTGACGATGGATCCGCACCAAGGCACCATTCCTGGAGGTAGCTCTCAGAATGCTAACGTACATTTCGATGCTACCGACCTTGGAAACGGTACCTATACCGGATACATTACCTTCGTCAGCGATCCCAACATCGGAACGGTCAACGTTCCCGTGACACTGATCGTTGGCCCGGTCGGTGGACCGACCCTGACCATCTCGGAGGTTTACAATGTATCTGCAGGACCAGTCTCTGTTCCAGTATTAGCTGAAGAAATCGAAAACATGGGTTCCTTCCAATTTACCCTTGATTACGATGCTTCGAAATTGACCTATACCGGAACTTCCAACTGGTATGAAGGTATCACCGACGTTCTCGTTGGCACTCCCGCAGCCGGCAAACTCACCTTCGTGTGGGCAGCCTCCGCTGCAGGGGTAACCATCACCGCCGGTACCTTCTTCAACATCGATTTCACCTACAACGGATCCCTCGAATGGGGCAACATCGGATGGAGTGACAACCCCACCCCGCGCGAATTTGCCGATTATAACGGCGTTATTTTCGTGCCGACCTATAACAACGGATTCGTAACTGGTCACGGTATTGGTGTACCCGAAACCGAAACCCAGGCTATTAAGGTTTACCCGAACCCGGCAACTGATGTTGTGAACGTGAAGAGCGACTTCACGATCAAGAGCATCGAATTGCTGTCGTTCATCGGACAAACTGTTTACGCTGAAAGCAACCTTGACACTAAACTTGCTCAGATCAATGTCTCCGGACTGGGAGCAGGTGTGTACTTTGTGAAGATGAACACAAGCGATGGTGTGAAAACCACAAAGATCACGGTCAAACACTAATCCTTCATTGGAATGAAAAAAAGAAGGCGACCATTGGTCGCCTTCTTTTTTTTATACATTTGGGGAGAGGTTTCAGGTTTCAGGTTTCAGGTTTCGCGAAAAACCTTCCAGGTTTGAATTCGATAAATATATTTTTTGTTATCTTAATGTAAACATGTTCATTAGCAAAAACCTGGAAGGTTTGAACCGGTTTCAGGTTTCGGGTTTCAGGTTTCGGGTTTCAGGTTTAAAAAAACCAGCAGTATATGAAAACTTTTTGTAGATCCGGTGAAGGGTGTGTTCGGTTGCGGTGGCTTTCGCTGCTCCTTGTTTTGCTACCGGTGGTTCTTGTCGCCCAGGTGGGGATCAATTCCGATGGCAGTGAACCTAATCTGTCGGCCGGACTGGATGTCAAATTCTCAGACAAGGGCTTTCTTCCTCCGCGCTTGTCGCAGCAGGAACGCGATGCCATTGCCTCTCCTGCAGCCGGACTGATCATCTTCAACACCACCACGAAAAGCATCAACCTTTATGATGGTATGGAATGGTATGCGCTGGGCCGAGAAACACCTGCATTGACCGATTTTGACGGAAATGTCTATCCGGTCGTGAAGATCGGTACAAAGACCTGGATGGCCCGCAACCTGCGGGCAAGTCACAATGCCGACGGTTCTCCCATCGTGAACGCCATGGCTTACAACAATGATACATCCGGAGTCAGTACGTACGGACTGCTTTATAATTGGACAAGCATGATGAACCAAGAGGCGAGCAGCAACCTGAACCCGAGTGGCGTAAAGGGGATCTGTCCCAACGGGTGGCACCTGCCAAGCGAAAATGAATGGATTGAGCTATTAGGTTACTACGGGGGTGATTCCACAGCGGGAGCTGCTCTCAGGGAAAGCGGCTATTTCCATTGGTCGGAGCCCAATACCGGTGCATCCAATGTAAGCGGACTGACGCTTTTACCGGGCGGTTACGGAGTAATGGCAAGTGGTCAATTGATATTCGAAGGGAAGCACTTTAACGGGAATTACTGGTCGTGTACTGAATACGATACCTGGCGTTCGTGGGATTTCTCGTTGTATTACGATTTTGCCGGGGTTTACCACGTAAAGAACAATAAAGGAATGTACCTCTC
>CALMDO010000221.1 GCA_937862805.1 uncultured Bacteroidota bacterium
CCCTGGATGGTACCCAGTCCGCAATGATAGTTGGTGAGCAGCAGTCCTGCGGATGAAACGATCTCGCCGGTGCAACCTCCTCCGAATTGGACGATGGCATCTTTCAGGCTGGAATGGTTTACGCTGTAAATATCTTCTGCTGAAAGTTTCAGCCCCAGCTCTTGCATTTCCCGGAGGGTCAATTGTTCTATCAACGAGGGAATCCACATCCCTTCGACGGGTGCGGCGCTGCTATGAAAACAGATCCCGGCAAAGAGAATGAGCAAGATTTTCTTCATGGTTTACATTTTTTTGTTAAGACAGAATCGGAGGTAACATATTTTTTTCCCTTTTTCCAGCCAGATGTTTTCATAAAAAGTACGGATGGTCAATACTTCTTCTTCCGATCCGCTATGGTAAAGGTCGTCGGTAGCTGACAGAAGCCGGTGGTTGTGTTCCCGGATTACTGCGAGTGTAAAGTCGAAGAAATCGTGATCATCGGTTTTCAGATGGATCGGGCTGTCCGGGGCCAGGATGTTACGGTACTTGGCAAGGAATCCGGGAGCTGTCAATCTGCGGTGTTCTCTTTTAGGCTGGGGGTCGGGAAAAGTAATCCAGATACCTGAAACCTCCCCCGGTGCGAAAAGGAGTTCGGTATGATCCACCAGTGTCCGGACAAAAGCCACGTTATGGATTCCTTTTTCGGCTACTGTTTTGCATCCCCGCCAGAGACGAGCCCCCTTCACGTCGATCCCAATGAAATTTGTGTCGGGATACCTTTGAGCCAACCCGAGGGTATATTCTCCTTTTCCGCAACCCAATTCAATCACGATCGGGTTGGAATTTCCAAAATACGCAGCATGCCAGTGTCCGTACATTTCAAAACCCTCATTCAAATCCCCGTAAGAAGGTTGAAAGAGGTGCTGAAAAGTAAGGTTTTCCTGAAAATGGATCAGTTTTTTCTTCGGCACGTAACAGCGTTAGTTAGAGAGCAGCCAGGCGCCACTAAAGTCGCCGGATTTAGCCGAGGAGAGTAACTGCAGTGCTTCTTCACGTTGTGAAAAAGTGCCAAGGGCCACGCGATAAAGTCCTGATGAAGAGCGATCAAAGACAGAGGCAGACATTCCTTTTTCCTTGCATTCGCGGATCAGGGTTCCGGCGTTTTCCTTGGATCGGAAGGCCCCGATGATGACTGCGTAAACAGTTCCTGACCGGTCTGCGACCTGTGTCTCATCTGAAGGAGGAGAAGCGGTCGTTTTGTTTTCAGATGGAGGTGTTGCAGTCTCTGTCGTTTGCGGGAGGATCTCCTCCGGTTCGGGAAACTGCTCAAAGACTGAAGGGGTCGGGGCATATTGCGCGTTGGCTTCAGTATTTCGCGTGGGAGCATCCTTTTTCTCAACGAGAGAAGTTGAAGAAAAACGGGAAAAGACTGAACTGAAAATACCGGCGTCATTCTCACCGGGTCCACGGGGCTTGTCAAATTGCGAAATTCCTATCATGGTGGCAAGGCCGATGGGGATGGCCAGGGCTGCAGCCCACCGTAGGGTACGGGGCAACAACCGTTTTTTCAAGGCAGGTTGACCAGAGCCCTCAGTGACCGGTTGAATCAGCTTGGTGTTTCGCCGTCCGCGATCCATCGGGGGAGCAATGAAAGGCACCAACCCGAAAGCATCAGGCAAAAGATTGCTGTTTTTATCCTGTTCAAACTGGATATTTCCTTCACGGCCGGGGAACAACCGGCCCACTTCCGGAAGGATAAATGGCTTACCCGATCGCAGGATGTTTTTACATTGCTGAACGAATTCATCGATCGCGAGGCAGGCATCGTCATAAGAAGTCCCATTGAGCGAGG
The DNA here is from genome assembly GCA_937862805.1 of uncultured Bacteroidota bacterium. GTDB lineage: Bacteria > Bacteroidota > Bacteroidia > Bacteroidales > FEN-979 > CAIVAT01. Next base: position 1,832 of record CALMDO010000221.1, read on the forward strand.
CGTAACAGGAGGCAAGTAAGCCATCGTTCTGCCTGAGGTTGATATTGAAGAGCAGTTTTTTTGATGGAGGCCGGAAAGAGTGATTAACCGGATCGATCTGTGCCGGTGAATAGTTACCGATGAAACCCCCGAAACCGGGGATGATCACGCAATCGTGTACCGACAACAATTCGGAAATACAATGGTTCATGTCCATAATGCTGACTTTTCCTAAAGTATCGTTTGAACCTGCGAAGATACTTATAAAAGGCCTGAAAATTCAGGTTTTGTTGGTAATTTTTAATAAGTCGGCCGGGATGTCGATGGCAATGCTTTCAATCGTTGTGACTTGAGTTTGTATCCGGTAACCATGCCAGAGCCATCGGAGTTGTTCCAGCGATTCGGCGGTTTCCGGGGGAGCGACAGGCAGTGCGACGATTTCCGGAAGGAGATTGGCCCGGTAGCCATAGATACCGATATGTTTGTAATAACTGGTGGTAGTCGGCCACACCGACATGTCCTGACCCCGTGTAAAGGGGATGGCTGAACGACTGAAATAGAGTGCTTTTCCTTTGACGTCGGTAACCACCTTGACGATGTTGGAATCGGACAGCAGTGCAGGTGTATCGATTTTCAGGATGAGGGTGGCAATATCGGTTTCCGGATGGTTGAAACAGGAAAGAAGCTGTGAGATTTGCAACGGGTCGATGAAGGGTTCGTCGCCCTGGATGTTGACTACGGTATCGAACTGCAATCCCTTTTTTGTCAATTGGGTAATTACTTCAGCGCATCGTTCGGTTCCGCTGCGGTGTTTCGCGGATGTCATCATCACCTCTCCGCCGAAGGCCGCTACATGATTACGGATGGTTTCATGGTCGGTGGCAACGATGACCTGGTCCATTTCGCGGCATTTCAGGGCTTGTTCATAAACCCTACGGATCATGGTCTTTCCGTTGATGACGACCAATGGCTTACCGGGAAACCGGGAAGAGGCATACCGGGCGGGGATGATTCCAAGTACTTTCATGGGAATCAGAACAATCCGTGGAGCTGGGCGTTGATCCGCTCGATCACGGAGCCCAGGTCTTCCGGGTTTTCATTCACCTTGAGGGTATCCACATCGACGATCAGCAACTTCCCCAGGGTATAGCTTTCGATCCATTCATCGTACCGGTCGTTGAGGTTCTTCAGGTAGTCGAGCCGGATGGCGCTCTCGTAGTCTCTTCCGCGTTTCTGGATTTGGTTGACCAGGGTCGGAACGGTTGCTTTGAGGTAGATTAAAAGGTCGGGCGGTTGGAGAAAACTGCTCATCAGGGCGAACAGGGACCTGTAGTTATCGAAGTCGCGGCTGCTCATAAGGTTCATCGAATGCAGGTTGGGAGCGAAGATAAAAGCGTCTTCGTAAATAGTGCGGTCCTGGACGACGGTCTTTCCCGATTTTCTGATTTCAATTACCTGCCGGAAGCGGCTGTTGAGGAAATAGATCTGAAGGTTGAACGACCAGCGTTGCATGTCTTCATAAAAACTGTTGAGATAAGGGTTATCATCAACTTCTTCGTAATGGGGTTCCCATCCGAAATGTTTGGCTAATAGTCCGGTAAGGGTGGTTTTTCCTGAACCGATGTTTCCGGCAATGGCGATATGCATGGCTGTCAAATAATGATCAAATGTAACAAAAAACTTAAACAGTAAGCTTGAGGGTCAGGATTTCTTCAAGATATTTGCGGTCATTCGACAACCGCGGAACTTTGTGCTGGCCACCCAGTTTTCCATTGATTTTCATCCAGTGATAGAAAGTTCCCCGTGGCATGATTCGAATTCTGGGTTCTTCGAGCAGGAGGTCGTGGTATCTTTTGGCTTCGTAATCTGAATTGAGTGATTTGAGGGCATTGTCGAGGGCATTGGTAAAAAAAGCGATATCATCCGGCGGCCGGTCGAATTCGATCAGCCATTCGTGGCACCCCTTTTTATTTCCTTCCAGGTACACAGGTGCTGCGGTATATTCTGTAAGGATAGCATGACACCGGCCACAGGCGATCGCCAAGGCTTTATCAGCATTGTCTACGATCAGTTCTTCACCGAAGGCGTTGATGAAATTGCGTGTACGACCGGTAATTTGAATTCGGTACGGGGATAACGAGGTAAAACGGATGGTATCACCGATCATGTAGCGCCAGAGTCCGGCGTTGGTAGTAATCAATAAGGCGTAGTGGGTTTGAAGTTCAATCTCTGCCAGTGTGAGGGTGCGGGGATGTTCGGCTTCCAACTGATCTACCGGAATGAACTCATAATATACTCCGTAATCGAGCATCAACAGCATGTCTTCGGCATGATCCCGGTCCTGTATCCCGAAAAAGCCTTCAGAGGCGTTATAGGTCTCGAGGTAATTGACCCTGTCGGAGGGGAACAGTTGATGGAATTGTTCTTTGTAGGGTGTAAAGTTGACACCCCCATGGATTAAGAGTTCAAAATTGGGCCAGATTTCCAGCAGGTTTTGTTTTCCGGTAATCTCAAGTATCCGTTTGAAAAGGAGCAGGGTCCAGGAGGGGACACCCGAAATGTTGGTCACGTCGTGTTGAATGGTCTCTGCCGCCATCATTTGGATCTTGTCCTCCCATTCATCCATTAACGCGATGGAAAGATTGGGGGTCCGGAGAAATTCAACCCAGGAAGGAAGGTTTTGGATCAGAATGGCTGAGAGGTCTCCCTGGTAATAAGATTCGTTGTTAACTTCCGTAATTTGCCGGGAGCCTCCCATGGCTATCGCTTTCCCGTCGAAAAGGCGGGTTTCGGGATGGTTGGTGCAATAGATAGAAAGCATGTCTTTCCCTCCTTTGAAATGGCACTCTTCGAGGGCCTCCTGGCTGACCGGGATAAATTTGCTTTTATCGTTGGTGGTTCCTGAAGATTTGGCGAACCATTTGATTTCGGAAGGCCACAGGATGTTTTGTTCTCCCTTTCGGAGCCGGTCAATGAAAGGGCGGAGCGAGTTATAATCGTTCACGGGGATGCGGTTGCGGAATTGTTCAGGGGTTTGTATGGATTTGAACTCATACCGCCTTCCCCATTCCGTGGCGCGCGCATTGGAGAGCAGTTTACGGAGCCATTCAGCCTGTACCTCATGAGGATAGCGCATAAAAAGCTCAATCTGGTGGATCCGCTTTTTCATTACCCAGGATACGAGAGAATTGATCAGTGCCATGTGCAGGTAGAGTAAGCGATCAAAGGTACAATTAATTTGAATTTTTCTGCCGTCTGACCGGGTGATTATGGTGTCAGGGAATTTCCATCATTCCCTATCGAATAAAATGAAGCCATGTTAAGTTATTTTTAACAAATTTTTTGGTAAAACCCTAAATTTGTCGTAAATTTGCACACCCTAACATGAAAACCGTATTGTTAAGTAATCGAAAAACCTTATCATTCACTTATTTTTATAACTATCTACAACTGCTCTTATGAAAATACTTGTTTTAAACTGCGGTAGCTCATCCATTAAGTACCAACTGATCGAGATCCTTGACCAGCCCGTCCTGATCGCGAAAGGATTATTAGATCGTATTGGATTGTCTTCCAGCGAATTAACGCATCAGGTACCGGGGAGAGAAAAATACAAAGTGGCAGGAGAAGTGTCCGATCACCAGATCGGGATCAACCTTATTCTAAAGACTTTAAAAGATCCCGTTCATGGTGTGATCAGTGACGAAAAAGAGATTGCAGCTGTCGGGCACAGGGTAGCCCATGGCGGTGAAAATTTCAAGGCCAGCGCTCTGATCACCCCGAAAGTAAAGGTTGACATTGAAAAATGCATTGAACTGGCTCCGCTCCATAACCCTGCCAACCTCAAAGGAATTCTGTCAATTGAAGCCATTCTGCCCGATATTCCTCAGGTTGCGATCTTCGACACCTCGTTCCACCAAACCATGCCCCCCTATTCTTACCTCTACGCGATTCCATACGAATATTATGAAAAATACAGGGTAAGAAGGTATGGATTCCATGGAACTTCTCATAAATATGTTGCACAGAAAGCCTGCCGGTTCCTTGGCCTGGATATGCAACAAATCAATATCATCACCTGTCACCTGGGGAATGGTTCCTCTATAGCCGCCATCAGTAAAGGCAATTCTGTGGATACCTCCATGGGTTTCACTCCTCTGGAAGGGTTGATGATGGGTACCCGCAGCGGAGATGTTGACCTGGGCGTTCTCCTTTTCATTGCTGAAAAAGAGAATCTCAGCATCGCCGACACCAACGCCATGTTCAACAAAAAAAGCGGCGTCTTCGGTATTTCAGGGGTCTCCTTCGACATGCGCGATGTGGAACAGGCAGCCGCCAATGGCAATCACCGCGCTGAACTGGCCCTTCAGATGTACGCCTACCGTGTGAAAAAATATATCGGAGCATACACCGCTGCCATGGGTGGTGTTGACCTGATCATCATGACCGGTGGAATCGGCGAAAACGACCCCGATACTCGCCGCCGCATCCTCGAAGGCATGGAATATGCCGGAATTCAATTCAACCCCGAACGTAACAACGTAAGGGGAAAAGAAGCCATCCTTACCCGCCCGGGATCCCCCGTTATCACCATGATCATGCCTACCAATGAAGAATTGGTGATCGCCATAGACACTTTCAAAATTGTAACCCAGTCAGATTATAACATCTAATCTTAATCATTATGACACCAATTAAATTATACATCGTCGAGGACGAACTGATTATTGCCCATAATCTGAAAAACAAACTGACAGCAATGGGCTACGACATCTTAGGCATTGACGCCAAAGGTGAAAGCGCAATAGAAAATATTGCCGCTCTCCGGGAATCTGAAAAAGAACCCGACATCGTGATCATGGATGTCAGACTTTCAGGAAAAATTGATGGAATCGAAACTGCCAGAATCCTAACTGAAAATTACAATTGCGGGATCATTTTTCTTACCGCCCTGAATAAAAGCGAAGTCTTCTCCAAGTCCTTTTCACTCAAACCCTACGCCTACCTTTTTAAACCTGTCGATATCGACCAGATCAGAGCAGCCATCGAAGTGGCCAACTATCAACGAAACCTCGAACTGACCAATGAGCGGATCATCTCGGAACTGAAAAACGAAATCGAACAAAGAAAAAAAGCCGAAAAAGAACGCAACCAACGCCTCCAGGAACGGATCAAAGCCGAACAAAAAGTAAACCAACTGCTGAAACAAAAACACAATATGGAGTTGGACCTGATCAACCGCGAACTCTCCACCTCCTCCATCTTCATCTCTCAGAAAAACAAGATCATCGGTCTGGTTAAAAAAGATATCAACCGACTGCTTAAAACTGAGAAATCAATCAACAAAGCTGACATTGCACGGGTACTCAAGACCATTGACGAGAACATTAAATTTGATAACGACTGGTACCGGATCAAAGCCCACTTCGAGAAACTCCACCCCGGCTTCTTCGATCGCCTGCGCAAAAAATTCCCGCAACTTACACCAAACGACCACAAACTGGCGGCACTTCTGCGTATGAATCTGAATACCAAAGAAATATCACATATCCTGAAGATTACTGCCCCCAGTACCGAAATCTCCCGTATCCGGCTCCGGAAAAAACTGGAACTACCCAAAGGAATCAACCTTACACAATTCATCTGCGAAGTCTGATAAAAAAGAAGGGCGCTTCAAAAATGAAGCGCCCTTCTTTTTTATCCTCTGAAGGGTTACAGCTTATCCGCCATTTCATCACTGATGGAAAGGTTATGGAATACGTTTTGTACATCTTCGTCTTCTTCAATGATATCAACCAGCTTTAATACTTTCCGGGTCGCCTCCTCATCCAAGGCAACCGTCGTTTTGGGAATCCGCTGCAATTCAGCACTCTCGGGCTCGATCTTCAATTGTTCCAGCTTTTTGATCATGCTTCCGAAATCTTCCATGGCCGTAGTGATGGTAAAAACCCCATCATCCAGCGTGATATCTTCGGCCCCGGCATCGATCAGCTCCATTTCAAATTCATCCCGGTCAATGTCGCCCTGAGGAACTTCAAAAATCCCTTTGCGTTCGAAAAGATAATTCAACATTCCGTTTTGCCCCAACTCTCCGCCATGTTTGTTAAAATGAGCCCGTACATTGGCTACTGTACGCTGAAGGTTGTCGGTGGTACACTCCACAAAAATGGCAACCCCGTGAGGGCCTTTCCCTTCATAGGTGGTTTCGATCAGGGCCGCAGCCTCTTTATCTGCCCCCTTGCTGATCGCCCGCTGAATGTTCTCCTTTGGCATGGAAGCTCCCTTCGCATTGGCAATGGCAAGCCGTAAACGGGGATTCCCGTCGGGATCAGCGCCTCCCTCTTTAACCGCGATGGTTATATCTTTAATGATCTTTGAAAATATCTTAGACCTTTTGGCATCCAAAGCCCCTTTTTTCCTTTTGATGGTTGACCACTTATTGTGTCCTGACATAGAATTATTGTGTATGGATTAACAATGTAAAAATAATAAAAAAACGTATTCTTATAAAAACGATTGGTAAATTTGGGGCCGCAAACTTACAAAAATAGTACTCCCGGGTGACAAGAAAACCTGTTTTATTTTATTGTCTTTCTTTCCTTTTGGTGATGGCCCTGGCCCGGTGTGCCAATCCCGTATCCCCGGAAGGAGGGCCCAGGGATGTCAAACAACCTGCCATTGTCTCCTGCCAGCCGCCCAATTTCACAACTGGTTTCAACAGCCCGAACATCCGCATCGAATTTGATGAATTCATCGCCCTGAAAGATGCCATCTCAGAGATTTTTATCTCTCCTCCCCTCCGCGAAAGGTTGGATCCCCGGCTGAGGGGCAAATCACTCCTGATCAGAATGACCGATTCCCTCCAACCCAATACCACCTATTCCATCACTTTTGGGAATGCCATTGCCGACATTACCGAAAACAATGTGGTGACCGGTTTTTCCTATGTCTTCTCCACAGGAACTACCATCGACTCCCTTTCCTTCCGCGGGAACCTGATCAATGCCTTCGATCTCGTTCCCCGGAAAGATGTTTTCATCGAACTCTATGCCAACAACAACGACACATTGCCCATCGATTCACTGCCGCTGAAAGTCCCTCCTTATTACGTCACAAAAACAGATGAAAACGGGCGTTTTACTTTTCATCACCTCAAACAGGACCGGTATCTCCTGTTTGCCCTGGCAGACCAGAACGGAGACCTTATCTTTAACCAACCATCGGAAAAGATCGCTTACTCCGACTCGCTGGTCCACCCGGTATTTGTTGCCCCTCCCATCCATGACACCCTTACGGGAAATCAAAAACACAGCCCCTCAGATTCACTCCGGAAGCAAAATCCCATGGCCGATTCCCTTCGAAAAGCGGATTCTGCAGCCCGTTATGACCAAGCCTTTCCTTCGCATACACTCCGGTTATTCGAAGAGACGGATTCCACTCAACGGCTGGTCAACAGCCGTTTTCTTAAAGAGGGACTGATCGTGCTCAATTACCGTTATCCTATTAAAGATCTGAACGTCGTACCATTAAATTTCGACTCCGCAGCCCCTTGGAAAACAGATGAATTCTCAGAAAAAAGAGACACCATCTCTCTTTGGATTACAAGGCCCGGAGTGGATACCCTCATTGCAAAAGTGATTGCCGATCAACAATTTATTGATACTGTCAGGCTGAACCTGACCAGAAAAACGACCGGGAAAAAGAGTGACAAACAAACCCCTACGGGATTGACCTTTCAAAGCTCCGCTTCGGGAGGCAGTTTTAACCAGTACAGGACCCGCCCGGAACTGATCGCCTCTTATCCACTTGCCCGCTGGGATTTTTCAAGGGCACTCCTGTTGCAGGATAAAGATACCATCCCGGCGCAACTCTCTTTTACCGACAGCCTGCACAGAAGAATTGTCATCGATCATCCCTGGCAGGAAGAGAAAAGCTATACCCTGCTGATTCCCGATTCGGTTTTCCATTCTATTAACGGACTCAGCCAGGACACCATCCGGCTAACCTTCCGGACAAAAGCTGAAAGAGATTTCGGCAACCTGATCATCAACCTCGATTTAGCTCCGGATAACGGACAATACCTGATCCAGCTTCTCAACGATAAAGAAACCGTCCTGTTAGACCAAAGGGTAATCGACCGTCCGGAGAAAATAGCATTCCGATACCTGACACCAGGAAAATTCAAACTTAAAGCTATTCACGACCAAAACAGGAACCGGAAATGGGATACGGGAAATTACAAGTTAAAAATCCAGCCTGAAGAGGTATTTTACTACTCCGGCGAGATTGAAGTAAGGTCGAATTGGGATGTGGAAGAAAAATGGGTGATCCGATGAAAGGAACGGTTTCCTTTATTCGACAACACATTGATTGATGCACTCGACCACGTTGGCCAACACCGCAATCTTCAAGGAGTAATAAATCATCTTGCCGTCCCGTTTTGATTCGAGTAAGCCTTTGCTTTTCAGTATATTCAGATGATGAGAGGCAGCGGCTTGTTCAATGCTCAGTGATTCATATATTTCAGTGACGGTCAGCTTCTTATTTTCCGTCAGCAGGTCTATGATGGCAATTCGCATGGGATGAGCCATGGCGCGCAATTTGCTGGCAGCTAATTCGAGTTTTTCGATATCAATTGCGTTTTTCTTCTTCATGATGATAAATTTTCAACGGTACAGCAAAGATAAATAAAATCTTATAAACAATATATATAAATATTTAAGCTTATTTTTTTTGAAAGAGGGATGTAAAAGAAAAAGTATTCCCGTCAAATAAACCTTTATCACTCAATTTCAGCTCCGGTATGACCAGCAAAGCCATGAACGACAGGGTCATGTACGGTGCGCCGAGGGTGCATCCCATCTCCTTGGCGACACTATCAAGCATCTCGTATTGACTGGCCACATCGGAGCCATTGTCACCCGACATGATCCCTGCAAAAGGTAAAGGAAGTATCTGTACATTGTCACCATCAACTGCAGAAATACCTCCTTTCGCTTCGACCAACAGGTTAATGGCTGTCGTGATCGATTGATCATCGCAACCCACCGCCACAATGTTGTGGCTGTCGTGCGCCACACAAGAAGCAAGGGCTCCTTTTTTCAATCCGAAGCCTGTGATAAAACCAACCGCTACCGGGGTATCTCCATACCGGTTTTTTACCACGAGTTTGAGGACGTCATGGTCGGGATCACTGACCACCTCCCCATGATCCACTTTGGAAGGAATTATCTCTGAGAGGGTTATCAGTTGACCGTCGAGTGCCTTCATCACGCGGATGGATTCCGTTTCCGCTACGACTTTCAGATCAGCTGGTCCGATTTTGGTGGTTGAGAAGTGATTAAAGGGGGTTTCGATGACCCTTTCAATCAAGGATTGGCCATTTTCGGCAACTTTCTTCCCATCAATATAAGTAGCTTTCACCTTGAAATCGTGCAGGTTGCTGACGAGAATAAAATCAGCCGGATCGCCGTGTTGCAATAACCCTGCTTTAAGTCCGTAATGGATGATGGGATTCAGGGTACAACTGCGCAAAACCCTGATCGGGTCGTGCCCCTTTTCAAGCGCCCGTTTCACGATGCGATCGAGATGACCCTTGACCAGATCATCGGGATGACGGTCATCGCTGCAAAGCATGACACTTTCCGGTGATTCGTCGATCAACGGGCTCAGGGCTTCAAAATTCTTTGCTGCACTTCCTTCCCGGATCAATATTTTCATCCCGTAACCTATTTTTTCACGGGCTTCTTCCAGGGTAAAACACTCATGGTCGGTTAGGATGCCAGCGTTGAAATATTTTGCTGCATCCGTTCCCCTGACGCCGGGAGCGTGTCCATCTACCGGTTTCCCGGCAGCACGAGCCAGTTCCAGTTTTTTCATTACCTCCGGATCCTCATATAGTACTCCCGGAACATTCATCATTTCAGAGAGATAACCAATCTCTTTCAAAGAGAGCAATTCCCTGACCTCTTCAATACCCAGGGTAGCGCCGGCCGTTTCAAAAGTGGTTGCCGGAACGCAGGAGGGCGCGCCAAAACAAAATTTAAATGGAACCTTACTTCCGTTCCTAATCATGAAAAGCACTCCCGGTACCCCCAGAACGTTGGCGATCTCATGGGGATCGGAAACCGTTCCGACCGTTCCGTGAACCACAGCCAATCGGGCAAATTCAGAAGGGATCAGCATAGAACTCTCGATATGGATATGGGCATCGATCAGCCCAGGGAGAATATATTGCTCCTCTTCCACCGCAGTTTCAACAATGCGGGTAATCTTTCCCCCGGTAATCTCTACCGTTCCTTTAAAGATTCTTCCGGCGACGACATCGACGATGTTTCCGGCTACATTTAATGTGTTTTCCATGCCTGAAAGTTGATTGTTTGGGTTGTTAATGATCTATTTTCAATTTCCTTTCTGCGCTGAGCTGACCACAGGCAGCCTGTATATCCCGTCCTTTGCTTCTCCTCAGGTTGACAACAAGGTTGCGCTTTTCCAGTAAAGTGATAAAATGGCGGATTGTCGGATCGTCCGAACCGGAAAAACCGGTTTCCTCCACCGGGTTGTACTCAATCAGGTTGATTTTGACCGGAAAATTACGGCAAAACGACGCCAGATCAGCAGCATCAGTCGGGGTGTCATTAATACCGGCAAAGAGAATGTATTCTATAGTAATTCGTTTTCCGCATCGCTGGTGGTAGTATTTCAGTGCCTCAATCAATGTTGCCAGCGGGTGATGGAGGTTAAAGGGGATCAGGGCATTGCGTTTTTTATCATTGGCTGCATGAAGGGAAAGAGCAAAGTGATAGCCCGGATCATCCCCGGCCATCCTCCGGATCATTTCAGGAATGCCGATGCTGGAAACGGTAATGCGCTGGGGTGAAAGGCCCAGTGAGGTTTTTGAAGTAATTTTTCCGATGGCTTGCTGAACCGCATCATAATTCAGGAAAGGTTCTCCCATTCCCATGAAGACGATGTTGGAAAGAGGGTGACCGGGAGTGTTTTCCGGTTTCTTGCGTGTCCCTGCAAGGCGTGAGAGGAAAATCACCTGGTCAAATATTTCACCGGCGGTCAGGTTCCGGGTGAAACCCAGCTTTCCTGTAGCGCAGAAGGCACAGCCCAGTTGACAGCCGGCTTGGGAGGAGATGCAGGCGGTAAATCTGTTACCGGAGGGGATGAGCACTCCTTCTATCAGTGACTGGTCGTGAAGCCGGAAACCGGTTTTCACGGTACCATCGCGGCTTTCCTGTTGGATTTCCGGGGCCGCTGTATGAAAGGTAAACTGGCAGGTAAGGAATTGACGGGTTGAAACCGGGAGGTTTGACATCTCATCGAACGAGGTGCACCCTTTTTCCCACAGCCATTGATTGACCTGCTGTGCCCGGAATTTCTTTTCCTGATGGCTGGTCAGCGCTTCTTCAAGTTCTTCGACTGAAAGGGTCCGGATATCTTTCCGGGGTTCTGGCAGGGTCATGGATGAAGTGAATGCTTTTCGTACAATATTAGCAAAAAAGACAATAAAAAAGCCCCGTTTCACGGGGCTTTTTCAAGGCAATCAGAACGATTAATACATTCCGTCCATTCCGCCCATTCCCGGATTCATCGGGGGCATGGCCGGTTTTTCCTCTTTATGGGTAGCCAGCACACACTCGGTGGTGAGCAGCATGCTTGCGATGGAAGCAGCATTTTCAAGGGCAACCCGGGCAACTTTTGTAGGATCGATGACACCTGACTGATAGAGGTTCTCAAACACCTCTGTACGAGCGTTAAAACCATAGTCATCTTTGCCTTCTTTCACTTTCTGAACGATCACTGATCCTTCCAGACCGGCGTTTTCAACGATCTGACGGAGCGGTTCTTCAAGGGAGCGTTTCACGATGGCAATACCTGTGGTTTCATCTTCGTTGTCACCTTTCATGGTGTCGATCAGGGCTTGGGCACGCAGGTATGCGACACCGCCGCCGGGGATGATTCCCTCTTCGATGGCTGCACGGGTAGCATGCAGGGCATCGTCGAAACGGTCTTTCTTCTCTTTCATTTCAACTTCGGAAGCTGCACCGACATAGATCACGGCAACCCCGCCGGCGAGCTTAGCAAGCCGTTCCTGGAGTTTTTCCTTGTCGTAATCGGAGGTGGTGGTACCGATCTGCGTCTTGATCTGGTTGATCCGGGCTGTGATATCGGTCTTTTTACCGCTGCCGTTGATGATGGTGGTATTTTCTTTATCGATGGTCACTTTTTCTGCCTGACCCAGGTATTGGAGGGTTGCATCTTCAAGTTTGAAACCTTTTTCTTCGCTGATAACGGTTCCGCCTGTGAGAACGGCGATATCTTCGAGCATTTCTTTGCGGCGGTCGCCGAATCCCGGAGCTTTCACAGCAGCTACTTTAAGGGTGCCGCGGATCTTGTTGACCACGAGGGTAGCCAGTGCTTCACCTTCCACATCTTCGCTGATGATGATCAGGGGACGGCCCGTCTGGACAGCTTTTTCGAGCAAAGGAAGGAGGTCTTTCATTACACTGATCTTTTTGTCGTAGATCAGGATGAAAGGATTTTCGTAAACGGCTTCCATCTTATCGGTATCGGTAACGAAATAAGGGCTGATGTATCCGCGATCGAATTGCATTCCTTCGACGACTTTAACGGTGGTTTCGATTCCTTTGGCTTCTTCGATGGTGATGACTCCCTCTTTTTTCACTTTGGTCATGGCCTCGGCGATCATTTTACCAATGAAGGTATCATTGTTGGCAGACACGGAAGCAATCTGTTCGATTTTTTCCATGCTGTCGCCAATCTGGCGGGTCTGAGCTTTGAGGGATTTGATCACTTCCTGTACGGCCTTGTCGATACCCCTTTTCAGATCCATAGGATTGGCGCCGGCCGTGACGTTTTTCAAACCGGTGGTGAAGATGGCCTGGGCCAATACTGTGGCAGTGGTGGTACCGTCACCGGCAATGTCACTTGTTTTGGAAGCAACCTCTTTAACCATCTGTGCGCCCATGTTGGCTACAGCATCTTTCAATTCAACTTCCTTGGCTACCGTCACGCCGTCTTTGGTAACGACCGGGGCACCATACGATTTATCAATGATCACGTTGCGACCTTTGGGACCCAGTGTGACTTTCACTGCATTCGATAAGGAATCAACGCCCTCTTTTAGAGCCTCTCTGGCTTTTATGCTGAAATAAATGTCTTTGGACATGGTTTTATTTTTTAAGGATGAATGAATTTTTATGAATGAATTAAACGATGGCAACGATGTCTGATTCGCGCATGATGAGGTAATTTATGCCATCGATGGTGATCTCGGTCCCGGAGTACTTTCCATAAAGGACTTCATCGCCGGGTTTCACGGTCATGGGTTCGTCTTTCTTACCAGGTCCAACGGCTACTACCGTTCCTTTCTGGGGTTTTTCTTTTGCGGTGTCGGGAATAATGATCCCACCGGCGGTTTTTTCTTCTGCTGCAGCAGGCTCAACCAGTACGCGGTCGGCTAAAGGTTTAATTTTCACTTTTGTCATTTCACTATCTATTTAAAGTTAAACAATTCAAAATAATCTCTTTTAACAGGCACCCTCCCTGATCACATTTTGTGCCAAAGAGGATTTTCATGTCAAAGGCTGGACATTTTTGCAGTCATGGGGAAAGATTAAAAAAAAATGTCAGATTGCTATGACAATCTGACATTTTTCTATTCCTGTCAGGATTACCGGTCATACCGGCGTTGAACAGTTATTTCTTTTGGGTCGGAGGAGCCTGGAAATCCTTGATGGGAGCAGCTTTGCTATCATCGATCTGTTTTTGGATCTCACTTTGCGAAGCTTCAGCTTTTACTTGTGTTTTGGGAATGACAAAGATGGAGAACAGGCTCAGAACAAGCAGGGTTATCGCTAAGGTCCAGGTTGATTTTTCGAGAAAATCGGCAGTTTTTCTAACACCCATAAATTGGTTGGAAGAAGCAAAGTTGGAAGCCAGACCGCCACCTTTGGAATTTTGCACCAATACCACCAGCGTCATCAGTACACAAACGATCAGAATCAGAACGGAGACAAGGATATAAAAGGCCATTTCTTGGTATGTTTATAATTTCAGTTTTTCAATTTGGGCTGCAAAGTAACGACTTTTTTCTTGATTAAGCAAGGATAATTTCTTATAGATTTGGATGGCTTTGGTTGTGTTCCCCTGTTTGGCATAGAGTTGGGCCAGTGTTTCACTCACAATTTCTTCCTCATCAATGTTACTGCGCTGTGCGCTATCGTCGGGACTGAAAAAGTCGGCTTTGGGTTTTGAGATGCGTGGTTCTTCTAATATGAATTTGTCGATCAGTGCCTCTTTTGATTGCAGGGGTGGTTTTTTTTCGGTATTCGTGAACACAGGATCCTGAGGTAAGGCAGCATGTTTTTCCTGATCCAATACAGCCAGCCGGGTTTTGATCATTCGTACAAGGGCTTCGGGACTGATCTTTTCATTTTTCGGTTCGGGCAGTGGCTGAAGGATCAGTGGGGGAGCTGGTTCGGTAGCAGATTCTGCTTCCGGAAGGACCCTGTGTTCTATTTCCTTTGGTGTGATTATTTCTGATGGCAAAGTGGTGACCGGTAACCTTTCCGTAGATTCCTCTTCAGGATTAGCCGAAGTGGTGATTGGAGGGGAGACCTGTTTCAGATGGCTCAGCTCCACCAGTAGTTTCAGCTTGCGGCGATCGCCGGCGTAGGCTGCAGCCTTTTTGAGCTGGAGCGGGTACTGAAGGTCCTCCTCTTTTCTGAGATTACAGGTATATAAAAGTTGAGCGGTCTGGCAGTAGGGATAACGGTGTACCAGTTCTTCAAGGAGTTTCAAACTGGCAGGGCCGATGGAATCAGGTTGATGGATAAAATCTGTAAATTGCTGTCTGTTCATGGCCTTCAGGAGGTTGGGTGACCGGATCACCAATTGACAACCGCTTTATTAAAAATATCCTGTACCAGTTGTTCAGTGATCCCCGCGATGAGACTTTCCTGCACGGCATAGAGCTGGAGGGAGCTGGAGTAGTCAAGGTACCGTGAAAACTGCACCGGCGAGTCCCAGTTTTGTTTAGGATCGGTTTTATTGGAAAATTTCAGGCTTACCGTGATGGTCAGGCGGTTCATGGCAGCCGTTTCATTTCCCTGGATGGCTACCGGTTGTACCGCGTATTGGGTAATGGCTCCATCGAGGTTCAGGTCTCCGTTGCGGTCGACCAGTACCAGATTAGTTTGAGAGGTAAAATAGTCACGCAGGGCATCGGTAATGGTCCGGGAGAGGGTTGGAACCACCAGGGGAGCGTTATTGGGGATATTAGGGATCGAGATGGTTTTAACATTGGCTGAAATGGAGGCTCCGGTAAAGGAGTAACTGACCCTGCAGGAGGAGTTCGCCATGACGAAGGCCGACAGAATGATGCAAAAGAAAATGCTTCTCAGTTTCACAACCTAACGGTTTAGTTATCTGCAACAGGTTTTCGCAACCTTAATCAGTCAATTTCCTGTTTTGAGGTTTATTCCAGGTCATACTCTTTGATTTTCCTGTACAAGGTTCGTTCGGAGATTCCCAGTTCACGGGCGGCATCTTTTCGTTTTCCCTCATATTTGTTAAGGGCACGTTGGATAAAATCGCGTTCTTTACGTTGCAGGGAGAGGTTTTCCTCGATCTCTTCCGGTTCCTGGACAGGTTCCCTGACGGTCAAATGAGGATTGGTTTCATGAACGATCATCGGTTGGGAGGGGTCTTTCACTTCAGTGAAATCCTTATACAGCCTCTTGATGAGATGATTGCTTTCACCCAGGTTGTCGGTGAGGGTATTTTCATTCTGCATAAGGTTCATTACCAACTGTTTGAGATCATTCATGTCCTTTTTCATATCAAACAGTACTTTGTAAAGCAGTTCCCGTTCGTTGAATTTTCCGGCGTCGTCTCCTTTGTAAAGAACCGGTAATTCGGTAGAAGGGCCGGCAGGCAGGTACTTAAGAATGGTGGCAGCATCGATGTTCCGGGTTTTCTCAATGATAGACACCTGTTCTGTCAGGTTTTTCAGTTGTCGGATATTTCCCGGCCAGCGGTAGTTTGTGATTGCCTGACGGGCATCTTCTTCGAGTTGGACAGGTGGCATCCTGTATTTTTCAGCAGCATCGGAGGCGAATTTGCGGAAGAGCAGGTATATGTCCTCTTTTCTTTCGCGAAGGGCGGGAACCAAAATGGGTACGGTATTCAGGCGGTAAAAAAGATCCTGGCGGAATTTTCCCTGGGCGATGGCTTCAGGAATGTTAACGTTGGTGGCCGCCACCACCCTTACATTGGTTTTCAGCACCTTAGATGATCCAACGCGGATAAATTCACCGGATTCCAATACTCTGAGCAGGCGGACCTGGGTACCCATCGGCAGTTCTGCTACTTCATCCAGAAAAATGGTACCGCCGTCAACCACTTCAAAATACCCTTTGCGTGTTTCGTGGGCGCCGGTGAATGAGCCTTTTTCATGTCCGAACAATTCGGAGTCGATGGTTCCTTCAGGGATAGCGCCGCAATTGACAGCAATGTAAGCGCCGTGTTTGCGTGCGCTGAGCTGGTGTATGATCTTTGGAAAAAACTCTTTTCCGGTACCGCTCTCACCGCTTACCAGTACGGTAATGTCTGTTGCAGCCACCTGGCGTGCAATATCAATGGCGCGGTCGAGCAAGGTGGAGTTGCCGATGATACCGAAACGTTGTTTTATCGATTGTATCTCCATGGTGTCAGGTTAAAAGATAAGGTCAGCGGACCCGGGCATCGAAGTCATGGATGAAAGCCTTGATAAGTCGCTCCATCACTTTATCAATCTCTTTATCGGTAAGTGTTTTCTCCTCATCCTGTAAAATGAATTTCAAGGCATAGGATTTTTTCCCGGGGCCGACCTGTTCTCCTTCATAAACGTCAAACAGGCCGATGCTCCGGAGTAGTTTTTTTTCGGTGGCAAAGGCGGTTGTTTTTAATTGCATAAAAGTGATCGCCTGATCCAGCACCAGGGCGAGGTCGCGGCGGACTTCCGGGAATTTCGGGAGCTCGCGGAAACGGGCATTGTGTTTCGGGATGCGCTCCAGTATGCGGTCCCAGTTGAATTCGGCATAAAAGACCTGGTTTTTGGCATCCATTGAGCGAAGCAGGTCGGGGTGAAGTTGTCCCATAACTCCAAGCTCTTCGCGGTCAAAGTAACGGATTCCGTTGGTGAAGAGACCGGAATGGTCAGGCTCCATGGTAAAGGTGTCCGGATCAAGGGATATTTTTTTGAACAAAGCCTCCACGTATTCTTTGAGAAGAAAAACATCGACTGGTTGTTCAGGGGTGTTCCAGTTTTCGGTGGTCCGGCATCCCGTCAGCAGGAGGGAGAAGTGCTGTTCTTCCGTATATCCGGGAAGGATTCCTTCATCAGATAAGGCATAGACAGTACCAAATTCATAGAACCTGAGATCATACAATTTTCGGTTCTGGTTGTAAACCAGGCTTTCGAGGGCGCCGTGAAGAAGCGACAAGCGCATTACATCCAAATCCCGGCTTACCGGGTTCATAATCCTGACGGCGCGTGACAGGTCGAAAGCAGGGTTGTTTTCGTAGTTAACGGAGCGTGTCAGTGAGTTGTTCATAATCTCGTGGAAACCACGTGCTGAGAGGAATTCAGAAACCGAGTTCCGGATTTTCTCCGGATCAGGGTGTGCATAAAAGGAGAGGGAGGCCCTGACATCCGGTGGAAATTCAATGTTGTTGTAACCGTATATCCGCAGAATTTCTTCGATCACATCGACTTCACGGGTTACATCGGTCTTGAATGCCGGGATGGACAACAACAAGCCCTGCGGATCGGTCAATTCCCTGATCAAAATGATTCCCACTTCTTTCAGGATCTTTTTGACCACTTTCCGGTCGAGGACTTTCCCGATGAGCCGGTCCATATTGCCATACGACAAGGTGACCTCCTGGGGCGGGACAGGAGTGGGATAAACATCCACAATCTCAGAAGATATCTCTCCTCCGGCCAGTTCCCGGATCATTAAAGCGGCTCTTTTCAGGGCGAAGAGCGTGAGGTTATAATCGGTTCCCCTTTCGAACCGGAAGGAGGCGTCTGTTTGCAATCCGTGATGACGAGCTGTCTTTCTGATACTGCGGGGGTTAAAGCAGGCGCTTTCTATGAAAACGCTGGTAGTTTCCATAGAAACCCCTGATTTCAATCCACCGTAAACCCCTCCAATCACCATGGGTTCCACAGTGTTACAGATCATTACCTCGTTGCCTGTGAGCACCCGTTCTACATGATCAAGGGTGGTGAAACGGGTTCCCCGGGGGTAATTTTTAATAATGATCTGATCCCCGATGATCTGATCACAATCAAAAACATGGAGTGGTTGACCCATCTCCATCAGGATGAAGTTAGTCACATCCACTACGTTATTGATGGGCCTGAGCCCGATTGCATTCAGTTTGTTCCGCAACCAGGCGGGAGATTCTTTTACTTTGATCCCGGAAACGGTGATCCCGGAATATCTCGGGCATCCTTCGGGAGTTTCGATGACAACGTCAATGAAACGATTGTTATTCAGAATTTTAAATGCGCTGACATCGGGAGGAACAGGAATCAGTTCCCTGGTCTCTTCCAGTTTATTGCAGCCAAAATTGTTGATGACTGCAGCCAGATCGCGGGCAACGCCAAAATGGGAGGTGGCATCGGTCCGGTTGGGAGTTAATCCGATGGTAAAAACCACATCTTCTTCTACGTTAAAATAGGAAGCTGCAGGAGTTCCGGGTTTGACGGAAGGGTCAAGGACCATGATCCCGTTATGTGAAGAGCCCAGCCCCAGTTCATCCTCTGCACAGATCATTCCTTCGGAAACAGCCCCGCGTATTTTCGTTTTCTGAAGGGTGAGCGGTTTGTCGCCTAAATAGAGCGTCGTACCGATCAGTGCGACAGCCACCTTTTGACCGACAGCGACATTGGGCGCACCGCAAACGATCGACAGGGGTTTTTCCTGGCCTGTATCCACTGTGGTAATGCTCAGATGGTCAGAATTGGGGTGTTTTTCACAGGTAAGCACTTCTCCGGTAACAACGCCCTGAAGCCCTCCTTTCACCGAATGAAATGTTTCTATTCCTTCGATTTCCAATCCGCACCCGGTGAGGTATTCCGCCACCTTGTCAGGTGGTAAGTCAAAATCAAGATAAAGTTTAAGCCAGTTGTAGGAAATTTTCATGGGTAGAACCGGTTTGAAAATACAAAAGTAGGAATAAATTGCTTTGATTTAAGAGATCAGTCCCCAATTTAAGGATTGCTCTTCTATATGGTGCAGATGGTGTGCCAGAATGTCATTTTTTTTCATTTTCAGATCGGGATCTTCGGCGATGATATCATGCGCCATGTTTCGGGCATACCGAAGGATTTTTTCATCTTTCACTATATCAGCAATCTTCAAATCCAGGATGCCGCTTTGCCGGGTTCCCAAAAGATCCCCGGGGCCCCTTAACCTTAAGTCGGCTTCGGCGATTTCAAAGCCATCGGCGGTACGCACCATGGTCGAAAGCCGTTTTCCGGCTTCGGCGGAGAGTTCACGGCTGCTGATCAGGATGCAGAAGGATTGATCTCCTCCCCTTCCCACGCGTCCCCTGAGTTGATGAAGCTGGGAAAGACCAAAGCGTTCGGCATTCTCAATGATCATTACGGAAGCGTTGGGCACATCCACACCTACTTCGATCACGGTCGTGGAGACCAGTATCTGTAACTGGTTTTGGGTAAATTTTCTCATTACCTCTTCTTTTTCCGTTTGTTTCATCTGACCGTGGACCATCCCGAGGGTAAAAGGGGCAGGAAAGATATCGCGAAGGGTGCGATAGCCATCAATCAGATTTTGCAGGTCGAGTTTAGCCGATTCCTGGATCAAAGGGTAAACGATATAGATTTGGCGCCCTTCCTGAAGTTTTTCACGGATGAAGGTATAAACTTTTCCACGGTCATTCTCATCAATATGCCTCGTTATCACCGGCTTTCGTCCGGGTGGCATCTCATCGATGACAGAATTTTCAAGATCCCCGTAAAGGGTCATGGCCAGGGTACGTGGAATGGGTGTGGCCGTCATAACCAGTACATGGGGGGTTTTGACATTTTTGGTCCACATTTTGGCCCTTTGGACCACTCCGAACCGGTGTTGTTCATCGATCACGACCACTCCCAGGTTGCGGAACCTGACATCTTCTTCCAGCAGGGCGTGGGTACCGATCAGAAGGTCCATCGTCCCGGAGTGAAGTTCTTCAAGTATGGCATTGCGTATTGCGGGTTTGGTCGATCCGGTGAGGAGGCCTGTTTTCACCTTCATCCCCTGAAGCATGCGGGAGATGGTCTGGAAATGCTGGTTGGCTAAAATTTCGGTCGGCGCCATCAGGCAGCTCTGATAACTGTTGTCTAAGGCGATCAGCATTGTCATCAGGGCTACCAAGGTTTTTCCACTGCCGACATCTCCCTGGAGCAGCCGGTTCATCTGTTTTCCGGAGCCCAGATCAGCCCGGATCTCTCTGACCACCCTTTTCTGGGCCTTGGTGAGTTCAAAGGTAAGGTGGTGATGGTAGAAATTGTTGACATGTTCACCAACTTTCTGAAAACGAATTCCTTCGCTTTTTCGGAGCCGGTTGGTGCGCTGTTTGGCAAGCCGGAGTTGAATAAAGAAAAGCTCTTCAAATTTCAACCTTTTTCTGGCATGGTCCAGCGCTTCCTGGTCGGGTGGAAAATGAATGTTCACAAAAGCCTCCTGACGATCAGGAAGGCGGAGTGTTTTGCGAATTTCCGGGGGAAGTGATTCTTTGATTTCAAATTGAGGATTCAGGAGGAGGTTTTTTATCAGTTTCCCGATGCCCTTGTAGTCAAGCCCTTTGGATTTCAATTTTTCGGTGGTACTATAAACAGGACGGATTGTTTCACTGAGGGGTAACGGGTGTTCGGGGGGAACTTCAATCTCCGGGTGAGGTATGTTGAATCTCCCGTTGAAGAATACCGGTTTCCCGAAGATAATGTATTCCTGCTGAGCGCTCAACTTCTCCTCGATCCATTTGATTCCCTGGAACCATACCAGGTCGATCTCTCCTGTTTCATCGCGCACGGTGGCGATAAGTCGCTGGTTTCGGGCCTGTCCGGTCTTCCGGACTCTGACCAGGCGTGCTTTTAATTGGATGTACGCATTTTCGTCCCGGATTCCGGCGATGGTATAAAATTTACTTCTGTCAACATAACGGAAAGGAAAAAAGGTGAGCAGGTCACCGAAAGTGAAAAGTGAAAGTTCTTTCCTGAGTGCCTCTGCCCTTGCGGGGCCGATACCTTTGAGGTATTCGATGGGGGTGTCAAGGAAGTTCATGGGTTGGGGCATGGTGAGGCATACCAGACAAAGTTACGTTTTTCTGTTTCACAAAAAAGGGCCGGCGATGTCATGTCGCCGGCCCTTTTTTCAATCGTTATTATTTCTTTTAAGGAATTAATACTCCCAGAGACCGGATTCAAATTCGAAAAGGCTGTTTTTCGCATTTTCTGCTTCAAGCAGGGCATCAACGCCGGCAGAGTATTCATTGATCGCACGGTCGTATACATTTTCCTCTTTGTAAACATAACTGGAGAAAATCCGTTTCATAAAGACATCATCATAAGTGAGCCTTCCTGCTGATCCGTTTTTCATGTTGAACATTTCGTTTTTAGCGAAAAGGTTCCGGCATTCGGGAAAATAGACCCAGAAAAGGTTTTTTTCGAACCGTTTTTCCCCGGTTGTTTTGTCGATCTCATCCACGACCGGGCAGATTCCCAGGATGCGGACTTCCATCACTGAACGTTGCCGGTCAAAATAATAGTCCTCTTTGATCTTCAATTTTTTCACATTGGCCGGGTCGAATTCATTTCTGATCACCGTATCGTACATAATATCAGGATTATCCGGACGAGGCAATCGGACTGAATCTATTTTTTCGAGTTTATCCCGGATCTCGGTATATTTCATGGGTACCAGGAACTGATCGGATTCGGGTGAATAGGCAATGATGGTCTCTTCACGGAGGCCATCCATGAGGATTTGAACGAAACTGCGCCAGTCGTTCTGGGGTTTTTCCGGGAAATAAAAGGGTTGGTTCATTTTTTCCCGCATATCGATGATCCGCCAGATCCTTCGTGTCCAAACCACGTCTGCTTCACGCAGGTAAGGATAAGGGATGGGTTGTACCTCTTTGATGGCAGTTTTATCATAAACGCCATCTCTGGGAGGGGGGTCTTCGATGGGTTGAGCCTTTGCTGTTAAGTCGAGGGCTGTAACGGCTAACAAGGTCAAAACAATGAAAAGCACCTTTTTCATAAGATTCCTCTTTATCAATTCAGTTTCAAACTAAGGTTGGTATTGACTTTACGGGTTCCGTCAGGCCCTTTAACGTAGATATCATCAAACCAGATGCGTTGGTTTTTCCGGGCATTGGAGATAATTTTCAGGATTTCGGGGGTTAACCGGTTTCCCTGGACCCTGACATCGCTTCCTTCGCCGGCCGAAGTGGAGGTTGAGAAAACGAAGGAGGTGACGGTGTATTTAAGATCAAAATCGAAACCCGGAATCATTTCAGGAACCAGGAAAGGACTGGCCAG